>NZ_SATA01000010.1:0-90647 GCF_009377995.1 Salinivibrio sp. VGrn1
ACATCGCCAGGCTTTGATTACAATTGATTAAAGCCAAGAGATATAAGTCTTTAGTCATACAGCATTGGTGCGGAGTGGTAGTTCAGTTGGTTAGAATACCGGCCTGTCACGCCGGGGGTCGCGGGTTCGAGTCCCGTCCACTCCGCCACTACTTAGAAACCCTAGCTGAGAAGCTGGGGTTTTTTTGTTATTGGCCAGGTTCGCCCTGCGGGCGAATGAGTCCCGCAGGATGGCCTGCCCGTTGTCCGCAACCCCGGCCCTCCGCCACTATTTAGAAACCCTAGCTGAAAAGCTGGGGTTTTTTGCGTTTAAGCCCCAGCATCATTGTGTTAGGGCTTTTTGTGTTTATCGCATGACATCGAGTAGGGCGTTGAGTAAAGGCTCTTTTGCGCGGGAAGCTTTACAACAAAGGCCCAGTTCGAGAGGTTGTACAATTTCTTGGCGTAATCGCTCAACCTTGTCTTTTACTGGGCTGTTATCAATCACTACATCGGGCGCGACACCAATACCACAGCCCAATGCCACCATACTGACAATCGCCTCATGGCCTGCTATTTGTGCGTAGACGTTTGGCTCGATACCTTTACTGGTCAACCATTGATCAGCGAGTTCGCGCGCTGTCCCTGCTTCGGGCAAGATTAATGGTGTGTGCTGCCAGTCAATGGCTTGTAGGTCAATGCCACTGCTGGCCATTGCCGGTGCGATAACCGACAAACTGACTGTATCAATCGGTTGAAACACCAAGCTGGATGACAAGCGTTTGGGTTTAGCAGCAATGGCAATGTCGGCGCTATTGTCTTGCACCTTCTCTTCTGCTTGGGCGGGATCGCCAGTCAGAAGCTGTAGCTCGATATTTGGGTATTGTTGACGAAACCGCGCGAGGAGCTCAGGTAAATGGCTATAGCTTGCAGTGACCGAACAAAAGAGCGTGAGCTTACCGCCGAGCAAAGAGGCATGTTCATTGATACTGGCTTTAGTCGTGTGCCAAAGCTGAAGAATATCGCGTGCGACGGGAAGCAGCGTTTTACCTGCTGGGGTGAGATCGACCGCTTTATTGGTGCGAATAAACAGCGGCTGACCGATATCTTCTTCAAGACGTTGGATGATTCGGCTCAAGGCTGAGGGGCTGACGTGCATCGCTTGTGCGGCCCGGGTGTAGCTTTTGGTGTCACAGAGATGGAGGAAGCCCGTGAGTTGCTTTGCATTCATGATTTTATTGTTGCTTTAATTGCAATGTTATATTGTGAATATATCACTTTAGGCAATATAGTGGTTAGGGTAGTATCAAAAAAACGCGGTGAAAACACACCCAATCACGGATTTGAATCAATGGAGCACCCCATGGCGAACTACTTTAATACCCTGAATTTGCGTCAACAATTGGAACAATTAGGCGTATGCCGGTTTATGGATCGTGACGAATTTGCCACCGAGGCCGAATTTCTCAAAGGTAAAAAAGTGGTGATTGTCGGCTGTGGTGCGCAAGGGCTCAACCAAGGCTTAAACATGCGCGACTCGGGTCTTGATGTGGCTTATGCACTGCGACAGGCTGCCATTGATGAAAAGCGCCCTTCTTATCAGAATGCGGCTGAGAATGGATTTGAAGTGGGTAGCTACCAAGATTTGATTCCACAGGCAGACTTGGTGATCAACCTTACACCAGATAAACAGCACTCCAACGTCGTCGAAACCGTGATGCCACTGATGAAAGAGGGCGCCGCGCTCGGTTACTCACATGGTTTTAATATTGTCGAAGTCGGTCAGCGTATCCGTGAAGACATTACTGTGGTTATGGTGGCGCCTAAGTGTCCGGGTACCGAGGTGCGTGAAGAATATAAACGCGGCTTTGGTGTGCCGACGCTGATCGCTGTCCATCCAGAAAATGATCCTAAAGGTGAAGGCTTTGAGATTGCGAAAGCGTGGGCAGCTGCAACCGGTGGCCACCGTGCTGGCGTACTTGCCTCTTCATTCGTGGCAGAAGTGAAATCCGATCTGATGGGAGAGCAAACTATCCTGTGTGGCATGCTGCAGGCAGGCTCGGTCGTTTGCTATGAGAAAATGATCGCAGAGGGCGTTGAGCCAGGTTATGCGGGTAAGCTTATTCAGTACGGCTGGGAAACCATTACGGAAGCGCTGAAGTTCGGGGGCATCACCCACATGATGGATCGCTTGTCCAACCCAGCGAAAATCAAAGCCTTTGAACTGTCGGAGTCGCTTAAAGAACTGATGCGTCCTCTATATAACAAACATATGGATGACATCATTTCTGGCCATTTCTCCGCGACCATGATGGCCGATTGGGAAAACGGCGATAAAGACTTGTTCACATGGCGTGAAGAAACGGCACAGACCGCGTTTGAAAACTATCCCGAGTCGGATGTAAGCATCAGTGAGCAAGAGTTCTTTGATAACGGTATTTTGATGGTTGCTATGGTGCGTGCAGGGGTCGAGCTTGCTTTTGAAGTTATGGTGTCATCCGGCATTATCGAAGAGTCAGCGTATTACGAGTCATTGCATGAATTGCCTTTGATTGCCAACACCATCGCGCGTAAGCGTCTTTATGAAATGAACGTGGTCATTTCCGATACGGCTGAGTACGGCAACTACTTATTTGCAAACGTCGCGACACCGCTGCTGCGCGAACACTTTATGCCAACAGTGGGGGCTGATGTGATTGGTAAAGGACTCGGAGAAGCCTCTAATCAGGTCGACAACGCCACCTTAATCGAGGTCAATGATCGTATCCGTAATCACCCGATTGAGTTTATCGGCGAGGAATTGCGCGGCTATATGACTGATATGAAACAAATTGCGCTCGACAAATAAAAACGCGGATCGTTTGAGATAACGCGGAAGAGAAGCCTGGCCTGAGGGTCAGGCTTTTTTATATCTGCGTGGGTTATTCTTGGTTATCTGTCGATTGACCCACTTTTGTTTCCATGGCATCCAGCTTGGCTTCGAGTTCGGTGAGCTTTTGACGGGTGCGCAGTAACACCTGGGTTTGTACATCAAACTCCTCACGGCTTACTACATCCAGCTTAGTCAGTTGGCCTTGGATGGCTTGGCGCACACGGCTTTCCATATCCGTGCCTAACTCTTTAACAGGCTGAGGCATGGCGTCGTGAATTTGCTTGGCCATTTGCTCAAGTTTTTTGGGGTCAAACATGGAATACTCCTTTATTAACTGTCTTTATTCTATGTAAATACGCACAGCTTGTCGAAAGGATGATAAAAGAAAAGGGCCCGAAGGCCCTTTGGGTTAGTGTGATGCGCGATAGTCTTCATCGAGCTTATCAAGTTCATCGTCTTCGACAAACACAGGCAGTGGTTTGTGCTTGCTGGCCAGGTAGGTGTAAATCACTGGCAGAACGAATAGCGTGAATAACGTACCGATAGCGAGACCCGCTACGATCACAATCCCGATGCTAAAGCGTTGCTCGGCGCCTGCGCCGGTGGCGAACATTAGTGGGATGAGGCCTGCAATCATCGCGGCAGTGGTCATTAAGATCGGACGCAGACGAATTTTGGCCGCTTCTTTTACCGCGTCCATTCGGCTGGCTTGATGATGCAGTTGCTGCTCTTTAGCCACCTCACAGATCAGAATACCGTGTTTGGTAATCAGACCTATCAAGGTTATCAACCCGACTTGTGAGTAGATGTTCATTGATGACAGCCCCCACGCGAGTGCAATTAAGGCACCACAAATCGCAAGTGGCACAGAGACCAAGATCACCAGTGGGTCGAGCAAGGATTCAAACTGAATCGCCAGTACCAGATAAATGATCGCTAAGGCAAACAAGAAGGTGGCATACAGCGCGCTGCCTTCTGTCACGTATTGGCGAGACTCACCGAGGTAATCGTGCTGATAGCCTTTAGGCAATTCTGCTGCCTTGCTTTCGAACCAATCCACCGCGGTACCCATGGTGACACCGGGCGCAGATACCGCACTGATGGTCGCAGCGTTTAGCTGATTAAAGTGCGGGAGTGAGCGAGGCTCCGCGGTGACTTCAATGTCAATCAGCGAGCCCAGCGGAATGGAATCGCCGTTGGCCGCACGAACATAGTAGCTCTCAATGGACTCAGGGTTGAGGCGATATTTACGCTCCACTTGCGGGATCACCTCATATGAGCGGCCATCAAAGTCGATACGGTTGACGTAGCCATCCGCCATCATGGTGCCAATGGTGGCGCCAATATCACGCATCGTCACGCCATATGAGCCAGCTTTGTCTTTATCAATGCTGATATTCATGGTGGCCGAATCAAAGTTAAGGTTCAGCTCCGAATAGACGAAGTTCGGACTAGATTGTACCTCGGACATAATTTCGGCGGTCACTTGATAGAGACTTTCGAAATTATTCGGGGTCGTCACCACAAATTGGATCGGCAAGCCGGAGGAGGCACCGGGCAGTTCTGGCATTTCAAAGGTGGTGACCTTCATACCCGGAATGTCTTTCACTTCGTCAGCCATGCGTTTTACCACTTCGGACTGACTGGCTTCCCGCTCACTCCAAGGCACCAGTGAGGCGATACCAAACGCTTGATTCGACTTCGGCACCCCAGAAAAGACCTGAGAAAAGGCCACTTCTGGTTGCTCGTCGAGCTTTTGGTTCACTTCCGCCATGCTGTTTTGGATGTAATCCAGGTTAGCCGTCGAGGGCGCCGTCCCCATCATGACTACCACGCCTTTATCTTCCGATGGTGCGAGTTCACTGGGGATAAAATTAAATAGCACGGGTAAAGAGGCAAAGACGATGACCGCAAAAGATACCACCACAGGACGGCGTTGCATCACCTTACTAAGAAGATGAGCATACTTGTCGGTCATTCCATCCAAGAAGCGATGAACGGCAAGCTCAAAGCGACTTGGCTTGGCGTTGGCTTTCAGCATGGTCGAACACATTACCGGTGAGAGTGTTAATGCGACAATCCCGGAGACAAACACAGCCCCAGCAAGCGTTAACGCAAACTCTTTAAACAGCGAGCCGGTGATCCCGCCCATCATGGCGATGGGGGCATACACCGCCGCCAATGTCAGTGTCATGGAGATAACCGGCACGGCAATTTCCCGTGTACCAATAATGGCCGCGCGGAAAGGGGACTCTCCCAGCTTGATATGGCGGTCGATGTTTTCCAATACCACGATCGCATCGTCGACCACCAAGCCGATAGCCAGCACCATCGCCAGCAGGGTCATCAAGTTCAGTGAGAAGCCAATCATTTCCATCACCAGCGCCACACCAATCAGGGATAGCGGAATGGTGATAATAGGGATAATTACCGCTCGGAATGAGCCCAAGAACAGGGTGATCACCACCAACACGATCAGTGCCGCTTCAATGATGGTTTTGATCACCTCATTGATGGACTCATTGATTGCATTAGATGAGTCATACAGCACATTCATCTCGATATTGCTTGGCATGTTGCGCTCA
Source organism: Salinivibrio sp. VGrn1 (assembly GCF_009377995.1). Lineage (NCBI taxonomy): Bacteria > Pseudomonadati > Pseudomonadota > Gammaproteobacteria > Vibrionales > Vibrionaceae > Salinivibrio > Salinivibrio sp. VGrn1. The sequence goes on from NZ_SATA01000010.1 coordinate 5,436, forward strand.
ACTTCCGGCAACATATCCATGACGTCAGCGGCAATATTTATGGGGTTAGCCGACGGGGTGGCATTGATCGCGGCGACAACCGCCTCAGAGCCATTGGCCAGTGCACGTACCCGATCATGGCTTTTCTCGAGTGAGACCTTAGCGATGTCTCCGAGGCGTACGACACGACCATCTTGGGTATCCACCACCAAGTTACTCAGCTCTTCAGGGGTGGAGACCTGGGTATCGGCACTGCCGTTATAGATCATAAAGGTACCAATCGCCTGACCGGTGGCCGACTGGTAGTTGTTGGCATCAAGCACGGACATCACGTCGGTGGCCGCCAGCTTAAATGCCGCCATTTTCTCCGGATCGAGCCACACGCGAAGGCCATACTTCACACCGCCGTAAAGGTCGATTTTGGAAACGCCATCCACGGTAAACAGCTGAGGTTTGACCACGCGTTCGAGGTAGTCGGTGATCTGACTGGAGTCGAGCTCGGGTGAGGTAAAACCAACATACATCACCGCGGTGGTCGAACCGGTCGACATCGATACTGACGGATCTTCGGCTTCAGCGGGGAGCTGAGCACGCACCGAGTTTACCTTGGCGAGAATATCGGCCAAGGCGGCATTAGGGTCGGTATTAAGCTTCATATTGACCGTAATGGTCGAAGAACCAAGCACCGACTCTGAGGTCATAAAGTCAATATTATCAGCTTGGGCCACGGCTTGTTCGAGTGGCGTCGTAATGAAGCCCTGAATCAAGTCGGCGCTGGCGCCATAATAGCTGGTTGTGATGGTGACCACGGTATTGGTCATCTCCGGGTATTCCCTGACTTGCATCTTAAATAAAGATTGCAGGCCGAGCAGCGCAATCAGAATACTGATTGACGCGGCTAGCACGGGGCGCCGGATAAAAATATCAGTAAAGCGCATCACATCCTCGTCTTACAATTGAGGTAATTGTTCTGGTGGTGTGAGAGCGTCGTTTTCGACGATTTTCACTTTGGAGCCATTGCTTAATCGCACTTGGCCGGAGGTGACGACCTGATCGCCAGGTTGCAGACCTTCGATAATGCGTGCTTGATGGCCACGACGTTCACCGACTTTGAGCACTTGTTGGAACGCGCGTTTTTCCCCTTCTTCTTCGCGGATCACGTACACACTTTCCCCGTACAAGGTGAAATTAATCGCGGTTTGATCAATCACGATTTGCTCTTCAATGGTAGGTAGAACGATATCGGCACGGGCAAACATCCCTGAGCGCAACTGACCATCGTTATTCGGGATGTTCGCTTCCACCTTGATAAGACCACTCTGGCTGTTGACCGCAGGCTCAATGGCACTGATAGAGCCGATGAATTCCTTTTCAGGATACGCATCGACAGTAATGCGCAACGGCTGGCTCAGACGGATTTTAGAAATATCTGTTTGTGGCACGGTAAAGCGCAGCTTCATCACCGAGGTATCCTCGAGGCGAGCAATATCCGTACCTGGCTGCAAGTATTCACCTAAGAAAACATCACGCAGGCCAATCACACCATCGAAGGGTGCTTGGATATTACGACGGGCAATGGTGGCTTTCAGTGCGTTAATGTCAGCTTGTAGCGAACGATAATTGGCCTCGGCTTCATCCAGCGCTTCTTTAGAAATAGAGCCTTTAGCAAACAGTCCTTGGTAGCGTTTAAACTTGGCTTCCGCCGCCGGTAGGCGAGCTTGGGTGCTGGCTAAATTGGCTTTTTCAACGCTCGAGTCGAGCTCGACCAGGTTTTGCCCACGCTCAACGGTTTGGCCAGACTCAAAATTAATCACATCGACGACACCGGCAATTTGGGTGGTTAAGGTGATCCCTTGGTTAGGCTCAACAAAACCAATGGCGTCAAGCGTTGGTGTCCAAGGCTCAGCCTCAACCGTCACCGCGGTGACTGGGTGGGTGGGCTCTGGCATGTTTGCCATATACTCTGCAATCTTTTGCTGCTTGAACAGGTTAAAGCCAATCACACTGCCAAACAGCAGCAGTGCGAGGATAACCATAAAGAAAAACCATTTTTTCATCGAAGTAAGCTCCGAACGTCGTTAGTGAAGAGAAATTGCATCCCAGCAAGCGTGGATCGCATCTGCGATAGCATGACTGTCCAGGGTTATAACACCCCGAACCTGTTTGCGAGCTAAACAAAAAGCGGGTTCGAGTCCCAAGGTGATTAACACCTCATCATCAAGGGGCTTGAGCACGCCTTGTTGCTTACCTTCTTGAAAGACTTGATAAAGGTCGGAGAAGGCATCTCGCTCCCGCTGAGCGTGTAACTGGTCGTCCCGTGGCAGCGCATCAAACTGGTCTCGAGACAATAGCAGATGATCGCGTTGTAGCATCATAGTCCAAGTATTGCGCCATAAGCGTTCAAACTGACGTTTGAGTGTTGGTTCATCCTTGACCCCTTGCTGGATATTGGTCGCACACTGCATCATCAGGTGTGAAGACAGTTGGCGAAGCAAATCATCCTTGTCTTTGAAATAGCGATAAATGGTCCCTGCAGCGACGTGTGCTTGTGTCGCCACTTGTTGCATTGAGACTTTATCGAGCCCGACCGTCGCGATTAATTGCTCGGTCGCGGCAAAGATTTGCGTACGTTTGTCCATAGATAATGCACCAAGCAATGAATGAACGTTCATTCATTTTAGAGCGTTTTTCGCGCAGATGACAAGCATAAAGTGTAGCAAGCAAAATGCACTCTGCTGCGGTGAGATAGACATCAGTTGGATTCGCTCTACAATGCTCATTCAGCCACTGATGAGGTGTTGTCACCATGAAACTTAACCCCGCGCAATCCGATGCCGTACGACATATCTCTGGACCTTGCTTGGTCTTGGCAGGGGCCGGCTCGGGAAAAACACGTGTCATTACCCATAAAATTGCCTATTTGGTTCAGCAATGTGGCTATAAAGCGCGCCATATCGCTGCGGTAACCTTTACCAACAAAGCGGCACGCGAGATGAAAGAGCGGGTAGCACAAAGTTTAGGAAAGCAAGAGTCGCGTGGTTTGATGGTGTCGACCTTTCATACCTTGGGCCTCAATATCATTCGGCGAGAATATAAAACCTTGGGGCTCAAGGCAGGCTTTTCGCTGTTTGATGATCAAGACCAATTAGCTTTGTTAAAAGCCCTGACCGAACAAGAGTTGGATAACGATAAAGATTTGCTCCGTCAGTTAGTGCATACCATTTCCAACTGGAAAAATGCCATGTTGGGGCCGGATGAAGCACTGGCTCAGGCGCAAGGCGAGCGTGATCAACTGTTTGCCGCCTGTTACGCGCGCTACCAAAAACAAATGCGTGCGTATAACGCGCTGGATTTTGATGATCTCATTTTGATGCCGGTCGCGCTACTTAGCCAAAACCAAGCCGTACGCGAGCGGTGGCAAGCGCGCATTCGTTATTTATTGGTCGATGAGTATCAAGATACCAACACCAGCCAATATCAGTTAGTGAAGCTGCTAGTGGGTGAGCGTGCACGTTTCACGGTGGTCGGGGATGACGATCAGTCAATTTACTCGTGGCGAGGGGCTCAGCCGAAAAATCTGGTGTATCTTCAGCAAGACTTTCCGCGTTTGCACGTGGTGAAGTTGGAGCAAAATTACCGCTCAACCAGTCGCATCCTCCGCGCGGCCAACATCTTGATTGCCAATAATCCCCATGTATTCGAAAAGACCTTATTTTCTGCTTTACCTGATGGCGACATGCTCAAAGTATTGACGGCCAATAATGAAGAACATGAGGCGGAGCGCGTGGTCGGCGAGCTGATAGGCCATCGTTTTCTCGGACGTACCCAATACAAAGATTACGCCATCCTTTATCGCGGAAACCACCAATCGCGTTTAATCGAAAAAGCGCTGATGCAAAACCGCATTCCTTACAAGATCTCGGGTGGGACGTCGTTTTTCTCACGTGCAGAAATCAAAGATATCATGGCCTATCTGCGCCTGCTCACGAACCCCGATGATGACAACGCGTTCTTGCGAGTCGTTAACACGCCACGACGTGAGATTGGCCCTGTGACGTTAGAGAAACTCGGCAGTTATGCCAACCAACGCGGAAAGAGCTTGTTTGCGGCAAGCTTCGAGCTCGGGCTAAGTCAACATTTATCGGGACGTGGTTTGGCGTCGCTACAAGCGTTTACCCGCTGGGTGGTAGAATTATCCGATCAAGCCGAGCGAGGCGATACCGTGGCGGCGGTGAGGGCGCTTTTGCGTGACATTCACTACGAAGAGTGGCTGTACGAAACGTCTTCAAGCCCTAAAGTGGCTGAAATGCGGATGAAAAACGTCTCACAGCTTTATAGTTGGATTGTCGCCGACTTAGAAGGTGATAACCCCGATCAGGTCGAACGCAGCTTAAGAGAGGTGGTTCAGCGCCTTACACTACGTGACATGATGGAGCGGGGGGAAGACGATGATGACGCAGACCAAGTCCAGTTGATGACCTTGCATGCCTCCAAAGGGCTCGAATTTCCTTATGTCTACCTGATTGGCATGGAAGAAGGTTTATTGCCGCATCAGTCGAGCATTGATGAAGACAATATCGATGAAGAGCGGCGTTTGGCTTATGTCGGACTGACTCGTGCGCAAAAGGCGCTGACCTTTGTAGTGTGTCGAGAACGGCGTCAATTTGGTGAAGTGATTAAACCTCAGCAAAGCCGCTTCCTGGAAGAGCTTCCTTTTGACGATGTGGAGTGGGAGTCGCAAAGAAAGCCTGTTTCACAAGAAGAGCGGATGGAGAAAGGGCAAGCCGCAATCGCCAACCTAAAAGCCATGCTGGATAAAAACAAATAACGCCGCAAGGGCGGCGTTATTGTCACACTGGCTGCGCGGCGGTATTAAAGTGCGTCGAGCATGTGCTCGATGGCCGCCACAATCTCATCATCCGAGCAATCCATACACGTCCCTTTGGCAGGCATCGCATTAAAGCCGTTGATAGCGTGCGTGGTCAGCGTTTCCATGCCTTTATCGACACGTGGCCCCCAAGCGGCGGCATCGCCTGTTTTGGGCGCGCCGGCTGCGCCTGTGCCGTGACACGCGGTGCAGTAGGTGTTGTAGACCTGCTCGCCGCTGCGTGGGCCACTCGGCTCTGCGGCGGCGGTTTGCGTTGGCGCTTCGCCGTCAATATACACATCACCAACCGGGGCAATGCGTTCAGCAATAGCGGCTTTTTCTTGCTCAGACACTTCTAGCGCTTGCGCAGCAGAAGCAAATAACAGGGCCGCCACGGTGGCAACCATAATTTGACCTAGACTTTTTCCCTTTGCGCTCACAATGACACTCCCACATTACTGGTGGCTTAACGCCTTTTTTATCTTATTTGCCGCCAACCTAAGGGGGTGAATCAATCAAGGGTGATTCGGTTGCGGCCTGTCAGTCTCGTCTTAACGGATTTGCCAACGTTGCTGGGTTAACTCCGTGTAAAGATTAGGTGATTATAGCGCTTTAGATTGTTACGTTAAACCGTTATAGTAGAGACCTTACTGACGATTTCTACGCAATTTGTTGAAAAAGAGACCAGTCAGTAAAAAAATTAAAAAAAGTGCTAGACGGCTGGTGGTGATATCCGTAATATTCGTCACCGCCAACGGGGCAAGCGCCCGTAGCTCAGTTGGATAGAGTGTTGGCCTCCGAAGCCAAAGGTCACAGGTTCAAATCCTGTCGGGCGCGCCATTCCGGGGATAAAGGAAATTGGCAAAAAATCAGTGGTGGCTGTAGCTCAGTTGGTAGAGCCCTGGATTGTGATTCCAGTTGTCGCGGGTTCAAGTCCCGTCAGCCACCCCATTATTTTCGCTCACAGCGAATATGTCGGTGAATAGCGCAGTTTGGTAGCGCATCTGGTTTGGGACCAGAGGGTCGGGGGTTCGAATCCCTCTTCACCGACCACTATTACAAACCCTAGCCTAACGGCTGGGGTTTTTTTGTTTATGCCTGTTCGTTGGAGATCGAGGGTCGGGGGCCGGAAGCCGCCCCATCGAATCCCTCTTCACCGACCACTATTACAAACCCTAGCCTAATGGCTGGTTTTTTTCGTTTGGCCCCTATGAACATGTCTTCCCCCCTTCAAGCTTCCCTGTTATGGGACTGCTTTATATCGATTTGCGAGTACGTGTTGGTGATTCTTTTCTCTACGTGGCGACGTTGAGAGAGGATAAAATGCAGAAATTAGAACTCTATCAAGATTCTGATAGATAAAAAGTCACCAATCAGCAATAAAAACCACACCTTTTGATGTGACTGCTATACCTATCATTGTGTGGTTCAAAAAACTGCCTTTCATTTATTAAGTAATCAATTAACTCGACAAATGCGTTTTTTTTGGTGCTTATCGCTGTCATTGTTTACACGCTGTTAAATAACTTTGCTTTATTCTATGCGCGATTTGCTTTAAAACAGGGGAAAGCGTAATACCTTATATCTTTATGATATGAAGTGTATTTTTTGTTTGACGCTTGGGTACACAATCGTAGCCAAGTGAATGAATATTCGAGCCGACTGTGTCATTATGGCATTTTCTGCTGTGATGTTGATTTTTTGTGAAATGTTTGCCAGATTAAATCCGCATCTCTCCGAGGCAAGATCATATCACCTTGTTTTGGTAAGGAAGTCGATCGTCACCTAAGACGATATCAAGGATGAAAAATGTCACTGCTAGAAGTAAATAATCTACGAATAGAGTACCCGTCTCGCCATGGCGTTCACGCCGCCGTGACGTCATTGTCATTAACGATTGAGCGCGGTGAGATTGTTGGCGTGGTGGGTGAGTCTGGGGCGGGCAAGTCAACGGTGGGTAATGCCGTGATTGATTTGCTCAGTCCGCCGGGTCGCATTGCCAGTGGCGATGTGTATCTGGACGGTAAAAAAATCTCCGGGCTAACCCCCAACGAAATGCGCAAAGTGCGCGGTGATAAAATTGGGTTTATCTTTCAAGACCCGATGACCTCCCTGAATCCGCTGTTTACGGTCGAGCAGCAGCTTACCGAAACCATTTTGACCAACTTGAATGTGACGCAGCAACAGGCCTATCAGCGCGCGCTTAATTTAATGGAGCAGGTGGGGATCCCTGAGCCAGAGCTGCGCATCAAACAATACCCCCATCAGTTTTCCGGCGGGATGCGTCAGCGCGTGGTGATTGCGGTTGCGCTGGCCGGGGAGCCGGATCTCATCATTGCCGATGAGCCGACCACGGCGTTGGATGTGTCCATCCAAGATCAAATCCTTAACCTCATCCGCGACTTATGCCAAAAGAAAAATGTTGGCTGTATGCTGGTCACCCATGATATGGGCGTGGTCGCCAATGTGACCGACCGTGTCGCGGTGATGTATCGTGGTGATTTGGTGGAGCTGGGCACCACCCAGCAAGTGTTAGGTGAGCCTCAGCATCCTTACACGCAAAGTCTCATTTCAGCGGTGCCACGCTCTGATATCAAGCTGGACCGCTTTCCGCTGGTCAATTATATCGAGGAAGCCGGTGAGACCCTTGAGCTTGATGTCAAGAATCACTGGCTGGGGCAAAGCCAAGATCAGCGCGCTTATAGCGGTCCGCTACTGCAGGTGAAAGATGTGTCCTTGCGCTTTATTACTAAGGATTCTCTCTTTGCGAGCCGCCGCGAATACGTCCAAGCCTCTGATCATGTCAGCTTTGACGTGGTTGAGGGGGAAACCTTTGGTCTTGTCGGTGAGTCGGGCTCAGGAAAGTCGACCATTGCGCGCGCGATCACCGGGCTTTATCCGCCCAACACGGGGCAAATCATTTTTGAAGATATCGATCTGACCGCGATTAAAAACGAACGCGCCCGACGTCCTATCCGTCGCCAAATGCAAATGGTGTTTCAAAACCCGTATTCATCCATGAACCCACGGATGAAGATTTACGACATTATCGCTGAGCCCATTCGTTTTCACCGTTTGGCCGAAAGCGAGTCTCAAATCCGCCAAATCGTCGGCGACTTGCTTGATCACGTTGGCCTGGGTCGCGGCGCAGGGATTAAATATCCGCACGAGTTCTCTGGGGGGCAACGCCAGCGTATTTCGATTGCTCGCGCATTGGCGACGCGTCCGCGTTTACTGATTTGCGATGAGCCGACATCCGCGTTGGATGTGTCAGTACAGGCGCAAATTTTGAACCTGCTCAAAGATCTGCAGGACGAGCTCAATCTCACCATGTTGTTTATCAGTCACGATTTGCCGGTGATTCGCCAAATGTGTGACCGCATTGGTGTGATGCGCAAAGGCCAGCTGTTAGAAGTGGCACCGACAGAGCAACTGTTTACTAACCCACAACACGAATATAGCCGTCAGCTTATCTCATTGATGCCAGAGTTTAAGGGAATGAGCACGGAAGGTTTGCAACCGGCATAGCACGCTATGTCGACGCGGCATTGCGCCGCACCTCATCCATGATGCAAACACAGCAGGGGGCAACCCCTACGCATAAAGGAGCTATGCAATGAAAACAATGAAGAGCAAGATTGCCGTGGCGCTTATGGCCGCCGGCCTGAGCGTTAGTGCCGCGGCTGCAGATATCACCGTCGCGTATGATGCGGATCCGGTTTCTCTGGACCCTCATGAGCAGCTTTCCGGTGGTACGCTACAGCTATCACACATGGTCTTCGACCCCTTGGTCCGCTTTACCCAAGAGATGGACTTTGAGCCTCGCCTCGCCACGTCTTGGGAGCGTATCGATAATGAAACCGTGCGTTTCAATCTTCGCGAAGGCGTGACGTTCCATTCCGGAAACGCGTTTACTGCCGACGATGTGGTGTGGACCTTTGATCGTTTGAAATCATCCCCCGACTTTAAAGGGATTTTCACCCCAATCGTTGATATCAAAAAAGTCGACGAGCACACGGTGGATGTGGTGACGGACGGTACCTACCCGCTGGTAGAAAACGTCATGACCTACGTGTTCCCGATGGACAGCAAGTTCTACAGTGGTGAGACAGAAGACGGCCGTGATAAATCTGAGCTGAAGAAAAATGGCTCAACCTATGCGTCGACACACCTGTCAGGCACCGGGCCGTATGTGGTTGACGAACGTGAACAAGGCGTGGTTGTCGAGTTTGACCGTAATGAGAATTACTGGGACAAAGACAGCGAAGGCAATGTGGATAACATCACGCTGCGTCCGATCAAAGAAGATGCCACCCGCGTCGCGGCGCTGCTGTCTGGTGATGTCGACATGATTGCGCCTGTTTCTCCTAACGACTATCGCCGTATCGAACGTGCCGACGAGCTGCAATTGGTGACCATGCCAGGGACGCGGGTCATCACCTTCCAAATGAACCAGAGTGTGGTGGATGAGTTTAAAGATCCACGTGTTCGCCAAGCGGTGGCTTATGCGGTCAACAACGAAGGTATCGCGCAGAAGATCATGAAAGGGGCGGCCACGCCCGCGAGCCAGCAAAGCCCAGTCGGGTATGCAGGCTATAATCCTGATCTCGAGCCACGTTATGACCTGGCGAAAGCGAAAAAACTGATGGAAGAGGCCGGTTACCCAGATGGTTTCTCAATCACCATGATTGCCCCTAACAACCGTTACGTGAACGATGAAAAAATCGCTCAAGCGGTGGCGGCAATGATGGCGAAAATTGGTATCAAGGTTGACTTGCAAACCATGCCAAAAGCGCAGTACTGGCCTGAGTTTGATAAGTGCGAAGCGGGCATGCAGATGATCGGTTGGCACCCAGATACAGAAGATTCTGCCAACTTCACCGAGTTCCTCACCATGACACGTGATGCGGACACCGGTAAGGGTCAGTATAACTGTGGCCACTACTCGAACAGCGAAGTGGATAAGCTGGTGATGGAAGCCAACTCAGAAACGGATCTGGAAAAGCGTAGTGCGATGCTGCAAAAGGTCGAGAAGATCCTGTATGACGAAGCGGCCTTCTTACCTCTGCACTGGCAAGATCCATCATGGGCAGCCAAAAATAACGTTAACATCGAGCCGATCGTTAACGGTATGAACTTCCCTTACTTCGGCGATCTAGTGGTCGAGTAATGGACTAAAACAGGGCCCCAACCGCTGGGGCCCTGATTATCCAATCGCTTAGAGGCACACATGGTAACGTTTTTAGTCAAACGTCTGGTACAGGCACTGATTGTGATGTTTGTCATCAGTCTGGTGGCGTTTGCTATCCAAGACAACCTCGGCGACCCCTTGCGGGAGCTGGTGGGGCAATCAGTATCAGAAGCGGAGCGTGATGCGCTGCGTGATGAAATGGGGCTTAACGATCCCTTCTTAACCAAATATACCCGCTTTGTAGGCAAGGCCCTACAAGGGGATTTAGGCAATTCTTATTTCTTTAAGCGTCCAGTCGTGGACGTCATTTTAGATAAATTGGTGGCAACGCTAGAACTCGTGGCGGGGGCGGCACTGATCATTGTCGTGGTGTCGATACCACTCGGGGTGTACTCGGCGATTCACCCCAATAGCATGCTCACCAAGATAATCATGGGCTTTAGTATCGTGGGTATCTCGATACCTGTCTTCTTGACCGCGATTATGCTCATGTATGTCTTCTCGATTGAGTTGGGCTGGCTGCCTTCTTATGGGCGTGGAGAAACGGCCAATTGGCTTGGCTGGGAGTCCGGCTTTTTCACCCTGGATGGCTTAGCGCATTTGGTGCTGCCCTCCGTGTCGCTGGCATCCATCATGCTACCTTTGTTCATTCGCTTGGTGCGCTCTGAAATGCTGGAAGCCTTGGGAACCGAGTATGTGAAATTTGCACGTGCTAAAGGGTTGCCCGAAAACAAGGTTTATTATCAGCATGCGCTGAAGAACACCATGCTGCCGGTGGTAACGGTTGGTGGTGTGCAAATCGGTACCATGATTGCGTATACCATTTTGACCGAGACCGTCTTTCAGTGGCCGGGGACGGGCTTTTTGTTCCTTGAAGCGATTAACCGTGTAGATACACCGTTGATTACCGCTTACGTGATTTTCGTCGGGCTGATTTTTGTGGTGACCAACACCATTGTCGATCTGCTGTATGGCTTGATTAACCCAACGGTTAACTTAACCGGCAAGGAGGCGTAAGCGATGACACAAGCGAATACAACACCAAGTCGTTGGCAGCGCTTCTTGGACTCTGACTTCTTCTACCACTTTAAGCGTGACAAGGTGGCGATCGCTAGCTTCACCATTTTCATGGTGTTCTTATTGCTCGCGATCTTTGCGCCCTTAGTGTCCCCAACCAATCCCTATGATTTAATGGCGATTGATATTATGGACTCTGAGCTCCCCCCTGTCTGGATGGAGTGGAGCGATCCGCGCTTTTTGCTCGGCACGGATAACCAAGGGCGAGATATTTTGTCGACCATTATTTATGGTTTACGGATCTCTTTGACCATAGGTTTGTGTGCCGTCGGCCTGCAGTTGATTCTGGGGACGGTGATTGGTCTGAGTGCCGGCTATTTTGGTGGCCGCATTGATAGCTTTTTTATGCGTATCGCCGATATCCAGCTGTCTTTCTCGACCATGATGGTCGCTATTATTGTCTCAGCGATTTTTAAAGCCAGCTTTGGCAGTGAGTTTTATAGCCAATACGCGATTTTAATGCTGGTGGTGATTATCGGGATTGCCGAGTGGCCACAGTATGCGCGGACCATTCGTGCCTCTGTCCTGGCAGAAAAGAAAAAAGAATATGTGGAAGCAGCGCGAGTGATGGGTTTCCGCTCGCCACGGATCATGTTCCGTCATATTCTTCCCAACTGCTTGTCGCCCATCTTGGTGATTTCAACCGTGCAGGTTGCCAATGCGATTATGTCTGAGGCGGCACTGTCTTTCTTGGGGCTGGGGATGCCTGTCGATCAGCCATCACTGGGCTCATTGATCAGTATCGGTTTTAATTATATTTTCTCCGGCGCGTGGTGGATAACCGCCTTCCCAGGTATTGTGCTGGTCTTACTGGTGCTAGTGATCAATTTGCTCGGCGATTGGCTACGAGATGTTTTCAATCCCAAAATCTACAAAGGGTAAGGAAAATGGCTGCGTTCGCAGCCATTTTTTTTGATGGCTGTCTGACAGCTTGGTGATCCCTTGCTTGAGTCAATGTGTGACTTTGCTTAAGCTGAGCAGATTAGGTTATCAAGGGAGCGACTCATGGGGCGGTGGCGAGGTTTGGCTGTCAGTGTGGTAGCAGTGTGGGCAATTAGTGCGCCAGTGCGCGCAGAACAGAACCCTTGCGCCATTATCGACCGCCAACAAGGCTGGCCAATCATTGGCGAGACATGTGATATCGGACAAGGGTTGTGGGGCAATCAATCTCCGGATCCGCAGAGCACGGCGTTTTGGGTGCAATGCGGCGCCACGCAAGGCGTGCCATCACGCCAATTCTATCAGTCTCTGCGTCAAGGCTTACCGGACTTGCCGTTTCAAGTGCAGGTGCGTGAGGGGCGAGGACGTTGCTTGATTGGTCCGTATCCTAACCTAGACGTGGCTCAGTTGGTGCTAAAGCGGGTTCGTCAATTTGGACCAACCAAGCAGGCGGTGTTAAGACAAACCCGTCAGCCATTGTCGCAACCGGCCGTGATCCGCTTACCACCGCTGTCTCAAACCCAATCGACCTCGGGAGCTGAAAAGTCGGCGCCGATGGAAACGGCGATTACCTTGAGCCATTTTGGCTTACCAGAGCCAGAAGCTGGCGATAAGCAATACACCGAAAAATCCATGAGTTGGTTGCGTGTCCCTTATGCGCAGGCGGCACCTCGCTGTCAACGTGAAGGGATGGTGTTGGCCTCCCAGCAGGAATTGGTGCAAGTGGCGCAGGCGACAGATCAGCTCCCCATGCGCTTACCGTACTGGGTACAAGGCGCCAAGGGCGTAGATGCTCGAAGTGGCAAAGTGGTGACACGTAACGCCGATGCGGCGCTCAATGTCCTGTGTAAAAAGCGGTAGTCGCTATCCACAATAATAAGACGCCCCGCAGTGCGGGGCGTTTTTTCTCATTCGAAGGTAATTGACTGACTGCCTTTTCGGCTGGCGGAAATACTATGCCGCGGGAGGTTGTTCAGGCAGTGCTAACTTTAACGCTGTACGTGAGACATCACTCGCGGCTTTTCCCTGATCAAGCTTATCCAACACATCAGCCAAATACGCATAGTCGGTGACGTCGGCACGATACTCCAGGGCTTTCTCAAAGTGGCTGCGCGCATCTTGCCATTTTCCCGACTGCATAAGCAGTTGCCCAAGGGCGCTGTGAAGTACAGGGTTGCGGCTATCTTGCGTGAGCAACTCTTCCAGCATCACCACCGCGGGGTAGTTATCTGGCAAGTTTAGCGTCGGGATCAGGGCAATCAAGCGATCATCGGTGCGCTTTTTCAAGGCCTCGCGTAGCAGAATGTAGGCTTCTGAGTCGGCATTGCGCGCCGCCAGATGTTTGACTAACCCCGCTAAGAGTGAAGGCTGGTTGCGTTTGGCTTTAGGGAGTTGGTTCCAATGCGCCAGCAGTCCCTCGGTGCCTTGTTGACTGGCGACATGGGCCATTACACCTAGCTCAGCTCGCTCGTGTAGGGCATCAAATTGCTCATGATCAAGCAGTTGAGCCTTTTTCAAGGTGGGCAGAAGGTTAAGAAGCGCTGACCAATCTTCTAGATGAATATAGGTGTCTTTTAGCAGCGCCAGCATCACCGGGTTGCGAGGATGCTGACGTTTAATCGCACGCAACGAGGCCAAGGCTTCTTCGTGCTGACCACTTTGGCTATGGAGCTGCGCACGAGTCAGGGCGAGAGCCAAGCTATTGGCGTTAAGATCAGCGGCTTGCTGCAGGTATTGGTCACGCGCCTGCAGGTTTTGTCGCTGTTGTGCCGCCTCCGCGGCAGCCAATAAGTTATGCATAGGCGCATCGCTGTGAGGCCGAGCTTTGGCGAGGAGTTTTTCGGCTTTTTTCCACTCCCCTTCGCGTAACTTAATTAAGCCAGTTTGGGTTTGCTGGCGCGCTTTACGTTGCTTACGGCCGGATAACCAGCCTGTTGCGGTGCTGCTGATGGATAAAAGCTTTCTCAGTAGCCACTCCAGTGCCCATAATACCGCGATTAACATGCCAATCAGTACCAACAAGGTGGTAACACTCATTTCCAGTGTTTGTTCTGCCGCGGAGATCAAAACATAACCTTGCTGTCCGGCTAATTGAGGGCCAACCACCAGCCCTGCCGCCAGCACAAGGACGAGCAAAAGCAATCTAATCATGATTGGTCTCCTGTCAGCGGTGCAATGTCTCGACGCAGTCGGGTATTGATTTCATCACTGACTAGCGACTGGCTTTTCAGTTTTTGCGGCAGGTCGACGCCAATGGTTTGTTGGTTCAGCTCGTCAAGCTGCTCGACAAAGCGGCGAGTGGCATTGGCGTCTTGATTATAAAAGCGCAGTGTCCAGTCTTTTCCCATCTCTAGCGCTTCGTGATACAGGGTATCATTGCCTTCATACACGGCGCGCATCGCTTGATCGAGTTTGTTTTTTAAATTTTCTTGCAGGTAGTAACTTTGGGTGGGTGATAACAAGGGCACCACGTTGCCGTCACGTTTGCGGTAGGTGACAAAGTTATCGACAAAGTCTTTGACTGAAGTGGTGAGATTACTTTTCCAGTCATTCACTGACTCAGAGACAATAGGCGTGTCCACCGCCTCGGCGTCGGGAATGACCGCGCTGGCAAGCGGAAGATTTTCGACCCGCTGTTGCATGCTGGTCAAGCGCAGTACAATCCCATCTCTATCAACCCGTTTCACCGCCTTTAACGCGGTGATATCGTCAGCCATCGCCTGGCGAATCGGCATCAAGGACGGGTCGTTGAGCTGAGCAATGCGGTGATCGGCCGCTTCCATCAGGGCAGTGGCGCTTTGTGCATCTTGTTCTAGCCAAATTTTACGCCCAGCCATTCGGATCAGATAGTCGGCTTCTGCCAGTAACCAGTCATTGGGACGTCGGCCTTTCACTTCAGCGACGGCTTTTTGCAAGCTAGATAAACTGCTGTCCTGCTGGTTCAAACGTGTTTGAGTGGTGGCTTTCAGTTGCTCTCGCGCTTGTTCTGCCGCTTGCTTTTGTTGGTTAAGATCTTGTTCAAGGCGAGAGATATGAGATTGTTGCGCGGATACGGTGTTTTGCAACACGGTGGCTTGCTGGTGGCCATGATAAAATACCCAGCCACTGGAGCCGAGGGCTAATGCGATGGCGATAGCGCCGAGTAATATGCCGCCACGTCCCCCCGATGAGGTTTGGCTGGCTTTTTCAGGCGCCGGCGCATCTGTCGCGTGGGTCTTGGGTGAAGATGGCGTGGTGGCCTTGCTTTGTTTGGTGTCGGTATTTTTGTTGTCAGTCATCCGAAAGTCCCGTTTTACTTAACCTGAGCAGCGTGTTAACCAGTGCATCATTGGCCACGCTGTCAACGGTCGTAATCGTGTCAAAACCAAGCGCAGTGGCTTGATCTTGAATCCTTTTACTGGGCACCAGTATACGGCATTGGCGCAGCCAGTGCTGTCCGCTCAGTGTGATAAGTTGATCAAAGTAGGCTAATTGTTGGCCACTGGTGATAACGACTGTGTCGATAGCGTCATGCGGCCAGCTTACTACTTGCGATACTAAAGGCTCAATCGCCCATTGTCGCCGATAGGTCTCGCAATAGTGAACTTGTGCGCCTTGTGCTTGTAACGTTTGCCCCATCATATCGCGTCCACTCTCCCCGCGCAGAATCACCACTTGCGTCCCTGTCACGGCACTAAAAGGAGCAAGTGTAAGCATGCCTTCGCTGTCTTCACGGGTGGGGGTCAAGATAGGCTGCCCTGAGACGGCCTGCCACTCGTTGGCAGTGCGTTGCCCAACCGCGACGTAGTGACAGTCAACAGGCCATCCCCCGTTTTGGTGTTGCAAGGCTTGATGAGCAAATGCCACGGCGCGCGGGCTCACTGCGACCAAGATGCTACCGGAAGGCAGTGAGACGAGCAGACTGGCCAGAGACGGTAAGCCTCGCCCCGGCGTAAAACTGACCAATGGACAGGGGATCGCCGCTAGCCCTTGCTGGGCGAGTAGGGCGACTAACTGACTGCAGTCTGGCTCGGGGCGAACAACAACCGTGGTCATGCGTCGTCTTGATAAAGCTTATCCAAGATTTGACGCGCGCCTTGAGCGAGAAGCTGCTCTGCTAAATCGGTGCCGAGCTGTTCGCCTTTTTCAAGCGGGCCCGTGACTTCGCCACGTAAAATGGTGGAGCCGTCAGGTTCGCCGACCAACGCACGTAGCCAGATTTTATCGCCTTGAATGTCTGAATAGCTACCAATCGGAACCTGGCAGCCGCCCTCTAGGCGGTTGTTCATTGCGCGCTCACATAAGACGCGCTGCGTGGTGCTGGCATCAGACAAGGGCGCGAGCAAGGTGCGAATGCGTTCATCATCAAGGCGGCACTCAATCCCTACGGCGCCTTGGCCGACGGCGGGTAGAATGACTTCTGGTGGGATTTCGCTGCGAATGCGTTCATTCAAACCTAATCGTTTTAAGCCAGCGGCAGCGAGGACAATCGCATCGTACTGGCCGTCATCGAGTTTACCGAGGCGTGTCCCCACGTTGCCCCGTAATGTGTTAATGACCAGATCAGGACGACGCTCGCGCAATTGACATTCGCGGCGCAGGCTAGAGGTACCTACCACCGCGCCTTCAGGTAAGTCGTCAATGCTGTCGTAGTGATTGGAGACAAACGCATCACGTGGGTCGCCGCGTTCACAAATCGTGACCAGCCCTAATCCTTCAGGGAATTCAACCGGGACATCTTTCATTGAGTGCACCGCAATGTCTGCGCGGCCGTCGAGCATGGCTTGTTCAAGCTCTTTAATAAACAAGCCTTTACCACCGATTTTCGCCAAAGGCGTGTCCAGAATCACGTCACCTTTCGTGACCATCGGCACCAGTTCAACCGTTAGCCCCGGGTGAGAGCGCTCTAATGCGTCTTTAACAAATTCAGCTTGCCAGAGAGCCAAAGGGCTTTTGCGCGTGGCAATGCGTACAGGCGTTGAGTACATGGTTTGTTTTCCTTCTTGGTTCATAACACCCATCGTAACATTGGCGCTGGACGACTCGTAATCTCTGCCATGCGGTTTGGCGATTTATGACGGCGTTATGGTCATATAGGTGAAAAAATGTGATCGGTAGCGTATTATTTGCGCAAATAATGAGATCTGAAGGCGGCAATATGGCTGACTTACGACTAAGGTAGTAGAGCAAAAAAGTTGATATTGGTCTCAAAAAGCACCTATAGTGCGATGTTGATACCACCACACAGGCATCGGGGTTATTGGCTTTACCCGAGTTGTCGAGAGTGTTACATTGATCACGTTTTGTTATCTGCAATTGGGCGGATACGGTGAAGACAGTAACGTCGACCTGTTGACCGGGATGTCAACGAATCTGGATGATTGCCTTGCAAACATACGTAGAACAGCAAACTGAGCGCATAGAAGCGTTTAACCGCGTGAGAATGGATCGCGCGCGGTCCGCGATGAGCCGTCAGGCGCAAGCTATCTTTGATGTGCTGCCAGTGCTTTTACATCTAAATCACCCCGCATTACCCGGGTTTTGTGGCGACAGCGTGCCTTTCGGTATTGCTGATTACGCGCTCGATGAGACACAACGAGAGTTTGTCTCTGATTGCCTGATCCACTCAAACACCCGCTTCTCTTCTTTAACCGCCTGCGTGGAAGGCCGTGAGCGCCATCCGATCAAAGGCATGTATACCATGGGCAGTACCGGCTCGATGGGGCAAAGCCTCACCAGTGATCTCGATATTTGGGTGTGTATCGATGCCTCTGTAACGGCCGCTCAGCGCGATAAGCTTGATGCCAAATGCATGGCGATCTCGGAATGGGCGTTAAGCCAAGGGATAGAAGCCAATTTTTTTGTGGTTTGTGAGGGGCGCTTTCGTCATCATCTCTCCCAAGCGATGACCAGCGATAACTGTGGCACCAGCCAGCATTTCCTTTTGCTGGACGAGTTTTATCGCTCCTCTATGCGACTCGCCGGGCAAAAGCTGTTGTGGTACATGGTACCACCAGAGATGGAAGGCTGTTATGAAGAGTACGTCGACACACTGGTAGCTGAACATGGCCTTGACCGTCGTGATTGGGTCGATTTTGGCGGCCTGCCGACCATCCCGGCCGAAGAATATTTTGGCTCGAGTTTGTGGCAGCTGTATAAAAGCATTGATTCGCCGTATAAGTCGGTGCTCAAAGCGATTTTGCTCGAGGCGTACTCGTGGCAGTATCCCGGCACCCAGCTTTTGAGTGTGGATGGCAAACGCCGCTTCTATGCAGGCTGGGTCGATGTGTATCAATCTGATGCTTATTATCTGATGCTGGAAAAAGTCACCCGTTACTTGGAGTCGATTGGTGACACGCGCCGTTTAGATTTGGTTCGTCGTTGTTTTTACCTTAAAACCCATGAGAAATTGACCCAGTCCCCAGCGACTGGTTCGGTCGCTTGGCGCCGCGAAGTGCTGCGCTTATTGGCGCGTGAGTGGGGCTGGGATGAACAGGCATTGGCGTATCTCGATAATCGTCGCCATTGGAAAGTCGAGGAAGTACAGCACGCCCACAATGAATTGCTTGATGCTTTGATGCAAAGTTATCGGAACCTGATCCGCTTTGCGCGCCGTAACGACATTACATCCGCGATTAGTCCGCAAGATATCAGCATTCTCGCCCGCAAGCTCTACGCGGCATTTGAAGAGTTGCCGGGTAAAGTCACCTTGCTCAACCCGCAAATTTCGCCAGACTTACACGAACCGGATCTCACCTTTATTCAAGTACCGGAGGGGCGGACTAATGCGCCGGGATGGTATTTGTATAAGCACTCGCTTGATCCGGTCGATATCATCGGTCGCGCCCCACTTGAGCACAACAGCTACCTCTCCAAGCTGGTCGCTTGGGCATTTTTCAATGGGCTGCTAACAGAGTCTACACGCCTGGATACCGTGGTACGCGACGCCGATGTTGATATTGATACCTTGTATCAGCTGGTCAGTGATATTCGTAATACCTTCTCGCTCAACCCTCCACGTCCGACGCTGGATGCGTTGTCGAGCCCATGCGAAATCCGTCAGCTCGCCTTGTTTGTCAACCTGGAGCATGATCCGACATCAGCCTACAAAAAGCCGTCGATGCGCTTTGATTTTAAAAATAGCGATATTTTTAGCTATGGCCCTGAACAAACCTGCTTGGTGGGGAGTGTTGACCTCGTTTACCGCAACTCATGGAACGAAGTGCGCACGCTCAATTACCGTGGCGACGATGCCATTTTGGAAGCGCTAAAAACCATGTTGGGTAAAATGCACCAGGATGCGGTGCCGCCTGAGTCAGTCGATGTGTTCTGTTATTCGAGCAAAATGCGCGGTTTAATCCGAAACTTGGTTTACCAACTGGTGGCTGAGTGCATTGAATTACGTTTAAAGCCGGTTGAAAAAGAGAAGCGTCGTCGTTTTAAAGCCTTACGCATCGGCAAGCAAACTCATGGTTTGTTCTTTGAGCGTCGTGGTGTGTCAGTCCAGCGGTTGGAAAACTCGGTCGACTTTTATCGCTGTATTTCCACCAACAAGGTAAACGGCACGCCAGTGATGGTGGTGGATAATCCGCAGGATGTGCATCCGCCGGAAGTCGTGGATGCGTATGCCAGCGAGGGCTTAGTACAGTTTTTCTTTGAAGATTGTACCAATGGTTACAACCTCTATATTCTCGACGAGAACAATCGGGTGGAAGTGTATCGCCAGTGCAGCGGGGATAAAACCGAAATGGTACAGGGCGTAAACCGTTTTTATACCTCGTCCCACGACCGTTACAGCTACAGCGCGAATTTCATTAACTTTAATTTGCCGCAGTTTTATCAGATTGTCACCGATGACGGGGGCGACACCCAAGCCTTGCCCTTTAAATGTGATGGTCAGTGGCAGCCACCACGTCCGCCTTCTCAAGGCGGGTTTACCGGGCAAGTCGCATCATTTAAGTGAGCATAAGCGCCCGAGCCGCGGGCGCTTATGCGTGACCATGTATCACCAAGAAATAGGTTCGCCAGCGTGCTTACTGCACTCTTGCTGAACTAAATCCATCAGGATCAAGCCGGTTTTGCTGCAGGTCCACTCGCCGTCTTTGAGGGCGAAGTGGAACCCACCACTTTTTGACGCCACCCAAATTTCTTGCATGGGCTCTTGGCGATTAATGATGATCTGGCTGCCATCATCGAACTCCAGCGTCATCACGTTGCCAACGCTCTCATAATCGATGTCGGCGCCTGAGTCATCGATACCTTCTTCAATGGCCTGCATTTGTAAATCGACCAACTGATGATATTCCGTTGTGTTCATCCCGTTACATCCTATTGCTTTTCATGGTTGTGATGCGATTATAGAGGGCATTGACTCGATAATCACTGGCATTCACTATGCGAAAACTCGTCATTTTACTGATGTTCACTGGCATCATGACACTGACCGGCTGTGGCCAACAAGGGCCCCTGTATTATCCGGACCAACAACCGACGCAAAATCAATAACCAACGACGACAGGGAAGAGCACCTTGGACTATTTCAATTATCAGGACGACGGCCAGCTGTGGGCTGAATCACTGCCCTTGACCCAACTGGCCCACGACCACGGCACGCCCTTGTACGTATACTCGCGTGCCACCTTTGAGCGCCATTGGCACGCGTTTGACCGCGCCGTGGACGACCACCCGCATTTGGTGTGTTATGCCGTTAAAGCGAACGCCAATACTGGCGTATTAAATGTGCTGGCACGCTTGGGCTCAGGGTTTGATATTGTCTCTCAAGGTGAGCTTGAGCGCGTGCTCGTCGCCGGTGGTGATCCCGCGAAAGTGGTGTTTTCTGGCGTGGGCAAAACGGCCGCAGAGATGCGTCGTGCGCTGGAAGTAGGCATCAAGTGCTTCAACGTGGAATCACACTCTGAACTCGATCGCTTAAACCAAGTGGCGGGCGAGTTGGGTGTGCAAGCGCCGATATCGCTGCGTATTAACCCCGATGTGGATGCCAATACTCACCCTTATATTTCTACCGGGTTGAAAGACAATAAGTTTGGCATTGCCTTTGATCAAGCGCTGACGAGCTTCCGTTATGCGGCCAGCTTGCCACACCTTAAGGTCGAAGGTATTGATTGCCATATCGGCTCGCAGTTAACCGAGCTAGCGCCTTTTATTGAATCCACTGACCGTTTGCTGGCGCTGATTGATACCTTGGGCGATGAAGGCATTTCTATTCGCCATCTCGATGTGGGTGGCGGCTTAGGCGTGACCTACAGCGACGAGAAACCGCCGCAGCCATCGGAATATGCCAAAGCGCTGTTGGCGCGTTTGGACAATCATCGTCATCTTGAGCTGATTTTTGAGCCGGGCCGTGCGATTGCTGCCAATGCAGGGGTGTTGCTGACCAAGGTCGAATTCCTCAAGCACAGTGAGCACAAAAACTTTGCCATTATCGATGCGGGGATGAACGACTTAATTCGTCCGTCCCTGTATCAAGCCTATCAAGAGATCATCCCTGTGGTGCCGCGCGACGGTGAACCGCAAACCTATGATTTGGTTGGCCCGGTGTGTGAAACGGGTGACTACTTAGGTAAAAATCGCTCGCTGGTGTTAGAAGCAGGCGATTTGCTGGCGGTGCGCTCAGCCGGCGCGTATGGCTTTGTGATGGCGTCAAACTATAACTCACGCTGCCGTCCTGCCGAAGTGATGGTCGATGGCGACCAGGCACACCTTGTGCGCGAGCGCGAGAACTTGGCGTCGTTATGGCAGCTTGAACAGCGCCTACCAGAATAAGGATTGGCATGCAGGTACAGTTTGCAAAAATGCACGGACTGGGCAACGACTTCATGGTGGTTGACTGTGTCACGCAAAACGCGTTCTTTTCGCCGGATCTGATTCGGCGTCTGGCCGATCGTCATCGTGGGGTGGGATTTGATCAGCTTTTAGTGGTTGAGCCGCCCTACGATCCCGAAACAGACTTCCACTACCGCATTTTTAACCCTGACGCATCGGAAGTCTCGCAATGTGGCAATGGTGCGCGCTGCTTTGCGCGTTTCGTGCGAATGAAAGGCCTGACCAATAAGCATCAGATCAGCGTGAGCACCCAAGCCGGTAAAATGCTGCTGCACATTGAAAACGACAATCAGGTGCGTGTGAACATGGGCGAGCCGGAATTCACGCCGGGGAAAATTCCGTTTCGTGCCAACTCACAAGAAAAAACCTACTTGATGCGGGTGGCGGAACAGACCTTGTTTGTCGGCGCCGTGAGCATGGGCAACCCGCATGTGGTGACCGTGGTTGAGGATGTCGACCACGCCGACGTGGACACCTTGGGACCGCTACTTGAAAGTCACGAACGCTTCCCTGAGCGGGTCAATGCCGGCTTTATGCAGATCCTTTCCCGCAATGCGATTAAGCTTAGAGTGTACGAACGCGGTGCCGGCGAAACCCAAGCCTGTGGCAGTGGCGCGTGTGCCGCGGTTGCGGTCGGGATTATACAAGGCGTGCTTGATGAGCAAGTAACGGTGAGTTTACCCGGTGGAGATCTACGCATTCGCTGGCGCGGGCCGGGCCATCCCTTATCAATGACAGGCCCAGCGACACATGTATTTGATGGACAATTGCAATTATGAATGATGGGGTAGAAGCCTCGACACTGGAAACCATGCCGCTGAGCGACGAGGCGGTGGCGGCGTATTTAAAAGACAATCCAGATTTTTTTATTCGCCATCGCGATTTGCTGACGCAGCTGACCGTGCCACACGGTGAGCAAGGCGCGGTATCGCTGGTGGAAATTCAACTTAAGCGCCTGCGTGAGCGGGTGGCGGAGTTGGAAGAAGACATTACCCAACTGATGAGCCTAGGGGCGAAAAACGACGCGCTGTTTCGTGCTTTTGCTGAAGCGCATCAGGCACTGTTGCGTGCCAACACGCCACAGGCGGTGCAAGCGGCGTTAACGGCACTTAGCGAGCAACTGCAACTGACCGTTAGCTTACGGGTGTATGCGCCTATCGACGGGCTGCAGACCATGCCGCGTCAGGCGGTGGATCAATTAAAAAGCCATCATTTTGCTGGTCGTCGTTGCTATCTTGGGCGCTTGCGCCGTGTGGATGCGGAAGCGGTGATGGCAACGCCACCGGAGCTAGGCTCTTTTGCGCTGGTACCGGTTAAAGGGGAAGGCAAAGAGTGGGGACTGTTGAGCTTTGCGAGCGCAGATGGCGGGCACTTTCAGCCAGACATGGACACCCTTTTTATCGAACAGCTGGCCTCGCACTTGGCCATATTATGCAGCCAATGGGCGAAAAAGGGTGAGCGTCAGTGACAGCGGTAACGCCTGACCAAGCTGCTCCCCGTTCACTGACGGTCCCTCTTGACCGTTTTTATCAATATCAGCTCAGCGAACGGGGCCTTAGTGCCCATACGCAACGCAATTATCAGCGCCAGTTAGATAAGATTGTCGACTTTCTGACCGCGCGGGGTATCGCCCATTGGCAAGACGTGGATGCGGATTGGGTGCGACAAATATCGAGCCAAGCCAAACGCGATGGCCTTAAACCGGGCAGTATTGCGTTGCGGCTGTCCGCACTGCGCAGCTTTTTCGACTACCTCGTTCTCACCGAGAAGCTCGCGGCTAATCCGGCCAAAGGGGTCGCCGCGCCTAAGCAAGGGCGTCAGTTGCCGAAAAACCTTGATGTGGATGAAATGAATCAACTGCTCGAGGTGGATCAAGACGACCCGCTGTCGGTGCGTGATCGGGCGATGATGGAGCTGATGTATGGCGCAGGATTGCGTTTAGCCGAGCTGGTTGATTTAAACGTGCGTGATGTCTCGGTACGTAAAGGGGATTTGCGTGTCACCGGTAAAGGGGAAAAAGAGCGCATCGTGCCTTTTTCCGGCATGGCCAAAACCTGGGTAATGAACTGGCTGAAAGTGCGTAACCAGCTCCTCAAAGGGCCAGAAGAGGCGCTATTTATCTCTAAACTTGGCCAGCGAATTTCGCACCGTAGCGTGCAAAAACGTATGGCGGAGTGGGGACAAAAGCAGGCGGTGAATAGCCACATTAATCCTCACAAACTGCGTCATAGTTTTGCCACTCACATGCTGGAGTCGTCCGGGGATTTGCGCGCAGTGCAAGAGCTGCTCGGCCATGCCGATTTAAGTACCACACAAATTTATACCCACTTGGACTTTCAACACTTGGCGAAAGTGTATGACGCGGCGCATCCCCGTGCCCGCAGCACAGAGGCTAGCAAACCTCGTGCAGGTAAAAAAAACAACTCGGAGTCGTGATATGAAATTTTATCGTCGCTTAAACGCGTTTGATGCGGTGAGTTTTGACTTGGATGATACCTTGTACGATAACTGGCCGGTGATCGCACGTGCGGAGGCGGCGCTAAACGACTATTTGAGTGAGCACTGCCCGCCGCTCGCCGCGCTTGATAAAGCCACCCTTGCGGGATTTCGCCGCCAAGCCCGTGATGAGAACCCTGCCCAACGCTTTGATGTTACCGCGATGCGGGTTGCCCAGCTGACGCTTGCCGGTGAGCATGTTGGTTTAACCGCGGAGAAGGCGCGCGCACAAGCCCAAGCGGCGACCACCTTCTTTTGCGGATATCGCAGTGACTTTACTCCGCCGGCGCACAGTTTGGCTTACTTAAAAGCCTGGTCCGAGAAACTGCCATTGGTGGCCATCACCAACGGTAACGTCGACACCGATGCGATTGGCCTGACGCCGTTTTTCCAGCATATTTTCCGTGCCGGTGAACACGGGGCAGCCAAGCCGAGCCCAGAGATGTTTGATAAAGCCGCGCAGGCCTTGGGCATCGCCCCGGCGCGTATTTTACATGTGGGCGATCACTTAAGCTCGGATGTGTCTGGGGCGCGCCAAGCGGGCATGCAAGCCTGTTGGATCCGCCCAGAGCGCCAGTCCCCCATGATGCATAAAGGGCGCACCTTGCCGGATGTGGCGATCGACGATTTATCTGAGCTCGATACCCTTATTCAGCAGTGGCACCGCTAACCGGTGCCGCTTTGTTTTCGGGCTAGCCAGTTATCGAGGTTAAGCCAACCCGGCCCCCACACACTGACCACCAATAAGATCACGCCCCACATAATGTGGTCATCATAGCCACGCTCCCATAGCAGTGGGTAGGAAGCGACCGCGACAATGTTGAACACAAATAACGCCAAGGTCATGGGGCGTGCGAGCAGGCCCAAAGCAACAAATACTGGCAAAATCAGCTCCGCCGCGGTCCCTAAATACGCGGCCAGCTGCCACGGCAGCAACGGCACCTGATACTCATACTCGAACAGGTATAGCGTGCTGTCCCAGTTTTGGTATTTGATCAGCCCAGATTGAAAAAAAATCCACGCCACGTAGACGCGACCCATTAGCAGAAGTAACGGCTGCAGTGGGGTAAGCGCGCGAGTGAAGGTGTGATTGATTGTGGTTAGCCACATGGCTTACTCCTTAGCATTGCAGGCAGTCGTTGGGGTGGTAAATGCATTCATGGCCGCGAGCTCAGACACACACGCAAGTTGCGTCTCTGACAGCGCGCCTAATGGTGTATGGGGGCAGGCGTTGAGCACACTGACATGATGGGCACTGAGCGCGTACCAATGCACCTTGTCTTGGTTAGCAACCAGTAATAAAGCTTGCGGCTTCTCGACCACCAAGCCTTCGAACTGCTCGGTAGCGATCGCTTGCCACACGTCACTGACTGCGTAGTCGCTTTCAAATAAACGAGCTTGATGGTTGAGCGGTAAACAAACCTGCGCTTGTTGCTCAGGGCTTAGCGACGCGAGCGCGCTGCCTTCAAACGTCGGAGAGGGAGGGGTGAGAGTGAGCACCACTTGCGCCCACTCAAAACGGGCAAGCTCGGCGCAACACGGCACGGCCTCGATAATATTGGGTAGGGCGCGCAAGGTCGCATCGAACTGTGCGCCATAGTCTTCCATCACCCCGGTTTGTGGGGGATGCACCATCGCATGATGACGCGCTACCGCGTCAAAACACGCCTCACCCAGTAGTGCACAGGTCTTGGGATACACGCATTTTAGCGTGTCGGTCAGGGTGACCACATAATGGTTACGATAAATCTGCAATCGTTTGTCAGCGGCAAGGCGACCGTCTTTTATCGGCAGCGGCTGAGGGTCATCTCGCAATGTGGCAGCAAAGGCCTGCTGCAGGGTTGCCAGCGTCATACCGCCTCCTTATGTCGAGCTAGTCGGTGGTGGGCTTTGGCCGCTTCTGCTAACAATCGCTCGGGTGCGGGCAAGTCAGTATCCCACTCAATGAGGGTGTGGCGAGGGCCGTGGCGGTCAATCCACTGTTGATAGAGCGTCCATACTGCCTCGCTAACCGGCTGGTTATGGGTGTCTATCCAAATTTCTCCTGCGGGGGTGTGTTTGACGGTAAACCCAGCAAGGTGAATTTCTTTCACCGCATGGGCGGGAATCGCGTCAAGGTAGGTGCTGGCGCTGAAATCATGGTTAAACGCGCTGACATGAACGTTATTTAAATCGAGCAGTAAATCGCAGCCCGTGCGAGCGTGTACTTCGGCGAGAAAGTCCCATTCGTGGTAGTCACCCTGAGCAAAGCTTAAATAGCTCGATGGGTTCTCAATCAGCAGAGGACGCTGCAGCGCGTCTTGAACCTGTTGCACATTGGTGCAAAACACCCGCAATGCCTGCTCGGTGTAAGGGAGGGGGAGTAAATCGTGAAAGTGCTGCCCGTCTATCCGGCTCCAACTTAAATGGTCAGACACAAACAGTGGCTCGACGTGTTTGACCAGTGTACATAATTTGTCTAAATGTGCCCGATCAAGCGGCTCGTCGCTCCCCAGCGACAGCCCCACGCCATGACAGCTGATGGCGTAATCCTCACGTAACCGCATCAGGGTTGAGAAGGCAGGACGGTGGGGACGGAAATAGTTTTCACTGTGAATTTCTAACCAGCCAAGCTTTGGGCGATATTGGTCGAAGTAGGCGAGATGTGGTTGTCTGAGCCCCACGCCGGTCAAAACGGTTGCCTCATCCATGGTTGCTCCTTGTGGTCAAATGACAAAGCCCGGGGTTAGCCCGGGCGCGCCATATCACGATGACGAGGTACTGCCGCCGGCTAAGCGATCGCACAAGCCTTTTGGTACCATCACAAACGCATCTTTTTGGCCGTCTTCGGTGGAGGTGCCCGCGCAGGAGCTAGTGTTGGTGGCGCAGTCATTTTGTCCGGCTTTGGCGACGCCATAGCATTTTTCTTTTTCTGCCGCATGGGCCGGTGCGCTAGTGAGTGTGGTCGCGCCTACGGCCAGCAATCCTGTGACAGCGGCGGCAACCGCTAGGTTAGTATGTTTCATCATGCTTCCTCTTCTTGTTCCGTGTTGGTGTTATCAGCCCACTGATTGGTGGTGGGCATATAAACCAAGATAGGAAAACACTGCGCAATCTTTCACCACTTAAGCGATTTTTTGCGTGCTGGTGGCTAACCTGCTGAATTATTGTTTAAAAAAGTTGCGTCGGGATCGGGCGCGCAATTTAGTGGCGAGCTGGTATAATCGCTAACCAGTGTATAAATACCCAGTAAAATGGCAGGTGGCGATGGACGTATCAACTCTTCTTGACGGACTCAACGACAAACAGCGTGAAGCCGTGGCCGCGCCGCTCGGCAACCATTTGGTGTTGGCAGGTGCTGGCAGTGGTAAAACCCGGGTGCTGGTTCATCGTATGGCTTGGCTGATGCGGGTCGAAGAGGCATCGCCGTTCTCGGTGATGGCGGTCACCTTCACCAACAAAGCGGCAGCGGAAATGCGCGGCCGTATCGAGCAATTGATGCAAGGCACCGCCTCTGGCATGTGGTGTGGCACCTTCCACGGCATTTGCCATCGTATTCTCCGTGCCCACTATTTGGACGCCAACCTGCCACAAGACTTCCAAATTCTTGATTCAGACGATCAGCAGCGTTTGCTACGTCGGTTAATTAAAGCGCAAAACTTGGATGAAAAACACTGGCCCGCCAAGCAAGCGAGTTGGTACATCAATGGCAAAAAAGATGAAGGCTTGCGCCCCAAGCACATTGATACCCGCCATGATCCGGTTGAAAGTACTTGGCTGCGGATTTATCAGGCTTATCAAGAAGCCTGTGATCGCGCCGGTTTGGTGGATTTTGCCGAGATCTTGCTGCGAACGTTAGAGTTATTGCGCGATAAAGCGGTGATCCGCGAACACTACCAAGCGCGTTTCCAGCACATTTTGGTGGATGAGTTCCAAGATACCAACAACATCCAATATGCTTGGTTGCGCATGATGGCGGGCCAACAGGCGCATGTGATGATTGTGGGGGACGACGACCAATCCATTTACGGTTGGCGTGGCGCGAAAGTCGAAAATATTCAGCGTTTTCTGGATGATTTCACCACCCCGCAGACCATTCGTTTGGAGCAAAACTACCGCTCAACCAGTACGATTTTGCAAGCGGCGAACACCCTGATTGAAAACAATGCCGACCGGATGGGCAAAAGCCTGTGGACCGAGGGCAAAGAGGGTGAGCCCATCTCTGTGTATGCCGGTTTTAATGAGCTGGATGAAGCGCGTTTTGTGGTCGGGAAAATCAAAACCTGGCAAGACGAAGGCGGTGCGCTCACCGACAGCGCGATTTTATACCGCAACAACGCCCAATCTCGGGTGCTGGAAGAAGCCTTAATTCAAGCCGGTCTCCCTTATCGTATCTACGGCGGCATGCGCTTTTTCGAACGTCAGGAAATCAAAGATGCGCTGGCCTATTTACGTTTGATGGGGAATCGCAATGACGATGCGGCGTTTGAGCGGGTGGTAAACACGCCCACTCGGGGGATTGGTGATCGCACCCTTGAGACGCTTCGTGGCGCGGCGCGCGATCGTGGCCAAACCTTATGGCACACGGCCGAGCAAATCTTGGCAGAAAAAGCACTGGCAGGACGCGCAGCCAATGCGCTGGGCCGGTTTATCGAGCTGGTCAATGCGCTAGAAGATGACACCCGTGACATGGCACTGTATCAACAAACCGATGCGGTGATCCGTCACTCCGGCTTGCGCGCCATGTACGAGCAAGAAAAAGGTGAAAAAGCGCAAGCGCGTGTCGATAACTTGGAAGAGTTGGTGACGGCTACGCGCCAATTTACGCCTCCTGAAGAGGCGGAAGCGGAAGGGATGACACCGCTGTCGGCGTTCTTGGCCCATGCCGCCCTTGAGGCCGGTGAAGGCCAAGCGGACGAGTTTGATGATGCGGTCCAATTGATGACCTTGCACAGTGCCAAAGGCCTCGAGTTCCCCTTAGTCTTTATGGTCGGGGTGGAAGAGGGCATGTTCCCCAGCCAGATGTCAGCCGAAGAAGCGGGCCGCTTAGAAGAAGAGCGTCGCCTTTGCTATGTCGGCATGACGCGAGCGATGGAAAAACTCTATCTGACCTACGCAGAAATGCGCCGTGTGTACGGCAAAGACATGTTCCATAAGATCTCGCGCTTTATTCGTGAGCTGCCCGAGGCCTGCTTGGAAGAAGTGCGGATGCGTGCCAATGTCTCACGCCCTGCCGCAAGCGGTGGCCGTTTTTCCAAAACGCAGACTCAGGAGAACTTTAACCAAACCGGGTTTAGTTTGGGTCAGCGGGTTCAACACCCTAAATTTGGTGAAGGCACCATCATCAACTTTGAAGGCAGTGGCGGACAAAGCCGCGTGCAAGTTGCCTTTAATGGGGAAGGGATTAAGTGGTTGGTGACTCAGTACGCCAAACTGGAAGCGCTTTAAGCTCGACCGGTTAACGGTAAAAAACGCAATACGCCCAGCCTCGGCTGGGCGTATTGGTATTTATCCTACCACCTGCGTTTTTCAGCTGCGGCGTTAGTCGAACACGCCGGCTTGCCAAACGACCGCGCCACCTAGCAGCAAAAACAACAACGCACACAGGCCATCGATAACCGGGGCGACTTTGGTGAGCACTTGCTGTACGCGACTGCCTGATAGCAGCCAGGCAAGCGAAGAAAACCAGCCTAATGAGAGCAGAAACACCACCGCCACAGCCATGGCTTTGCCGCTGGCAGACATGCTCGCCGGCACCAAGGTACTCATCAACGAAATAAAAAACACCAAGGCTTTAGGGTTAAAAAGGTTGGTCAGCACCCCTTTCCAAAAGGCCTGTTTTTGGCCGCGTACCGCAGGCGCATCATTGGCGGTTTGCGCCGGTGCTGTGGTGGCGGCGAGCAAGCCTTTAATGGCGCTAAGGCCTAAATACATCAGCACACTGCCCCCGGCCACCTGCACCCACATAAACAGTTGTGGGTGCTGATGCACCAACAGGCTGATGCCGGTAATGCTCAGTATTGTGTGCGCCAAAATACTGAGCGATAACCCTAGTGCGATCGCTAAGCCAGTGGCACGGCCATAACGGGTCGCATTTTGGAGCACCAAGGCAAAGTCGGGCCCGGGGCTGAGCAGCGCAACCATATGCACCCCCGCCAGCGTGGCGAGAATAGCGAACTCATTCATCCTGATTTTCCTGCTGACAAAGGAGTGGTCTCTATCTTGGCTTCTTGCTGGCGCTTAGCTCGATAGGCATCAAAGCTAAATATCGCCAAGGCGGCCCAAATAAAGGCAAAGGTGGTGGCTTTATCTGGGGTAAAGGGTTCGTCATACAAGCCGACGGCAAGTAAAAACATTAAGCTGGGGCCGATATATTGGAAAAAGCCCAATACCGTCAAGGGTAAGCGGGTGGCGGCGCCGGTAAAGCACAGTAAAGGCACCGTCGTGATCAAACCGGCAGCGGCCAGTAGCATATTCAGGTTGATGGGATTATCGAGCAGGTTGGCGCTGGGTGTATCGGCAAACTGCCACAGATAAATCAGCGCAACGGGCAAGAGTGTGCAGGTCTCCACAAACAAACCCGGCACCGCAGGGAGATTGATTTTTTTGCGCAGTAAGCCGTAAATCGCAAAACTGGTGGCCAGCACCAACGCAATCCAAGGCAGTGAACCAAAGGTGATCAGTTGTACCAATACCCCTACCAACGCCAGCGCAGCCGCAAGCCACTGTAGACGGCGGAAACGCTCACCAAGAAAGATCATCCCCAGCGCTACGTTCACCAGTGGATTAATGTAGTAGCCAAGGCTGGCATCTAGCATGCGGTTATTGACAATCGCCCAGATAAAAATCAGCCAATTACAGCCAATAAAGCAAGAGGTGAGCATCAACATCAACAGCTTTTTCGGCGCGCGGACAATCGGCTTGAGCTGATAAAAACGACGGGTGAAAAAAAGCAGTAATGCCAAAAAAACAAACGACCACAATACCCGGTGCGCTAAAATTTCCGGCGCCGGAATATGGTTGACCGTTTTAAAGTACATGGGGGCGATACCCCACATAATATAGGCCGCAAGGGCCAATAACACGCCTTGACGTGTACGTTTTGGATCAGGAATCACAGCGCAGTCTCGTTATAAGTGTCGGTCAGGGATGAACACCAACGTGTGCATGTTGCCTAGATGTAACAAGTTGTAAGGGCGGGCGCAAGCACCTTTCTCTGTGCTCAGGGTTTCATCGCTTACGGGGTGTCGGTAGAATGAGCGCCAGTTTGAGTAATGAGCTTGATTATGTCCGCCACCCCCGCCCATGCCGATGCGTCAACCGCGACTGACGTCGCTACCGCTGATCCTGCCATGAGTCCTGCCCATCAGGTACTCAAAGCGGTGTTTGGTTATCACCAGTTCCGCGAGGGTCAGCAAGCGGTGATTGATGCGGCGATTGCGGGGCGTGACGCCTTGGTGATTATGCCGACCGGGGGCGGGAAATCACTGTGCTATCAGATCCCTGCGTTGGTGCGCACTGGCTTGACCGTGGTGATTTCACCTTTGATTTCATTGATGAAAGATCAGGTTGACCAGCTTAATGCCAATGGTGTTGCCGCGGCGTGTTTAAACTCAGCGATGACGCCTGAGGCGCAAGCGGACACCTTGCGCACGTTAAATCAGGGGGAGGTGAAGCTACTCTATGTGTCGCCTGAGCGCGCGTTAGGGCGCGACTTTATCCATCGCTTAACCGAGTGGCAACTGGCGTTGATTGCGGTCGACGAAGCGCACTGTATTTCCCAATGGGGCCATGACTTTCGCCGCGAATATGCCTCTTTAGGCCAGCTCAAACAGCACTTTCCTGATGTGCCTGTGATGGCGCTGACAGCCACCGCCGATGCCACCACGCGCGAGGATATTTTATCCCGCCTTGCTCTGCACGATCCCTTGGTGCATCTGGGTAGCTTTGACCGCCCTAACATTCGCTACACCTTGCTGGAAAAGCACAAGCCCTTGGCGCAATTGGTGCAGTTTCTGACTGGCCTGCGTGGTCAGTCTGGGATTGTTTATTGTAATAGTCGCAAGCGGGTTGAGCAGGTCACTCAAAAACTGTGTGATAACAATATGCTCGCCGCTGCCTACCATGCGGGAATGAGCACTGAGGCGCGCGGCTCTGTGCAAGAGGCGTTTCAACGTGACGATGTCAACATTGTGGTGGCGACCGTGGCATTTGGGATGGGGATCAATAAGCCCAATGTCCGCTTTGTGGTGCACTATGATGTGCCGCGCAATATTGAATCTTACTACCAAGAAACCGGCCGAGCAGGGCGAGATGGATTACCGGCTGAAGCGGTGTTGTTGTATGACCCCTCCGACATGGGATGGCTCCATCGCTGCTTGGAAGAAAAGCCGGATGGGCCCCAAAAGCAGGTCGAAAGTCATAAACTGACCGCGATGGGCGCGTTTGCTGAAGCGCAAACCTGTCGCCGTTTAGTGCTCCTAAACTACTTTGGCGAGAATCGCCAAACCCCTTGTGGCAACTGTGATATTTGTCTCGACCCACCCACCCATTTTGATGGCACCGAACAAGCACAAAAAGCGCTGTCGTGCGTGTACCGTGTTAACCAAAGCTTCGGGGTTGGATATGTGGTGGAAGTGTTGCGCGGGATGCAAAATCAGCGCATTAAAGATCATGGTCACGACAAGCTCTCTACCTATGGCATCGGGCGAGAGTGGAGCCATGAATACTGGGTGAGTATTATTCGCCAATTGATCCACCGCGGTTATCTGGTGCAAAACATTGCCCGTAGTTCGGTGCTGCAGTTGACCGAACAAGCGCGACCATTGCTGCGCAGCGAGATTGCCCTCGAGCTGGCGGTGCCGCGTATTGGCCTCAGCCCTCGCACCAAAGCCAACAAGCTGAGCCAGCGCCATTACGATAAAAAACTGTTTGCCAAGCTGCGTAAGTTACGGAAAGCCATTGCTGACGAAGAAGATATTCCGCCTTACGTGGTATTTAACGATGCCAGTTTGATGGAAATGGCCGAGATGCTGCCGTCATCTCAAGCAGAGCTCCTGGCGGTGAGTGGCGTGGGGCAGCGCAAGCTAGAAAAATTCGGCGATGCGTTTTTGGACTTAATTGATGATCATCTTAGTGTAAGTGAATTTGGTTATGGCGCCGAGTAACTGGCAACTGATGGCGTCCGACGGCGCCTTGGCGTTTTATCAGCCGCAGCTTGATGCGGATAATGCTAAAGAAGTCTGTCAGCCATTGTTAGACACCCTCGCAGCCTCTGTGCTTGAGCGGCAACAAGACGCGGACATGATGACCTGGCTGATTGATTTTGAAGGCACTCGGCTAATGCTCAAAGCGGCGCATTATACCCAGAGCGTGTGGTTGGAGCCGTTGGACAGCGACGGCGATGAGGTGATTGCGTTTTTACATCGCTGGTGGACGCGTCATCCGCCTCTCTAAATTGCACTGGCACCGTCGATTGATTGCTGTATAATTCGCCACCTCGCGCTACCTGCAGACAGGTAGCTAAGTTTTTTGGGTTCCCTCGCCCCCAATAACAAAAAGGTGCACTATGAGCCACTTTTCTCTTGCTCAGCAGCGTAAAGCGCTGGGCTACCTCGTGATTTTTCATTTACTGATCATTGCCTCCAGCAACTACTTGGTGCAGATACCCTTTACGGTATGGGGGTTTCATACCACGTGGGGAGCGTTTACCTTTCCGTTTATTTTCTTGGCGACGGATTTAACGGTCAGGATCTATGGTCCAGCATTGGCACGCCGTATTATCTTGCTGGTCATGGTACCTTCGCTGCTGATTTCTTACGTATTATCCGTCTTGTTTTACCAAGGCAGCTATCAAGGCATGGAACAGCTGGGTACGTTTAATCTCACCGTTGCGCGAATTGCGATTGCCAGCTTTATGGCTTATCTGCTCGGCCAGATCTTAGATATTCATGTGTTTAACCGGTTACGCCAGCAACGCCAATGGTGGGTCGCGCCGAGTTGTTCTACCTTGTTTGGTAATGCGTCAGACACGCTCGCGTTCTT
Source organism: Salinivibrio sp. VGrn1 (assembly GCF_009377995.1). NCBI lineage: Bacteria > Pseudomonadati > Pseudomonadota > Gammaproteobacteria > Vibrionales > Vibrionaceae > Salinivibrio > Salinivibrio sp. VGrn1. The sequence goes on from NZ_SATA01000010.1 coordinate 39,830, forward strand.
TGCGATTGCGTTTTACCAAAGCCAGGATGCTTTTATGGCCGAGCATTGGGTTGAAATTGCCTTGGTAGACTATGCCTTTAAGCTGATTATTAGCTTGGGGCTGTTTATTCCTATGTATGGAGTGTTACTCAACTTGATTATTCGAAGAATCACACAGGTGACGCCATCGGCGACGGTACAGCAAACGTCCTAATTAGTAGCAGAATAAAGAGTCGCATCGCGGCTCTTTTTTTACATCAATGCGGGGAGGTGAGATGGAAATTCGTGCTGGGCACTTAGAGGAGGCGGTAACGGTGCTTAACAGCGTGCCCGAGTTGGATGCGGGTGTATCCTTGGAGCAATGCCACGCGCGATTAGCCGGACGCACGGCATTGGTATTGGTGGGATATCTACACGGTGAGCCTGTGGGGGCGAAAATAGGCTATGCCACCAGTGAGACCCAGTTTTATAGCTGGCTCGGCGGAGTGACCAAAGCGGCCCGTGGCAAAGGGGTGGCGAAAGCGCTACTCAAGGCTCAAGAAGCGTGGGTTGATGAGTCGGGTTATCAAACGCTTGCGGTTAAATCACGCAACCGCTTTACCGCGATGGTTTGTATGCTGGTTTGTCATGGTTATCAGATTGTGGCGTTGGAGGAAAAGGGTCAGCCTGCTGACTATCGCCTTTATTTTGAGAAGCAGATCAATAATTGAGCAGTGAATGCAAAATAATCGCATTTTCTTCTTGATGAACGATAATGAGAATGGTTATTATTAACTTGCACTCAGGGCAAGCCCACATGCTTAACCCTGAAGGCACGACATTGCTCACATTGCTTCCAGTGTATTAGCGGGGCGCTTATCAGACAGTGATTAAGTTAGCCTATTTTTGCTAGGCGACACCTCTCGGGGTGTCGCTTTTTTCTTTTCTGGGCAAGGGCTTTTCGAACCCGGGTTGTTGGTGTGATGGCTGTGGGTGCAATGACAGTTTGATGACAATGAGAGAGTCTGCGCACAAGATCAACAAATGAAAAATATTCTCAATTAAGTGTTGAAAACGGTAATGAGAATGGTTATTGTTAACTTGTCTTCAGGGCCAAGCCCACATGCTCAGCGCTGAAGGCACGACATTGCTCACATTGCTTCCAGTGTATTGGGGCCAGCAAACTGTTACTAAGACAGCTTTGATTTTGCGCTCACTTGTTATAGCGACGCCCATCTCGGCGTCGCTTTTTTCTTTTCTCTTCTTTGTCTCTTTGTGGATGAGCGTGGCTTAGGCGAGCTCAACCAATTTTTTTACCATACGATTGATGCCAACGGCCGCACCAGTGACGGATGTCGCGAGCATATAGGCGGGGGTGGAAAGCAGATGGTGACGTTGGTCTAACACATAATCCGATACCGGACACTCTATATGTTCACCGCCCATACGATTAAAGGCGGCGGCGATATCGGGCTTATTACCAATGGTGCCTTTGACGCCTTTCGGGTAGATCTGCGGGATCATAATAGGGGCAATACACATATAGCCAGCAGGCTTCTCGGAACGGGCAAAGGCCTGACACACCGCAAACATATCTTGGTGCACCTGAACCGGATCGCCATTGTAGGCAAAATCCGACAAGTTTTTCGCTGCCCCAAAGCCCCCGGGAACCAGTAAGGCGTCGAAGTCATCGGCGTTCAGATCGGTCAGCGGAAGAATATCTCCACGTACAATGCGGCTGGCTTCAGTGAGCACATTACGCGTTTCGCTCATCGCCTCGCCAGTACGATGGTTAATGACATGGTGCTGATCGATATCTGGCGCAAAGCACTGCCATTGGGCATCGTTTTGCTCAAGGGCAAGTAGGGATAACACAGTTTCTTGGATCTCGGCACCGTCAAACACGCCGCAGCCAGATAAGATCACAGCAACCTTTTTCATGACGCTCTCCTTGTATCGGCATTTACAATATTGCAATCAGAGTGGGCAATGCATAAAGCATCGTCTACGCTTAATGGCGTTTGACAGTGTCGCATTGGCCAAGGGCTTATGCGAAATAGTAGTCAAGATCGCAAGATAAATTGGTGATTATCTCCGCAGTTTGTGATGACTTTCTCTGCAACCTTTGACACCGATAGCGATTTCTTTTTCCACACCACAGGATCCTTTTTCGATCAAGATCTAGATCCTGGTTTTTTATTTAAGTTGATGTTTTTATTTAATAAAAAATCCATTTTTCATGCTTGTTTAGACAAAATCAAAATCCTATAAAATAATTACCAACAAAGTTATCCACAGATTGGCGACCTTGTGGGAAAAACCATGGTTAACAGGGGTCGAGACTCGTGGCATGCTTAACGGCTAACGTGTTTAACTGGCGATCAAGATTCTGATATGGCAACTCTTCCCGACAATCCGTTAATCCTTGTGGATGGCTCTTCGTATCTTTACCGGGCATACCATGCGTCTCCCAATCTCACTAATAGCCAAGGCGAACCCACTGGCGCGGTGTTTGGGGTGGTGAATATGCTGCGCAGCCTGTTGCGACAGTACCCGCATTCGCATGTGGCGGTGATTTTTGATGCCAAAGGGAAGACGTTCCGTGACGACATGTACGAGCAGTACAAAGCCAACCGTCCACCGATGCCAGAGGATCTACGCGGGCAAATTGAACCTTTGCACAAGATTATCAACGCGATGGGCTTGCCTTTACTGGCGGTAGAGGGCGTGGAAGCCGACGATGTTATCGGCACGCTCGCTACTCAAGCCTCGAAAGCGGGGATGCCGGTGCTTATCAGTACGGGTGATAAAGACATGGCGCAGTTGGTGGATGAGCATGTCACCTTAATCAACACCATGACTAATGTGGTGATGGATCCTGAGGCGGTGCGTGAGAAGTATGGTTTCGGCCCTGAGCATATTATTGATTATCTGGCTCTGATGGGCGACAAAGTCGATAATATTCCTGGCGTACCGGGTGTGGGCGATAAAACCGCGACCGCGTTGATTGCCAATCTAGGTGGCTTGGACGATATTTACGCCAACCTTGATAAGATTGCTGAGCTCAGCTTCCGCGGTGCCAAAAGCATGGCGAAGAAATTGACTGAGCATCGAGAAGCCGCTTACCTGTCATATCAACTCGCTACGATTAAATTGGATGTAGCGCTCGATTTCACCCCTGAACAGCTGGTCAAGCAAGCGCCTGATAATGACACCTTGGTGACCATGTATCGTGATTTGCAATTCCGCCGCTGGCTCAAAGAGCTGGATGAAGGTGATGCGCCGGAAGAAGTGGTGTCTGATGAACCTATCTCGCAAGCGGCCACGATTGACCGTAGTGGCTACCAAACGCTATTAACGCGGGACGCACTAGACACTTGGCTGAAGAAAATTCGTGATGCTGAGGTGGTGGCGGTCGATACCGAAACCGATAGTCTCAACTATATGGAAGCCAATCTGGTTGGGATTTCATTTGCCGTCGCGCCAGGTGAAGCGGCCTATGTACCCGTGGCTCATGATTATCTGGAAGCGCCCGCGCAGTTATCGCTGGATGAAGTGCTGGAGGTGTTACGCCCTTGGTTGGAAGACCCTTCAGCGGCGAAAGTTGGCCAGAATCTGAAATATGATGCCAGTGTGTTTGCGCGTCACGGGATCACCTTAAAAGGGATTGCCTATGACACCATGCTCGAGTCGTACGTCTATAACAGTGTGGCGGGACGCCATGACATGGACAGCCTCGCTGAGCGCTACTTGCAGCACACCTGCATCAGCTTTGAAGAGATAGCGGGGAAAGGCAAGAAACAACTGACCTTTAATCAAATTCCTCTTGAGCAAGCGGCACCTTATGCGGCGGAAGATGCCGATATTACGTTGCGTTTGCACCAATACCTGATTGGTAAAGTCACCAGTGACGAGAAACTGAAAACCATTTTTGAGTGCTATGAGATGCCGTTAGTCAGCGTGTTGTCGCGTATGGAACGTCATGGTGTGCTAATCGACAAAGACAAGCTGGCGACCCAATCAGAGGCGCTACATACTCGCTTGATTGAGCTTGAGCGTGAAGCGTTTGAGATTGCTGGTGAGGAGTTCAACTTAAGCTCGCCCAAGCAACTACAAGCGATTTTGTTTGAGAAAATGGGCCTGCCGGTGGTAAAGAAAACCCCATCAGGCAGCCCCTCAACCAATGAAGAAGTGCTGCAAGAGCTCTCTCTCGATTACCCGCTGCCAGCGCGGATTCTGGAATACCGTGGGTTGGCAAAACTCAAATCGACGTATACGGACAAGTTGCCGCGCATGATCAATGCGCAAACCGGCCGCGTGCATACCTCGTATCATCAAGCCGTTACTGCAACAGGGCGCTTATCGTCCACCGATCCGAACTTACAAAATATCCCTATTCGTAACGAACAGGGTCGCCGTATTCGAGAAGCCTTCACCGCGGAACCGGATCACACCATTTTGGCGGTCGATTACTCGCAAATCGAATTGCGGATTATGGCGCACTTATCCGGTGATAAAGCCTTGCTAGAAGCCTTCCGTGAGGGCAAAGATATTCACGCCGCCACCGCAGCGGAAGTGATGGGGGTAAGCCTCGATGAAGTCACCAGTGAACAGCGTCGCCGCGCCAAAGCAATCAACTTTGGCCTGATTTATGGCATGAGTGCCTTTGGCTTATCTCGTCAATTAGGGATTGGTCGCCATGAAGCACAAAGCTATATGGATACTTACTTTGAGCGTTATCCAGGCGTGAAGGCCTACATGGACCGCACCCGTGAACAAGCAGCGGAAAAAGGCTATGTGGAAACCATTTTTGGTCGTCGCCTCTATTTGCCAGAAATTAAATCGCGTAATGGCATGCGTCGTAAAGGGGCAGAGCGCGCGGCAATCAATGCGCCGATGCAAGGAACCGCCGCCGATATTATCAAGCGTGCGATGATACTGGTTGATCAATGGATTCAAGCCAATGCGGCGGATGATGCTCGCCTAGTGATGCAAGTTCACGATGAACTGGTGTTGGAAGTCAAAACGTCATCAATGTCCAAAGTTGAAAGCCAAGTACGGAAATTGATGGCATCAGCGGCTGACTTGGATGTCCCTTTGATTGCCGAAGCCGGTTTCGGAGATAACTGGGGAGAAGCCCACTAAGTTCAGGGTTTTTATTGACCTTTCTGTCGTTTTATACCGAAAGCCGATATTTTTATCGGCTTTTTTTTGGTCACTATCCACCTGATCTTTGGCGTTTTTACTCTAAACCGCCTTATTTTTATGAAAAAAAATTACGTAAGATACTTTTCAATACTGAGTGATTGATATACAGTTAACAACGTAGGGTACAGAGGTAAGATGTTCTATCTTTCAGACCTTTTGTTTCACGTTATTGGATTTGGCTGATTCAGCAGCCCCAGTCAGGATACTGACTGGGGCTTTTTTTATTGGCTAATCGTCAACGCGATGAGTCGACCCTGCCACTGCCTTTTTTGTGTTTTGCTGATTCGCATCATCCCATTCTTTTCAAAAAAATTAGAGTAATTACTTTAATTATGGCTGGAGGCTTGGTTATAATGCGCACAGCTTCTTGTTCTTTATGTGTCTATGGGGGCTGATTGAGCTCGCTTACGCACAAAGATTCGCCGACTCTCGTATTGAGGGTCGGCTTTTTTTTATCTGCGTAAGCGACAGGTGGGCCCTACCCGTCCAAGAGGGTTAATCGGTTGGCTGTGGGTCGTCTGCGATCACCGGGGGTGTTTGTTGATACCAAGCGTCTAGTTTACGGCGCAATTTGTCGACGCCCATCCCTTTGAGCGATGAGTACAACTCGACCTCAACATCCCCGCAAAAGGCCAGTGACGCTTCGCGGATTTTCATCAGTTGCTGCTTACGTGCCCCTGATTTCAATTTGTCGGCTTTGGTCAGTAGCACTAACACCGGTAAGTGAGATTCAACCGCCCAGTAAATCAGTTGCTGATCCAAGTCTTTCATCGGATGACGAATATCCATCAAGACCACTAATCCGCCAAGTTGATCACGTTTTTGTAAATATTCCCCCAGTGAACGCTGCCACTTCTCTTTCATTTCCAACGGGACTTGGGCATAACCATAACCAGGTAGGTCGACAATGTGACACCCTTCGTCCACTTTAAAGAGGTTAATTAATTGTGTGCGCCCGGGTGTCTTACTGGTCTTTGCTAGGCTCTTTTGGTCACAAAGACGGTTAAGGGAGCTAGACTTACCGGCGTTGGAACGGCCAGCAAACGCAATCTCTATCCCCGTATTATCAGGAAGATGGCGAATGTCGGGTGCGCTGGTAACAAACTGGGTGTTACGGTAACTAAGTGATTGCTCCACTGTTAACTCCGTCTCGTCTTGGTGTAGTAGACTGATTACTTTTGTGTGAATTTGTGTAAAATAACCGTGCTCGGTTTTTGATCGGTAATTGTACCATGACGGTAACTAAGTAGTGGTACTGGAAGCTTGATAATTATAAACGGAATGTCATGAAGAAATTAGCGCTAATATTGACTCTCCTCGCCAGCACTTCAGTCTGGGCCCAAGGAGATGCTGAAGCGGGCAAAGCAAAATCCAATACCTGTGTCGCCTGTCACGGTGCTGACGGTAACAGTGTTTTGCCTGATTACCCAAACTTGGCGGGTCAGCACGCCAACTATCTAGAGAAACAACTGAAAGAATTTAAGCTCGGCGCGCAAAGCGGCGGTGAGCAGGGGCGTTATAACGCTGTGATGGCTGGTATGGTGGCACCGCTCTCTGAGCAGGACATGGCAGACTTAGCGGCTTACTATGCAACCTTAACACCCAAGCCTGGCACCACGCCCGAAACGGCCATCGAAGTAGGCCGTCAGCTCTACATGGCGGGCGATCCGGAGCGCGGTATTGCAGCCTGTACAGCCTGTCATGGTCCTCGCGGGAATGGCACCCCTTCTTCTGGTTTCCCGAAAATTTCTGGCCAGCCTGCGAAGTATCTAGCCAGTCAGTTGAAAATGTTCCGTGCCGGAGAGCGTCATAATGATATGAACAAAATGATGCGCTCGGTTGCGGCGAAACTGACGGACAAGGAAATTGATGCACTGTCTAACTACTTAGGCGGGCTCCACTAATAACCGAGCTGTCCAACGAAAACGGTGGCGTAATGTACGCCACCGTTTTTTTATCTCTTCCATTTATGCGACAGTCTATGACGCTTGGCACGCATTTTGTCAGCACATCACTGATAGCGACAACGGCGACCTTCTGCGTAAGAGATTGGCTATTCTCTTGCAAGAAAAACACGTCATTTTTTGAAAGACATATTTTAGGTTTATTTAAAATCAGTCAGTTATCTCTGTGTCTTGTTTCCTGACTCAATATTTTATGGCTGGCATTCTAGGCAGTCGCGCTCATTGCGATATGCTACCACTATCAACAGGACGTTGGTCTTAAGGACAAGTGATTGAGCCAAGCAAGGCACATGAGCACCAGGACGGTCTGACCACAGGATGTGGATGTTGCCAAGGTAGGCGCACAAGGACGACGTGACACAGGATGTGTGGTGGGTGTCGAACGACAAGGACGCAGGAAGCGACTGACACGCAGGTATGCGACCCACGATAACAGGACGTTGATACTAAGGCGCCAAGCGCCATGAGTCAGGGATGAACAAGGTACCAGGACGGACACTATCCGCTTATTATCGCAAGCGCGATACGCGACAGGCTTTATGCCTGTCGCTTTTTTATTGACCCACTTTCTGCTACATTCGCGCCAGCTTTTGGCATAGATGAATGATATGCAGCACTGCCCTTTATGTGAGCACACAACAACCCATCTTTATCATACCGACAAACGCAGAGCGTACCTTCAATGCGCGGCGTGCGCGTTGGTGTTTGTTGAGCGCCAGGCATTGCTCGCGCCTGAAAATGAGAAAGCTATCTATGACTTACACCAAAATCACCCTGAGGATGACGGTTATCAGCGTTTTTTATCGCGCGTGATCAACCCTTTACTCGACCGCTTATCGGTGCCAGCAAAGGGATTAGATTTTGGTTGTGGTCCTGGGCCTGTCTTGGCCAGTATGTTGCGAGACGCAGGGCATGATGTCGCCTGCTATGATCCCTTCTATGCGCCACAAACCGACGTACTGGATGCACATTATGACTTTATTACCTGTACGGAGGCCATCGAGCATTTCTATTGGCCAAAGGTGCAATGGCAGCAGTGGTTGTCGATGCTCAAGCCGGGGGGTTACTTGGGCATCATGACCAAGCTGGTTAAAGATCCAGACGCTTTTTCACGCTGGCACTATAAGAATGATCTGACGCATGTCAGCTTTTTTAGCCGATATACATTCCAGTTTTTAGCTCACCAAGCGGGGTTGGAACTGACGTTTATCGGCAACGACGTAATTTTAATGAGGAAACCAGAGTCATGACGCGTAAAAAGAAAACGCGCCGCGTAGGATCGGAAGGCCCGGCGCAATACGTAGATAAGAATCAGAACGAGCAAGACCGCATTGCGCGAATGCTGAAAAAGCAAAAAAAGCGTAAAGGCAAAAAAGCCGGCTCGCGTCATTCAGAAGAAGACAACAAGCAAGTGCGTCGCAGCGGTGGAAAAAAGGACCCGCGCATTGGCAGTAAAAAGCCGATCCCATTGGGTACGGATGCAGAAAAACCTAAGCAACCCAAGCTCACACCAGAGCAAGAGCTTGCCAAGCTTGAGCAAGATCCACAATTGAACGTGTTGTTGGATAGAATCGAAAATGGCGAGAAATTAGGGGCGGGTTTACAAGCTTATGTGGATGAGAAGCTGGATCGGATTGAGGTGCTGATGGATAAACTGGGCCTGCTTGCCGACGATAACGAGTTGGATGATGACGACGACCTGCTGGCTAAATTTGAGCAATAGGACGATTAACAAGGAGTAGCCGGTGCAGGAGTGGATCTGGATATTGGCAGGACTTGGGGCGCTCATTATTTTAGCGCTATCGGTTTACGCAGGCGTATTGCTGGCGAAGTTAAAGCGACAAACCAAGTGGCAAGCCGAGATGAAAGAGGCAGCGATCAACCAACGCAATGACAAAATCATTGAGAGTGTTGATGTGATTGCGTTTGCCGCACTACAGAATCAATGCGATTTATCGGAGGCTGCGATCCGCCTTTACATGATCATGGATCATCTACAAGGCGATAAACGGGTTGCGTTTGATAGCCGCTACCCGGCCTTGTTTGAACTGTATGAGGCGGTAAAAGATACCCCTCGCGGTGAGGCAAGGAAGGGATTGAAAAAGAATGAGCGCATGCGACTCGACTTAGACCGAGCCAAACATGAAGCGCGTTTGGAAGAGGCGATAAAAGTTGAGCTTGCGGAAATCCTCGCCTTCACCGGCGCGCGTCACATCCCTGATCATATCCTCACGCACTAAGTGTGACTGCCTGGAATGCAGCCTATCGTGGCTGCTTTCCTCTGTCATTTTGCCTCAATACCCTTATAATTATTGGGCGAAAATCGATCTCACCGACACTTTCGCAACACCAGTGCGGGTAGTGCTAAACACCTTACTCAAGGCTGTGGCACACTAGACGCTGTTACTCCTTTCCTAAGCGCTTTTGCGGAATGTAAGCCATGTCATCACCACAAATCATTTGGGATCAAGCCCTTATCAATAAGTACAACTATTCAGGGCCCCGTTATACGTCGTATCCGACGGCACTCGAATTTCATGAGGCGTTTGCGCCCGCGGAATTTGATATGGCGTGTAGTCAGTACCCTGAGCGCCCGTTGTCGTTGTATGTGCATATCCCGTTTTGCCACAAACTTTGTTATTACTGTGGCTGCAATAAAGTGGTGACACGGCACCAACACAAGGCGGATGAGTATCTAGATGCGCTTGAGCACGAAATCCGTCAGCGTGCTTTCTTGCTGGGTTCACGTCGAGTGACTCAGCTGCATTGGGGCGGTGGCACGCCCACCTTTCTCACCAAGGCGCAAATCTCCCGCTTAATGGGATTGTTGCGTCAAGAGTTTGGTTTTGAGCGCGATGCGGAAATCAGCATTGAAGTCGACCCGCGCGAAATTCCACTCGATATGCTCGATCACCTGCGGAGCGAAGGTTTCAATCGCATCAGTATCGGGGTGCAAGACTTTGATAAAAAAGTGCAGCAGCTGGTCAATCGCGAGCAAGATGAAGACTTTATTCACGCCTTGGTTGAACGTGCCCGTGAACTGGGCTTCCGCTCCACCAACCTCGATTTGATTTATGGCTTGCCCAGCCAATCTCCAGAGGGGTTTGCCAAAACCTTAGCGCAAGTTTTGACGATGCGTCCGGGTCGACTCTCAGTGTTTAATTACGCGCACTTGCCTAATTTGTTCGCGGCGCAACGCAAAATCAAAGAAGAGGATTTACCGTCTCCGGACGCCAAGCTCACCATGTTGCAAGACACCATCAATACGTTAACGGGGGCAGGCTATCAGTTTATCGGGATGGATCACTTTGCTCTGCCTGATGATGAGCTAGCGGTGGCGCAGAGAGAAGGGCGTTTACATCGCAACTTCCAAGGCTATACCACGCAAGGTGACTGTGATCTGCTCGGACTCGGCGTATCGGCGATTTCGATGATTGGTGATTGTTACGCGCAGAACCAAAAAGAGATGAAAGCGTATTATCAGCAAGTGGATGCTGAACGCCATGCACTGTTTAAAGGCGTGATGCTTGAGCCGGACGATCGCATTCGTCGTGATGTCATAAAAGCGCTGATGTGTAACTTCACCTTAGAAAAAGCGGACATTGCGACACGTTACCAGATAGATTTTGATCAGTATTTTGCTGAAGATCTGGCGTTACTGCAGTGCTTTATTGATGACGAGTTGGTGCAAGTGACCGATCAAACGATTACGGTGACCAAAACAGGCCGTATGCTGATCCGCAATATCTGTATGAGCTTTGATGTTTATTTGCGAGATAGAGCGCGTCAGCAACAGTTTTCGCGGGTGATTTAGCTAAAAAACCGCCAAATGGCGGTTTTTTTACGGCGCGAGGCTCGTGTGGAGAGGCTCTACGGCGACCTATCGTGTTGCCGCGTGGGCTGTCAGTGCGGCTTTCTCGCTATCAGACAAGAAAGCAATCGAAAGACCATTTTCTTGCAATGTGGTGATTTGCGCAGGGGTTAAGCCTGCGGCAGGGGCAGCCACTTCATACTCATAGGGCAGCTCAATGCCTTCTACCGCTGGGTCGTCGGTATTCAAGGACGCCAAAATGCCATGGTCGAGGAATTGACGCACAGGATGTTGTGCGAGATCGGCAATGGTGCTGGTTTGGATGTTTGACGTCAGGCAAGTTTCGATACCTATCTGGTGTTTAGCCAAATAATCCATCAGCGCTGGGTCCTCTATTGCCTTGACCCCGTGACCGATTCGGGTGGCGCCGAGCTCATTGATTGCCTGCCACATACTGGCGGCGCCAGCGGCTTCGCCCGCGTGTACGGTGACTTGCAGATCGCTGGCCCGTACTTTGGCAAAGTGCTCGGTGAATTGGTCACCTGGTTGGCCCAGCTCATCACCGGCCAGATCGATGGCGACTAAGTGTGATTTTTGCGTCAGTAGCGCATCGAGCTCGGCCATACATGCTTGCGTGCCGAAAGTACGGCTCATGATACCAATCAAGTTGGTTTTCACGCCAAAGTCGCGGCTACCCGCCTGCACACCATCTACCACGGCTTCTACCACCCCTTCGAGGGGGAGCTGATGCTTCAGCGCCATGTAGTAGGGCGAAAAGCGCAACTCGGCATAATCAATTTGAGCGTTTAAGGCATCTTCTACGTTTTCGTAGGCGACGCGACGAACGGCATCTAAATCACCTAATACTGCCACGCCCCAATCGAGCTTAGACAGGAACGCGACCAAATCGGGTTCGGTCTCAACCACTTGCACATGTGGGCGCAATGACTCGATATCAGTGGCGGGCAGCGGCATCGCAAATTTTTGCCCTAATGCCAAAATGGTTTCGATACGAATATTGCCGTCTAGGTGGCGGTGTAAATCCGTCACGGGTAAGTCTTTTCTTATCATCATCGGTTCCCAGCAGGTGAGTTGGGGCTCAGTATAGCGAGTGACCTGCTCATCGTCAGTAGTCAGTGTGTCGATGGCGTGACAGCTATCGCGTGGGGAGCTTGTCCGTTACCCGTTCTGTTGGTTGCTCGGTGAGGGGCAGCGGTTTGGCAAACAAGAAACCTTGTGCAAAATGGCAACCGATGTCGCGCAGCCGCTCGGCTTCTTCCTGGGTCTCTATCCCCTCGGCCACTAGGTGTACATCCATGCCACGTGTCATGGCAACCACGGCTTCAATGATGCGTTGGTTGGTGCTGTTTTCAGTCATCGAGTGAACGAAGCTGCGATCAATCTTAAGGCTATCAAACGCCATTTGGTGAAGGTATGCCAGCGATGAATAGCCGGTGCCAAAGTCATCGATAGCAATTTTAATTCCCAGCGCACGGATTTTGGTTAACCCTGAAGTTGCCAAGTGTTCGTGGCTCATCAGCTGTGACTCAGTGATCTCCAAGGTTAAATTATCCGCTGGCAGTTGAGTACGATCCAGCACGCTTTGCAGTTTGTCGATAAAGTCAGCCGACAGTAGCTGACGAGCGGATAAGTTCACGTGTAGCTGATAATTGGCTGGCCATAAGCCTTTTTGAATCTGCGCCACGGTGTCATAGGCGGCTTGCTCAAGTACCTGCATGCCGATTTGATTAATCAAGCCACTTTGTTCCGCCACGGGAATGAATTCAGCCGGGGAGACCATACCGCGTGTAGGGTGGCGCCAGCGCACCAAGGCTTCTGCGCCGCAGAACCGGCCATCAAGCAAGCGGACAAAGGGTTGGTAATAGACCTCAAACTGGTGATGCTGAACGGCGTGATGAAGCTCGAGGAGAAGCCGTGATTGCTCTTGAATCCGTGCCTGCATATTGGCTTCAAAGTACACGTACATCGCTGTTTCACTGCGTTTGGCTTCACTCAATGCGAGACCAGCGTGATCAAGGCCTTCATAGATGGCATCGCCAAAGGTGTAGCCAAAGACTACGCCCGCACATGCGTCGACCAGGACATCATCGTTGCCAATGGTGACGGGGCGCTTAAATAAACTCAATAACTGATCGACCAATGCCTCTGATTGCGTTCGGTTAGTGGTATTGGGCGCGAGAACGGCGAACTCATCGCCACGTACGCGTGCCAGTAGCATCCCAGAGCCATCGGAGAGGGCGCTGAGTCGATCGGCAATCGCGCATAAAAGCGTGTCCCCGCCTTCTTGTCCCAGGCTGTCATTAATATTACGAAAGCCATTGATCCCCAAAATCACCAAGGTATTGGGAGCGTGATAGCGTAAGCCAGCGGCCTGTTCAATCAAGCCTTCTCGCGTATAGAGTTGCGTGAGGTTATCTTGGCGGACTTGTTGACGCAGCGCATTGAAAGAATGCTGCAATTTGACCGACATATTATTAAACGCTTCTTTGAGTATCGCGATTTCCCGCAGGCTTGCGGGTGTATTGATGCGGTAAGTCAAGTTGCCGGATGCCAGTTTGGCTGCCGCTTCAGCGGTGTCTCTCAATGGGCGAGTCAGTTGGCGTATAATGAAATACACCACCGCAAGCCCGACCAGTGCCATGGTTACCACCAGATAAATACTGATTTCTTGCTGGCTAAGAAGGTTTTTTAACAGTAGCTGGTCGGGCAGTGCGACCACCACATACCATTGATGCTGAAAGGGAGCGGGCATTGCCACTTTTTTAATGGTGCCATAAAAATGGCCCTTATCGGCAATATCGAAATTAAAGGGCTTGCCTAAACGGCTGGGGTCGGGCGGCCACGCATTTGCGACCTGGCTAATCGTATTGTCGAGGACTGGGTTATGGCTAATATCGGGAAAATGCAAGATATTGCTGGGGCTCTCTTGGCCACTGTGGGCGATCATCCGACCCTCATCGTCGACAATAAATAATGCCCCCCCAAGTTTTTGTTGACGCTCACTTAAGAAGCGATTAAACGCATTGAGCTTGATGTCGCTGGCGACCACGCCCCACACATTATCATCGACCATCACCGGGGCGATGGCCGATAAGGAGACTTCGCCGACCTCATCGGCATCACGGTAAATGTCGGTCCAGCGCGGCTGCTCGCGATTGAAAGCAGGAATGTACCATGGTCGGATGCGTGGATCGTAGTAGTTGTCTTGATAAATGACGTTAGCGTTTGGCGTGCGGCCATCAAAAATACGCAGCGTACCCTGGGTCGCGTCACTTTGCTCCATCAAAATATACTGACCTGCTTGGCTTTTACGGTAGCCGAAATATTCGCCCTCGGCATCGACGCCAATGCTTAATACCTGCATGTAAGGCATGGCTTGGTAGAGGGAGGTGTAGCTATTGAGAAGATAATCACGCAGCCCTGCGTCAGTCATTGGCGCATCGCCAAGCCGGGCGGCTAGGCTGTCGGCGACAAAGATGTTGGCATTAAAGGGGTGAGCAAGATACTGGCGCAAGTCTCGCTCAATACCGACGGAGTAGTCTTCGAGCAATAACTTGCCGACAAATTGCGAGCTGGCGCGATAGTGGTTGTTGATGGTAATAATGATCACGACCAGCGTGAGTGTTAGGACGAGAAACACGGGGAGCATCACGGCAGCGCGTATCGACAATGGGCGTAAGTTTCTCATCAGGACAGCAACTTTACTCTTATAAAAAAAACAACATGATTGTTAGATTTTACCTCAATCTCTTTACTTAAATTTAGCAGAGGTTCAAAGAGTGTCAGTTTCAATAATGAGTTACGACTCAATATTTAGCTCTTTGAGTTTACGTGTCAGGGTATTACGCCCCCACCCTAAAATTTTAGCTGCCTCTTGTTTGTGACCATGCGTGTGCTTGAGCGCCGATTGTAACAAGATGCGTTCAACACTGGGGAGCGCTTGTTGCAAAATACCATGTTGTCCTTGTGTTATCGCATCTTGCGCCCAATACGTGAGAGCCTGCTGCCAATCATGGGCTTCATTGTCGGTCATAGCACTTGGCTGGTTGAGCAGCTCCCTTGGGAGATCGGAGGGCAGCACCTCCTTACTGCTGGCCATCACGGTCAGCCAGCGGCAGGTGTTTTCTAGCTGGCGGACGTTACCCGGCCAAGGTAACTGGCTCATCATGGTTTCTGTGTCTGGGTGGAGTTGCTTGGCTTCGACATCCAGCTCTTTGGCCGCGCGGGCAAGAAAATGCTGACATAGCTGGGGAATATCTTGGCGCCTATCTTTGAGTGAGGGCAGATGAACGCGGATCACGTTCAAGCGGTGAAACAGGTCGTCTCGGAAACTGCCTTCTGTCACCAAGCGTTCGAGATCTTGGTGGGTAGCCGCGATAATGCGCACATCCACATCGACCGCCGCGTGACCGCCGACCCGATAGAATTGACCATCCGCTAGCACACGCAGTAAACGCGTTTGCACATCCAATGGCATATCGCCAATCTCATCGAGAAATAACGTCCCCCCATTGGCTTGCTCAAAGCGTCCTTGCCTGACCGCGTTGGCCCCAGTAAATGCCCCTTTTTCATGACCGAACAGCTCGGACTCAATCAAGTCTTTGGGGATGGCGGCCATATTCAGGGCGATAAAGGCTTGATTGGCCCGCGGACTATGACGATGTAGCGCTTGGGCGACTAGCTCCTTACCCGTGCCCGACTCACCATTGATTAACACCGAAATCGAGGAGCGTGACAGCCGGCCAATGGCACGAAACACCTCTTGCATCGCGGGCGCCTCGCCGATGATCTCTGGTGTCTGCGTTTGCGGCTGTTGTGACGTTTGTTGCTTTTGCTGCTCTTTATAGTGGGCCAGTGCGCGCTCAACCAGTGCCAGCGCTTCATCAATATCAAACGGCTTGGGCAGGTATTCAAACGCGCCTTTTTGGTAGGCGTTAACCGCGGCATCTAAATCCGAGTGCGCGGTCATGATGATCACGGGTAAGTCAGGGTGTTGCTCTTGTACCGTTTTTAGCAGCGCCAGCCCATCGCTACCTGGCATGCGAATATCGGAGACCAACACATCAGGGCGACGTTCATGCAGGGCACTGAGTACATTTTCAGCATTGCTAAACGTATCGCAGGTGAGGCCGGCGGCACTGAGGGTGCGTTCCATCACCCAACGAATGGAGCTGTCATCATCAACAATCCAAATGGTCCCTTTACTCATGTGGCGTGTCCTTTTCAATGATTGGCAATTGGATGGTGAAGCAGGTATGGCCTGGCCAGCTATTCACGTCAATTTTGCCTTGATGCTGATCGATTAAATGATGGGTGATAGCGAGTCCAAGCCCATTGCCGTCAGCCTTGCTCGTCACCATGGGGTAAAACAAGGTATCCTGCAAATGCGGCGCGATCCCAGGCCCATTGTCGATGATTTCAATTTGCGCGACCACTCGGTGACGCTCGCCATGGATCACGGTTTGAAAGCCTGTACGCGTGCGGAGCGTCAAACAGGCGTCAGGCTGACCGCGTATGGCATCGGCAGCATTGGTGGCGACGTTGAGAATCGCTTGCTCAAGCTGCTCAGGATCCATCTCAAAATCGGGTAAGCTGGGGTCGTAATCGCGAATGATCTGGATGCCTTCGTGGTTATCGAGGCTGATCAATTGGCGGACTTTTTCCAACACAACGTGAATGTTTTGTCGTTGGCGCAACCCAGGGCGCTGTGGCCCCAGTAAACGGTCGACCAAGTTTCGCAATCGGTCGGCTTGCTCGATAATAATTTGCGTATATTCAGCCAAGTTCGCATCAGGCAGCATCTTTTCTAGCAACTGTGCCGCCCCGCGTAAGCCGCCGAGCGGGTTTTTTATTTCATGTGCCAAGCCGCGTACCAACTCTTTTGCCGCTTGTTGTTGCGCTTTTTGGGTAAGCTCCTTACTGATCCTTTGTTGTTGGCTGACCACATTCACTTCCAGTAACAGCCGTCCCTCATCTTCTTGATCAAACAACGGACTGGCGCTGAGTTGCACCTTTTGTGGCTGGCCGTCCACCACCCAGGTCACATCACTGTCCGTCAAGCTTTGCCCGGCACGTGTGGTGTTGGCAATTTGTCCCCAGTCGACGCTGGCGTGCTGAATCTGCGCGGTGAGCGGTTGTGTCAGCAGGCGCCTGGCACTTTGGTGCATCAGCTGCTCGGCGGCCGCGTTGACGTACTGAATACGCCATTGGCTATCCACCACAATGATCGCGGTGAGAAGATGATCGAACAGTTGAGCGGGGGTCATCTGTGTTGCGTCCTTGTTTGCACTGTTTTGGTGCATTGAGTGTAATCGAGATCCTTGCTTGATGCAGCTTGCACTGCCGGGTTTGTGAATTCATCGGCGTTGCCGCGGATTAATCATGCGTTCGATGTGGCTGATTCACATGGGCGCGATGCAAATACACCTGATGCTCAGAGGATGATGCAATTACCTTGCCGCTTTCTAAATAGCGGACTTGAAAACGATGGGTGCCCCTGTCTATCGGGCTGAGGTGCCATTGTAGTGTGAGCTGTGAGGCGCTACGCGTCTGCTTAGGGTGAGCCTGAACGGGGTTACCGTCCATCACCAGCTGGACCTGGTCGCTTGGGGAAGCCGCCGGAGCAAGGGTGGCTTTTACTGAAACCTTACCGGGATTATTACGTAACGTCGCGCCATCACTGGGGTGAACCAGTGTGATCGCCACGTTTGATTGACTGGCGGGCTGGGTGGTTGTCTGCGGCGGTTGCGTTAACGATGGCGACACCGGCGAGGGAGCATAATGCCGCACTTGGTGGGGCGCATTGGGAGGCTGATCACTGATATGCCACTGTCCGTTTTGATCCCGCCATTGGTAAATCGTGCCAGCCTGGCAGGTGACAGTGAGGCTGAACACGATGATGGCTATCCAGCGCATCGCTTACCCTTCTTTTTCTGAAGATATGGACCATGATAAGCCACATCGTGCGGGTAAAAAGCACAAAAAAGCCCACCTGCGAGGTGGGCAACAATTTGCGTTGTTTGCGCGCTTATACCGAGTAGTACAACTCGAATTCTACGGGATGCGTGGTCATTTGGATGCGCTCAACATCTTCGCCTTTCAGCGTGATGTAAGAATCAATGAAGTCATCCGAGAATACGCCACCTGTGGTCAAGAATTCACGATCCGCGTCAAGCGCTTGCAGGGCCTCTTTCAGTGACTCGGCAACGGTTGGGATTTCCGCTGCTTCTTCCGCTGGCAAGTCGTACAAGTCTTTGTCCATGGCATCGCCAGGATGGATCTTGTTCTTAATCCCGTCTAGGCCAGCCATTAGCATGGCAGCGAAGCAGAGATACGGGTTGGCTGTTGGGTCGGCAAAGCGAAGCTCAATACGGCGTGCTTTCGGGCTCGGTACCACAGGGATACGGATTGACGCTGAGCGGTTACGTGCTGAGTAAGCCAACATGACCGGCGCTTCAAAGCCTGGGACCAGACGCTTATACGAGTTGGTTGAGGCGTTGGCGAATGCGTTGATCGCACGCGCGTGCTTGATGACACCGCCAATGTAGTACAGTGCGGTTTCAGACAAACCACCGTATTTGTCACCGGCAAACAGGTTTTGACCATCTTTGGCAAGCGACTGGTGGACGTGCATTCCTGAACCATTGTCACCAACCAGTGGCTTAGGCATAAAGGTTGCCGTTTTACCAAAGGCGTGCGCGACATTGTGAACCACGTATTTGTAGATTTGAATTTCGTCGGCTTTGGTGGTCAAGGTGTTGAAACGGGTGGCAATTTCATTCTGGCCCGCGGTCGCTACCTCGTGGTGATGTGCTTCAACCACTAGACCCATTTCCTCCATCACTAATGACATGGCAGAACGGATGTCTTGTGATGAATCAACCGGTGCAACTGGGAAATAACCGCCTTTCACACCAGGGCGGTGACCTTTGTTACCCCCTTCGAGAGCGGTGCCTGAGTTCCAGCTTGCTTCGACGTCGTCAATTTTGTAGAACGAGCCAGCCATATCGGTGGCAAATTTGACGTCGTCGAATAAGAAGAACTCTGGCTCAGGACCGATGAGAACGGTATCGGCGATGCCGGTTGCGCGCATGTAATCTTCTGCGCGTTTAGCAATTGAGCGTGGGTCACGGTCGTAGCCTTGCATGGTTGAAGGCTCAAGAATGTCACAACGGATATTCAGGGTGCTTTCCTCGGTAAAAGGGTCAAGCACGGCAGAGCTTGGGTCAGGCATCATCACCATGTCTGACTCATTAATGCCTTTCCAGCCCGCAACCGATGAGCCATCAAACATTTTGCCTTCTTCAAAGAAGTCATCATCAATCTGATGTGAGGGAATAGAAACATGTTGCTCTTTACCCTTGGTATCGGTAAAGCGCAGGTCGATGAATTTCACCTCGTTTTCTTGGATCAGTGCGAGCACGTTTTCTACTGACATGTGAAATAACCTCCGGTGTCAAATTGAGTAAATAGCGAGTTGGCTCCTTGCTTCATGACAAAGCGAAAACCGTGCCAACAATTTTAAGCCGCGCCAAACCGCGTTTAACGCGATAAAACCGTGTGCAGCCTGGGTCAAAAGCGTGCAATGTGCACCATTATAGTGCAATCGTGATCGCATATGGTGCAAAGGGCAAAGACGGTGCGCCGCTTTGCACGAGATGCGTGCAGGCATCGTCCCCTCTCTTTGTAGCAGACAATGCATGACAAGAGTGTGGACGGTCTTTAAAAATTCATTTTTCTCTCATCACGATGAATCCTTGTATTTGCACAATAAATAACCAACTGTGACAGGGTGAACCCTGAGTGACGGTGAGCCAATTCACATAATAAGGTGGGTTTTGCGACAAAATCTGGTACATTACGGCCGTTTTTTTAATCAGGTGGCGGTGCCGTCGTGTTAGCATAGCTCGCCAACTTCGGCGCGCGCCCCGTCTATCGAGTGAAAAAGAGAGTCCATGACCAAAATACAGACAGATAAACTAAGAAATATCGCCATTATTGCCCACGTTGACCACGGTAAAACCACGCTAGTGGATAAGCTGCTGCAGCAATCCGGTACGCTGGCTTCCCGCGGTGAGGTGGAAGAGCGTGTCATGGACTCAAACGACATTGAGAAAGAACGTGGCATTACCATCTTGGCCAAGAACACTGCCATTAACTGGAATGACTACCGCATCAACATCGTTGATACCCCAGGACACGCCGACTTTGGTGGTGAGGTTGAGCGTATCATGTCGATGGTTGACTCCGTACTACTGGTCGTCGATGCGGTAGACGGCCCGATGCCGCAAACCCGTTTTGTGACCCAAAAAGCCTTTGCCCATGGTTTGAAACCGATTGTGGTGATCAACAAGATTGACCGCCCTGGGGCGCGTCCTGACTGGGTGATGGATCAAGTCTTTGACTTGTTTGACACCCTCGGTGCGTCGGATGAGCAATTGGATTTCCAAGTGGTTTACGCGTCAGCCCTTAACGGCTGGGCGAGCCTAGAAGAAACCACAGAAGGCGAGGATATGGAGCCGCTGTTCAACGCGATCGTTGATAACGTTGATGCACCGGATGTCGATATCACCACGCCGCTGCAAATGCAGGTGTCTCAGCTGGATTATAACTCTTATGTGGGTGTGATCGGTGTGGGTCGTATTACACGTGGCTCAGTGAAGCCGAACCAGCAAGTCACGATTGTGAGTGCAGATGGCAGCAAGCGTAACGGTAAAGTCGGCAGTGTTTTGGGCTACATGGGCCTAGAGCGTCATGACGTTGATGAAGCCTCTGCGGGCGATATTATTGCCATTACGGGGTTGGGTGAGCTGAAAATCTCAGACACGATTTGCGATCCAAGTAATGTGGAAGCCTTGCCTGCACTGACGGTGGATGAGCCCACTGTGACCATGACCTTCCAGGTGAATACCTCGCCGTTTGCAGGTCTCGAAGGTAAATACGTTACGTCACGTAATATCCTTGAGCGTCTGCAAAAAGAGCTGGTCCACAATGTGGCACTGCGCGTGGAAGAGACCGATAACCCAGATAAATTCCGCGTGTCTGGCCGTGGTGAACTCCATCTGTCTATTTTGATCGAAAACATGCGTCGCGAAGGCTTTGAGCTGGCGGTATCGCGCCCAGAAGTGATCATCAAAGAAGAAAACGGCGAGAAATTCGAACCGTTTGAGACAGTGACCATTGACGTGCTCGAAGAGCATCAAGGTGGCGTGATGGAAAGCATCGGTCTGCGTAAAGGCGAGCTGACGAACATGCTTCCAGATGGTAAAGGCCGTGTACGCATGGACTTTGTGATGCCATCACGTGGTCTGATTGGTTTCCAAACAGAGTTTTTAACACTGACCTCTGGCTCGGGGCTGATTTATCATACCTTTGACCATTACGGTAAGTACAAAGGTGGCGATATTGGCCAGCGCATTAATGGTGTGTTGATCTCAAATGCGGCAGGTAAAGCACTGACTTACGCACTGTTTAACTTGCAAGACCGCGGACGCTTGTTTGCCGAGCACGGTGACGAAGTATACGAAGGTCAGGTGATTGGTATTCATAATCGTGCCAACGATCTGACCGTTAACTGCTTGAAAGGTAAGCAGCTGACCAACGTTCGTGCATCAGGTACCGATGACGCGCAGGTATTGAGCCCAGCGATCAAGTACACCTTGGAGCAGGCGCTTGAGTTTATCGATGATGATGAACTGGTTGAAGCGACGCCGGAGAGCATTCGTATCCGTAAGAAGCTATTGACCGAAACCGAGCGTAAGCGCGCAGGTCGTAAAGGTTAATCACGCGGGCATCACCGCGCGATGTGGACAAAGGGCACCCTCGGGTGCCTTTTTTATTGGCTAGCGTTTAATTGAGGGTTTGGATAAAGCGATTTGACGCTTGGATTGCGCGTTGCATGTCAGCGACTGCGCGGTCTATCTCGTCCGAAAGGGCATCCAACTCACCTTGTAACGCACCAATTGCGCGGGCATTGAGGTTGTGTTTGAGATAAAGCCGGTTATCTTGCAAGGTGTTCAGTACCGGTGTCATGGTTTGTTCGGCACGACGCATGGCATCACGTAATCGCTCGTATTCCTCACGAGTCTGGCGTAAGCGCTGCTCACTATCACGCTGTAGGCGTCGATTCGTGTACAAGTCTAATTCTTCTTCCCACTCATCAAACAGCGCGTCAGAGACAGATTCAAGGGCGTCGATGCGTTCACGCACGCGGGTGACGGCATCATGGCTTTGCTGGTACTGACTATCGACTGCCTCATAGGCGGCTTGTAGCTCTCCCCCCTCAAACCCCGTGAGCTGGCTTAAAGCTTGTCGTGCGTCTTTAAATTTTGACTGCGCCGCTTGCTGCGCATCAGCGGCGTCTTCCACTCTGTCGACCATGATATCGCGTTTATGGATGCCCACTTGCTCCATCGCCGAGTAATAGGCAGACTGACAGCCGGTGAGTAGGGTTAAAAAGGTCGCAAGCATAAAGATAACCCGCACAGGCAACTCCTTAATCATAAATCATGTACACTCATTACGCTTAAGGCTAACACAAGGTTAAGGTGGAAGGATGCGCAAAA
Organism: Salinivibrio sp. VGrn1; assembly: GCF_009377995.1. Lineage (NCBI taxonomy): Bacteria > Pseudomonadati > Pseudomonadota > Gammaproteobacteria > Vibrionales > Vibrionaceae > Salinivibrio > Salinivibrio sp. VGrn1. The sequence continues at coordinate 62,356 of NZ_SATA01000010.1, forward strand.
TTGGGATCCTGGATGAGAAAAGGTGGTGTCATTATCGTCATTGGTTGATGGCGATGCTGACCCATTTATGGCGGCGTATGGGCGAAGATCGGCTCACGGTGAGTGCGGGCCATATGGCGTATGTGACCCTATTATCTTTGGTCCCCTTGGTGACCGTGGTATTATCCGCCTTTTCGAGTTTTCCTGGTTTTTCAGAGGTGGGTGAGACGTTACAGCAGTTTGTGATTAACAACTTTGTGCCGGCTGCTGGCGAGGTGGTGGCACGCTACCTCAATGAGTTTGTTGCTAATGCCGGCAAGATGACGGCAGTGGGGGTGAGTTTTTTGTTTGTGGTGGCCATCATGCTGATTTCCGCCATCGACAAAAGCCTGAATCACACCTTTAAAATTCAGACCAAGCGACCCACAATGATCGCCTTTTCCATCTATTGGATGGTGCTCACCTTAGGGCCAATTCTTATTGGCACCAGCATTGCGTTGAGCTCCTATTTAACCTCGCTGTCGTTATTACAAAGCGGGATTGCCAATGATTTGTTTACCACTTTATTGCGCGTTTTGCCCTTTATCCTGACCACATTGACCTTCATGGGGCTTTATACGTTGGTCCCCAATACGCGCGTGCGTCTGCGCCATGCCTTTGCCGGGGCGGCGGTGGCGAGTATCCTGTTTGAATTAAGCAAGAAAGTCTTCGCCCTCTATGTGACGCACTTTCCCTCGTATCAACTGATTTATGGCGCGTTGGCGGTGATACCCATTCTCTTTGTCTGGGTGTATTTTAGTTGGTGTATCGTATTGTTTGGTGCCCAAGTGACGGCGACGCTGAGAGAGTCTGAACGTTGGTGGCCGCGCGCGGAGGGCGACGCTTCTCATTTTGGGTCGAGCGCTCTGGATGCGTCATCTCCCCCTTTAACCATTGAAAAAGAGGAAACCCATGATCGCCCTCATTCAACGCGTGAGTGAAGCCAATGTGACCGTAGAAGGCACTCGCGTGGGCTGTATAGGAAAAGGCTTGGTCGTGCTGCTAGGTGTCGAGAAAGGCGACACCGAGACTCAGGCAGCCAAGCTGGCGCATAAAGTGCGCGGTTATCGCGTCTTTGAAGATGACGAAGGAAAAATGAATCTTAATGTGTCACAGGCAGGGGGATCGTTACTGGTGGTCTCTCAGTTCACCCTCGCGGCTGACACGAAAAAAGGAATGCGTCCAAGTTTTTCAGGGGCCTCGCCCGCCGAAGCGGAACGCCTGTATGAGGTGTTTTGTCATGATTGCCAACAGGCTGGCGTGAAGACGCAAACCGGTCAGTTTGCTGCAGATATGAAGGTGAGCTTGGTCAATGATGGGCCGGTAACTTTCTGGCTTCAGGTATAAATGTGCGCCTAACAGGGAGAGATAGGCATGTTTAAAATCGTCACGCCACGCACAGAGCAAGAGCTTGCGCGTTACTATGACTTTCGCTATCGCATGTTGCGCGAGCCTTGGCATGCGCCGCGCGGCTCAGAGCGCGATGCCTACGATGGCAATGCCTGTCATCGGATGATTGTCGACAGTGATGATGACCCCGTCGCCATCGGGCGTCTTTACTTAACCCCAGACAACGATGGTCAGATCCGTTATATGGCGGTCTCTCCCGATTTTCGTAATCGTGGCCTCGGGGCGCTCATATTAATGGCACTAGAGTCATTGGCCCGGCAAGAGGGGGCCAAGCGTCTTGTGTGCAGTGCGCGAGAAGAGGCGGTAAGCTTTTATGCTCAACATGACTTCATTCGTCAGGGGGATCTCAGTGATGAGCGCGGGCCGATTCGTCATCAACAGATGGTGAAACCCTTAGACCCTTTGTCTGATGTGGTACGTCATCCTGAGTGGTGTACCGAGCTGCAGCAGCGCTGGCAAGAACAAATCCCTATCAGCGATAAAATGGGGGTGCAGATCAGCCAATTCACCGGCTATCACTTTGAAGTTTGTGCCAATTTAAATGCCAATTTGAATCCGCGTCACACCATGTTTGCGGGCAGCATTTTTAGTCTTGCCACGCTCGCGGGTTGGGGAATGGTGTGGCTGTTAATGAAAGAGCGTCAACTCAGTGCGGATATTGTCCTCGCAGACAGCCACATTCGTTATCGTCGCCCGGTGGCGGAGCGGCCAAGGGCGAGTGTATCGCTGGATAACTTGAGCGGTGAGCTTGATAGGCTGGAAAACGGTCGTCGGGCGCGTGTCACGCTCGAAGTCGAGTTTTTTAGTGGCGACGATAAGGCCGGCGTGTTTACCGGCACTTATGTGTTGCTGCCATCAGACGATGGTGCCACCGCACAGCCTGCCCCTCAGTTGGCACTACTGCGTTAACGTACACTTGGGGTGGCGGTTTGATAAATCGGCCAATCAATCGACACGGATGTGTCCCCCTGAAGAATACCCGTGATATGGCCACGGTCGGCTTTTAGAGAAAGTTGTTCAAACGGGAACGACCGCGACTGACGTTGCTGGGTCGGCGTTTTTTGAAACCACCCAGACATTCGTTCTGGCCAGCCTTTATCTGGCGTGACATCCGCGTGGCCATTCAGCAGGGTAACGGCAAGGGTGCCATTTAACCCCACGTTGAAACTTTCGGTATCAGACGCCAGCCCAGACCATTGCCCTTGAAGATCGTGAAACCCGCTTAAAGGCAGCGGCCAGTCAAACCATGATTGATAAAGGGATAAGGGGACGTGTAGGCCGTCAATTTGGAATGACCATGGTAGGCTCGGCGTGTTGTAATTCCACTGGCCGGAGGCAGCAAGCTGACCATCGGAAAAACCCAGTAATAATTGACGTAGATTGACGAGCCCATCGCTCGCTTCTACGCGTAAGTAGGGTTCAGCCAGCCACTGCTGATTGATGCTGGCATAGCTGGCGCTCGCGGTCAGTGTTCCATGGCGTAATTGCCACTGCGTGTCATGCCGCAGACGCAGATCGCGCCCATCGATATCAATGCCATCCACCTTGACCGGGAACCCTGGCGATAACGCTAACCACTCATTGTGTTTCAGCGACAGATCGGTAATGACGATATGTGGCGGCCAATCTGGCAATGCGCCTATCAGCGGCCTAAGCCGTTCGCGGCTGAGGGTGAGGCCATTGGCGCGTAGCCTGTCTATCTGCCAAGCTTGGGGCGAAAATTGGCCGGAAAGCGCGATAAACCCTTCATGCCACTGACTGGTGAATTGATTGACTATCCACGTATCACCGCGACGCTCCAGCTCCCCTAACGGTTGCTCCCACGTTTGCCCTTGCCAACGGATATAGTCGGCATTAAACGAGGCGCGTAGCTGAGGTTGATGCCACCAAGGCGACTGAGGGGTAAACGCTAATTGTTCCGCTGAAAAGGTCAGGGCATTGACCGACAGATGATCCGTTTCGGCACTGAGTTGACGGACGTCCGCTCGAGCGATGGTGACCTGGGTGTTTGACGGCCAATGTGACAAGGCTTCGCGGAGCCGCTGTTGTGTTTGCTCACTATCCACAATGGCATTGCTAATGGTCAATTGGCTCAAGGCGAGTGCACCAGGTTGCCATTGCCCTTGGGCGCTAAAGGCAGCACGTTGCCATTGAAATGAGACGCCATTGAGTTGCCAGCCTTTTGGCGAGGGTTGGGCATCTAGGAGGGCATCAGAGACCGTTAGGTCGTGCCAATCGATCTGTTTGGCTTCCCATTGTGCGCGACCACGAACCGATCCCCATGGTGAGTCGCCCTTTTGCCACTTATCAAGCTGGGCACTCACTTGGTGCGCTTGCCAATCTCGTCCAATGAGATTTAGGTCGTTGAACAAGATACGACCGATTTGCAGGGACGCAGGCAACATCTCTAGGCTAGGTGGTGGCGTGCGGCCCGTCAGATCGATAGACAAGCCATCAATCCGCAGCCAGTGAATGTGTGGCAGCCGCGTAGCATCAAGTTGTACGCGCAGCCGGTCGGCCTGCCAGTGTTGCGGACCGACGTGATAGTTAGGCTTGGTGAGGGTCAAACTCAGTGGCTGACGCCAATGATAGACCACCTGTTTGGCGGAGAGATCGCCCGGCAGCAAAGGTGACACGACATGATGAAACAGCGCGGTGCTGTAGCGCGTGTGAAAGAGGACTGCTAACACCAATAATGCGGTGACACAGAGAATGAAAAAGCTGGCGAACAGTTTGGCCAGGATGCGCATGAACCAACCCTATCAAGGCAATCAGTAGCAATAAGACTGGCGCAAAAGTGTCGTCACTTCAACTATTAGCCAGTATCTCGGTCGGGGAAGTGGCCCCCATATCGCACGCGCGATACGGGGGCAGGGGGTTAGTCTAGCTTAGGTCCGGCTGAGACCAGCGCGGCTCCTTCGGGGGTGTCGGTATATTTTTCAAAGTTATCGATAAAGCGTTGTGCCAGATCGTTGGCTTTGCTTTCCCACTGAAGGGGATCGACATAGGTGTCACGCGGGTCAAGAATGCCGTCGCTCACTTCGTCGAGTGAGACGGGCACTTCCAAATTAAAGATTGGAATTGACTTGGTCTCCGCTTTTTCGATGGAGCCATCTAAAATCGCATCAATGATCGCACGCGTATCCTTGATGGAGATCCGCTTGCCTGAGCCGTTCCAGCCAGTGTTGACCAAATAGGCTTCCGCGCCGGCGGCTTCCATGCGTTTGACCAACACCTCTGCGTACTTGGTCGGATGCAAAGTCAAGAAGGCGGCACCGAAGGCGGCGGAAAACGCTGGTGTGGGCTCGGTAATACCACGCTCAGTGCCCGCGAGCTTGGCCGTGAAGCCAGATAAAAAGTGGTACTTGGTTTGCTCTGGCGTCAGCTTAGACACCGGGGGCAGCACACCAAAGGCATCCGCCGACAAGAAAATCACCTTGTTGGCATGCCCCCCTTTTGATACCGGCTTAACGATGTTATCGATGTGGTAAATTGGGTAGGAGACACGGGTGTTTTCTGTTTTGGTGTTGTCGTCAAAGTCGATGGTGCCATTGTCACGAACGGTAACGTTTTCCAGCAATGCATCACGGCGAATGGCGTTGTAAATATCGGGTTCTGCTTCTTTCGAGAGCTTGATGGTTTTCGCGTAGCATCCGCCTTCGAAGTTAAACACACCATGGTCGTCCCAGCCGTGTTCATCATCACCAATCAGCTGGCGTTTGGGATCGGTAGAGAGGGTGGTTTTGCCGGTGCCGGATAAACCAAAGAAGATGGCGACATCACCGTCTTTACCCATGTTCGCCGAGCAGTGCATCGAGGCGATATCTTGCAGTGGCAAGAAGTAATTCATCATCGCGAACATGCCTTTTTTCATCTCGCCGCCGTACCAGGTACCGCCGATGAGCTGCATGCGTTCGGTGAGGTTGAATACGGTGAAGTTTTCCGAGTTCAAACCTTGCTCGCGCCATTTGGTGTTGACACACTTGGCACCGTTCATCACCACAAAGTCGGGCTCAAAGTCTTTCAGCTCTTCATCGGTTGGGCGGATAAACATGTTTTTCACGAAATGTGCTTGCCACGCTACCTCGGTGATCACGCGAATACGTAATCGAGTATTTGGGTTGGCGCCACAATAGCCATCAATCACAAACAGGCGCTTGCCTGATAATTGATCAGTGACGAGGGCTTTCAGATCTTTCCATACCGCTTGGTCAATCGGCTTATTATCGTTTTTGCCTTGATCAGACCACCAAATGGTATCGCGGGTGGTGTCATCGCGGACGATGTACTTATCTTTTGGTGAGCGGCCGGTAAAAATACCCGTATCTACCGCCACCGCGCCGAGCTCGGTCACCACGCCTTTTTCGTAGCCTTCCAGCCCAGGTTTGGTTTCTTCCTCGAACAGTTGCTCATAAGAGGGGTTACGGATGACTTCTTTGACATTTTCCAGACCATGACGGGAAAGATCGATGTCAGCGACCTCGGGTTCGACGTTCAGGACAGTCATAGGTGCTCCTTGGGGTAAGATGTTGTTAACTGTCTTTGTGCTAGCAACCTGAATATGTGATTTCAGGGACTGACTCCATATAAGACTGCACACTGGGGTTATTTTGATTGTAGGGTACGGACCACCAGGTGCCATGTCATAGACATGGTAACGCTTAGTTAATCGTTTGCGCTACCCAAAGACCTATTATTGTTTGTACAAAAATAATGCGAGAAAAAATGTGAGTTAAGTCGGGTAGGAATAAGAAAAAAGCCAGCATAATGCTGGCTTTTGAACTCCGTCAGGTGGATTTGCTTCGGAGCGCTAAAAATGTAGCACGCTGTTACTGCATTTGTGAGGAAGAATCCGCGTTTTGCTCGAAAATAGCTGCAACATCAACACTATCGAAAGCGTAATCTGTGCCACAATAATCACAATGCAAATGAATCGTTCCCATTTCAGCCACCATTTTATCCACTTCGCTACGCTCAATGGCGGCGATCGCGCTGGCACTGCGCTCACGTGAGCAGCTGCATTTGAATACCACCTCTTGCGCTGGATACAGCGTGACTTTTTCTTGGTGGTACAAACGATACAGCACATCTTTAGCAGACAGGCTAAATAGCTCTTCGTTTTTAATGGTTTCAGTCAACTGAGCCAGATGCTCGAAGTCGCTGTTGTCGCCTTTGCCATCTGGCAGGATTTGCAGCATCATCCCAGCCGCATGGGGCTTACCGTCGTGCTCACCCGTGCGCAACCAAAGGCGAGTCATCAGTTGCTCGGAACGGGCGAAGTAATCTTCAAGACAGGCTTGTAAGTTGTCAGACTCAAGACCGACAATCCCTTGATAGCGTTCACCATCGACAGGCTCAATGGTGATGATGAGTTGGCCTTTGCCCATCATCTCCGGCAGGGTTGCATCGTCTTTGACTTCGCCCTTGACGCGAGCCGTTCCCCGCAGCTGCTGGTGGTGATCCCCATTAATCACAGCGAGAGAGACAGGACCATCGCCTTGCAGTTGCACTGTGATTGAGCCGTTAAACTTGAGCGTAGCGGTCAATAAGCTGGTCGCGGCGAGCATCTCTCCCAGCAAGGCATTGACCGGCGCCGGGAAATCTTGGTTTTCAAGTATGCGCTGATAGGTGTCATCGAGCTTGACCAGCTCACCACGAACAGACACATCTTCAAATAGGTAACGGTGTAGTTGATCGTTTGACATGCAATCTCTCTCCGGCAATGGCGCGAATGCGACCTTAATCTATGCCTTGTTTAAATTTACGAATATCTCGGCGTTGCTTTTTATCCGGCCGCCCATCAGGACGTGGGTTGTGTGCATTTAAGCGACGCATTTCTGACTCGTGCTCGCGCTTGGCGAGGCTGCTCTCGGTTTCTTGATACAAGGTTTGCGCGATCGGCGCCCCCTGCCGCTGCTCCGAAAGCGCCATGACAGTGACGGTTTTTTCATCATTGCCTTGGCGAAGGCGGATTTCTGCTCCGACTTCTACCATTTTACTCGGCTTAGCACGTTGGCCATTGTACTGTACTTTGCCCCCGTCAATCATATTGCGCGCAATGGAGCGCGTTTTGTAAAAACGGGCAGCCCATAGCCATTTATCTAACCTGACCGCCGTCAAGGGCGTTGATGCGTGGTTTTTCATCATCCAACTCCTGCGCAATCTGGATCGGCGACATTAGCACAAAATTTACTTTAGAGCAGTATCACAGCATCGTGGTTCCGCTGCCCGTCCAGTCGATGACTTCGATAAAATACCGATCTATGACTGAAAAAGTCTCACTATCACACAGTGTTTTTGCTAGTATGCCCAGCTTTTCGTAATCTAATGATGGAACTTGCTGGCAAAAAAAGCCATCAATGGATAAACGGTGACCCAAATTGGTTTAAAAGGCATGATCTCTCAGGCAGGACGCCAACATAATCGCTTCTCTTTGTCGCCACACACACTGCGTCGCGCTGCCCCTTGGCTCAATATTGGCCTAGCCTGCGTGCTCGCATGGTTGGCAGGTCGTCTGGTGTGGGCTTTTTATCAGCCTGCGCCTCCTACGCAGTCGCCTGTGATGCACGAAGCGTCCACCTCTCAATCCCCCGGGAACAGGCTGTCTCTTGCACCTGTGATCAATGCCCAGCTTTTCGGGCCTTATCAAACCTCAAAGGCGCAGCGTCGACAAGCAGTGAGCGAGGTGCCGGAAACACGCTTGCAATTAACCTTGGTAGGGGTGGTGGCCAGTGACCAACCATCCCGCGCGTTGGCGGTGATCGCCAATCGCGGCCAGCAGGCCACCTATGGGGTGGGTGAGCAGGTGAAAGGCACCCAAGTTAGCATCGAACAGGTGTTGTCAGATCGGGTGATCTTACGCCAGGGAACACGACGAGAGGCATTGTTGATGCCAGGCGTAGAGGCGGATAGTACGCCGCAAACCGTCTTTTCACCGTCAAAAGGGGAGGTGGCGCCCCCAAAGCCCGCGCCCCATGAGGGAGCCAGCACTGACTGGCCGGTCAATCTTGCGCAGCAGCTCAATCAAAATCCTCAGCGTCTATTTGATTATGTGCAGCTCGCGCAAGTGGGTGATGCCAAGGCGCTGAAAGGCTTTCGTCTCACCCCTGGGAAAAACCCGGTGTTGTTTGAACAATCTGGCTTGCAACCAGGAGACATCGCGATTGCGATTAATGGCCTCAAGCTCAGTCGTTCGGTGGCACTGCCCGACATTCTCAGTCGCATTCAACAACAGGGCACGCTTGATCTGGTGGTCGAGCGGCAAGGACAGCAACATGACATCTCGATTCAATTATAAATTACAACCACCGCTGCGCGCGGCAGTAGGAGCGTGACGTGAATTTAAGGCAACGACTGATCCCCTATTTCATCGCTGTGACTTTTCTTTTCTCTGGGCTGTCGGCGAGCGCGGCGGAATTCAGTGCATCATTTAAAGGCACTGACATTCAGGAATTTATTGAAATTGTGGGCCGTAACTTAGAAAAGACCATCATTGTCGATCCCTCCGTGAGAGGCACGGTCAACGTCCGCAGCTACAACACGTTGACCGAAGCGCAGTACTACCAATTTTTCCTCAATGTCTTGGAAGTATATGGCTTTGCCGTGGTGGAAATGGATAACGGTGTCGTCAAGGTGGTACGCGACAAAGATGCCAAAACGTCGCCCGTGCCTGTGGTGGGTGAAGCCGATAACGTGGTGGGCGATGAAGTTGTCACGCGTGTGGTCGCGGTAAAAAACGTTTCGGTGCGTGAACTGTCCCCTCTTTTACGTCAGCTTATCAACAATGCCGGCGCCGGCAATGTGGTGCACTACGATCCGGCTAATGTGATCATGATTACCGGACGTGCAGCGGTGGTGAATCGCTTAACCGATATTATTCAACGTGTTGACCAAGCCGGTGATAAAGAGGTTGAGGTTGTGCGCCTAGAGCACGCCTCTGCCGCTGAAATGGTGCGTATTGTCGATGCACTGAATGAGCGGGACAATGCCAACACGCGCCCTGAATTGCTTGAACCGCGTATTGTCGCCGATGAGCGTCTAAATGCGGTCTTGGTTTCGGGCGAGCCAAAAGTGCGTGAGCGGGTGAAAAAACTGATCCGACAGTTGGACAAAGAGATGGCGACGACCGGGAATAGCCGAGTGATTTACTTGCGCTATGCCAAAGCGGACGAGGTGGTCGATGTGCTTAAAGGGGTGTCGGATAATCTGCTGGAAGAAAAAGAGAAAAAGAGCAAGCCAGGCTCGACACAACAGACGGTGCAGATTTCCGCCCACCAAGGGACCAATGCGCTGGTGATTACCGCGCCGCCCGATATATTGAAAACCTTAGAGAGCGTGATTTCTCAGCTTGATATTCGCCGTGCGCAAGTCTTGATTGAAGCACTGATTGTGGAAATGTCCGAATCCGATGGGGCCAATTTAGGGGTGCAATGGGGGTCGCTCGAAAACGGGGGCATTCAGTTTAATAACACAGGGGTGGGGGTTTCGAGTTATCTTGGCGGCCAAGAAGCCACCAAAGATAGAACACGTACCGAAACTCGAATCATCGATGGAGTTGAAACGCCAGTCGAAGTGACTGAATCGGGTGATTACTCGGCGCTCAATGAAGTCTTGGGGGGGCTAAATGGCCTCGCGGCTGGGGTGATCATGGGCGATTGGACGGCATTGGTGACAGCAGTGGCCTCGAACAATGAATCCAATATTCTGTCTTCGCCCAATCTGATGGTACTGGATAACCAAGAAGCCTCGTTTGTGGTGGGGGAAGAGGTACCCGTCATCACCGGCTCGCAAACTGGCTCGAATAACGATAACCCGTTCCAAACGGTCGAGCGTAAAGATGTTGGCATCAAGCTGAAGGTGACCCCTCAAATCAATGAAGGATCGGCGGTGCTATTGGATATCGAGCAGGAGGTGTCTAACGTACTTGGCGCGAGCGGTGCTGTGGATGTGCGCTTTGGCAAGCGCCAGTTGACCACTTCCGTGATGGTAGGCGACCAACAGATGATTGTGCTAAGTGGTTTGATTGATGAACGCACGGTAGAGAGTGAGTCCAAGGTCCCTGTACTGGGAGATATTCCCGTGTTAGGTCACTTGTTTAAGTCGACCTCGACCCAGACTGAAAAGAAGAACCTGATGCTGTTTATCAAGCCGACCATTATTCGTACCGGCTTAACAGCGGATGGCGTGACGCAGCGTAAGTACAACTATATTCGAGCTGAGCAGCTGTTACGGGCACAAGACGGCGTGAAGCTGATGCCGGATGCCGAAAAGCCGGTGCTGCCAGATTACAACAGCGAGGCAGTGATGCCTGCCGAGGTACGCGCGCTAAAAGCGGAGCTAGCAGGATGAGTGATCGCGCGACAGAGCTCAGCCGAGATCCGGACGCTCGTTGGCAGTTGCCTTTTGGCTTTGCCCGCCGTCATGGGGTGATATTACTCAATGACACTGAGCCTGCACGCCTACTGTGCTTGTCGTCTGTGACACCGAACACCCTTGCCGAGGTTCAACGGGTGTTAGGAAAAAGTTGTGCCCCTGAAATTGTGTCAGACAGTGACTTTGACCAACATCTCACCCGTTTGTATCAACGCGATAGCGCAGATGCTCAACAGCTAATGGCCGATATTGGCGCGGATGCAGACAGTGATGATTTTTTCTCTCTCGCGGAGGAGTTGCCTCAAAGTGAAGACCTGCTGGAATCAGAAGATGATGCCCCGATCATCAAGCTCATAAACGCGATGATGGGGGAAGCGATCAAAGAAAGTGCGTCTGATATCCACATTGAAACCTTTGAGCATGAGTTATCGATTCGTTTCCGTGTTGATGGTGTGTTACGAGAAGTCCTCTCTCCGAGTCGTAAACTGGCGCCGCTGTTAGTCTCTCGAGTGAAAGTCATGGCCAAGCTGGATATTGCCGAAAAGCGCGTGCCGCAAGATGGTCGTATTTCAGTCCGTATAGGTGGCCGTGCGGTCGATGTGCGGGTGTCGACCATGCCTTCATCACACGGTGAGCGTGTGGTGATGCGTTTACTCGATAAGAATGCCGTACAACTTGATTTAGCCCAACTTGGCATGGCACCAGCGCTTCACCAAGGCTTCCGAACCCTTATTCACAAGCCTCATGGTATCTTACTGGTCACCGGGCCGACCGGGTCGGGGAAATCCACCACCTTATACGCAGGATTACAAACCATTAACAGTGAGGATCGGAATATCCTCACCGTTGAAGATCCGATCGAGTTCGATCTGGCCGGTATTGGCCAGACCCAAGTCAACCCGAAAGTCGATATGACCTTCGCTCGCGGTTTGCGTGCGATGTTGCGTCAAGATCCTGACGTGGTGATGGTGGGGGAAATTCGCGACTTAGAAACCGCGCAAATTGCGGTTCAAGCCTCCCTGACCGGCCATTTGGTGATGTCCACATTACATACCAACACTGCCATTGGCGCGGTGACGCGCTTGCGCGATATGGGGATTGAGCCTTTCTTGCTTTCATCATCGCTACTTGGTGTATTGGCGCAGCGCTTGGTCCGTACCCTGTGCGAACACTGTCGAGTGCCCTATCAAGCCGACGAAACGCAGCAACAATTGTTTGCAGATGTGGGGCTTGCCAATCAAGGCGAAACCATCACCTTATATAAACCAAGTGGTTGCGAGCATTGTCACCAAAAAGGCTACCGCGGCCGCACGGGGATCCATGAGTTGTTGACCGTGGATGAGAACGTACAAGCACTGATTCACCATGATGCCGGTGAGCATGCCATCGAGGAGGCGGTGCGGGCGCAAAGCCCCAGTATCCGCTATGACGGCTTGGCCAAAGTGCTGAACGGGGAAACCACCCTGGAAGAAGTGATGCGAGTGACCAAGGAGAGTTAATGGCCGCCTTTGACTACCAAGCACTGGACGCACGAGGACGCAAACGCAAGGGCGTGATTGAAGCCGACACGGCACGCCAAGCGCGGCAACAATTGCGTGACAAGGGCTTTACTCCCCTCGATGTCCAGGCCACTACCCGTAAGCGTGCGACACAAAAAAGTACGGCTTCTCAGCCGCTTTTTCGTCAGCGCGGGCGCGGTATTAGCACCCAGGAGCTGTCACTGATCACCCGTCAGTTGGCGACCTTGATTGAGGCGGCGATGCCTCTCGAAGAGTGCTTAAAAGCGGTGGCAGAGCAGGCCGAGAAGCCGCGAATTGGCAGCATGATGACCAGTGTGCGCGCGCGAGTGATGGAAGGGTATACACTCGCCGATGCGTTGGCGGATTACCCCAATGTCTTTGACGAACTCTACCGGGCGATGATTTCAGCCGGTGAAAAAGCAGGCCACTTGGGCACCGTCCTCGAACGCCTTGCGGACTATGTGGAAAACCGTCAACGCATTCAAGCCACTTTGTTACAAGCCATGCTGTATCCGGCGATTTTGACATTTTTCTCGGTACTGATTGTCGCCTTCCTGTTGGCCACCGTGGTACCTGATATCGTCGGTCAATTTGTCCAAACGGGGCAATCACTGCCCGCATCAACCCAATTTCTCTTAAACGCCAGTGACTTTATCACCCAGTGGGGCGTGTGGGTGGTCGGTGGGCTGGTTCTTGTCAGTATGGGGATTCGTCTATTGCTGAAAGACACCCAGCGTCGTCTTGCCTGGGATAAGCAAAAGCTTTCTCTGCCCATTCTTGGCCGTGTTGCTCGCGGCCTCAATACATCGCGTTTTGCTCGTACCTTAGCGATTTGCACCGCCAGTGCGATTCCCTTGTTGGACGGAATGAAGGTTGCCGCGCAAGTGATCACTAACCAGTATGTGCGCAAACGGGTATTAGAGGCCGCCGATAAAGTGCGTGAGGGGGCTAGCTTGCGTGTTGCGCTTGACCAATCCGGGCTGTTTCCGCCGATGATGCTACATATGATTGCTAGCGGTGAGCGCAGTGGCGAGCTGGAGCCGATGCTCTCACGCGCAGCCGATAACCAAGACAAAGATTTTGAGGCGCAAGTCAATGTTGCCCTGGGAGTATTTGGCCCGTTAATGATTGTAATGATGGCCGGGTTAGTGCTTTTTATCGTGGTGGCCACCTTGATGCCAATTATTGCCATGAATGACATGGTCGGTTTGTGATTTTATGAATTTTAACAAGGAGAAAGAAATGCGTCGTCAACAAGGTTTCACGTTGCTCGAAGTCATGGTGGTGGTGGTGATTATTGGCCTGCTAGCCAGCTTTGTTGCCCCAAACTTGCTGGGCAACAAAGACAAAGCCGCGGTGAAAAAAGCGGTGGCGGATGTCAGTGCGCTTGAAAATGCGCTGGATATGTACAAATTGGATAACAATCAGTACCCCACCACCGATCAAGGCTTAGACGCGCTAGTGACCCAGCCACAAAGTGATCCGGTCCCCCGTAACTACCCCGCGCAAGGTTACATCAAACGTCTGCCGCAAGACCCGTGGAACAATGACTATCGCTATGTCAGCCCAGGCGAGCACGGTGTTGTTGATATCTTTTCTTTAGGCGCTGATGGCCAAGAAGGTGGGGAAGGGGTCAACCAAGACATTGGTAACTGGAACCTCAACGAGCTGCAATAACATGCGTCAAGCGGCCGGCTTTACCTTATTAGAGATCCTGCTGGTGGTCGTCATCGTCGCGGTGAGCACCTCAGGCGTGATAATGGTGATGCCTGAGCCGGCGGACACTCGCACACAAGAAGCCGGGCAAGCACTGTATCAGCGGATGAAGCTGTGGGCAGAGCAAAGTTGGTTGGAAGGACGCACCTATGGCGTGCGTATCGAACAACAGCGCTATCAACTTTTAGTGTTGGGACAAGAGCAATGGCAACCTGTTAGCAGTGACCGCTGGGCGACCCAAGGCCGCCTGCCAGAGCAAAGCCGCTTTGTCTTAACCATGGATGGCTTTGGTTGGCAGCAACAAGATAGGTTGTTCGAGGATAAGCCGCTGTTTGAGGATTTATTTGACGAAGACGATGAGCAGGCGGTGGCGCCACCGCAAATCTGGCTACTGCCCAATGGTGAGCTGACACCGTTTACCCTGATGATTGAAACAGATGGCCGTGCGGTCTGGCAGCTCAAAGCGAATGAACTGGCGCAGTTTACCTGGCAGCGAGCAGGAGAGGGTGATGATGTTAGTACGCGCTAACTCGCAGCAGGGAATGACCTTGCTTGAGGTCTTAGTCGCGGTGGCGATCTTTGCCGTGGCGGCGCTGAGTGTGATGAAAGCCACTGGACAGCACACCCGCTCACTGAGTCGCTTAGAACAAAAAACCTTAGCCGCTATGGTGGCGGATAATCAACTCGCCGAGGTGGTGCTCAGCGCTAAGGTGCCAGATAAAGCCACACAAGGTACCACCGAGATGGCGGGGCAACAATGGCAATGGCAGTTGGTGCCAGTCGCCACAGAAACGGGCCAGTTACGTGCGGTTGATATGTCAGTGGCTGCCGCCGCAGAGACCGATAACCCGTTAGTGACCGTGAGGACCTATGTCGCCACGCGTTGAACGAGGATTTACCTTATTGGAAGTGCTGTTGGCGTTGGTGGTATTCGCCAGCATTAGTCTGACCGCATACCAAGTACTGCAAACCGTGCAGCGCAGTGACGAGCAGTCTCAGCAGGTGGGTGAGACCTTACAGAAGCTGCAGCGCGCGTTGGTGATCATGGACAGTGACTTTCGTCAAATGGCGGCAAGACGTCAGCGGGTCGAAGGACAAGCGCCAACAGAGCAGTTGCTGATCGCGGGTTCAGAGGTATTACAAAGTGATGGGATGGGCGTGCGCTTTACCCGCACGGGCTGGATTAACCCACAAATGCGCTTTCCACGCGGAGAAGTGGTAGCGGTCGGGTACCGTCAGAGAGATGGCAAGCTGGAACGCTTGCGCTGGCGTTACCCAGACCAAGCCGCGAGTGATGAACCCGCGGTGGCGACGCTGCTCAGTGATATTGATGATTTGACCTTTCGCTTCTACGTCAAACAGGATTGGCAAGACAGTTTTGATACCAAACATGCATTGCCGAAAGCCGTTCAAGTGCGCTTTACCCATCCTCGCTACGGGCAGTTAGTGCGCACTTATCTCGTGGCGGGGCAAACCTTGCCGGCACCACTGCAGCGGGAGGCACAATGAATCGTCAGCAGGGCGCCGCCCTTTTGGTGGTGATGATGATCATGGCGCTGATGACCGCGATTGCCGGAAGCATGGCGGCGCGGTTATACACCAACTACCACCGCGCCGAAAACCAGCTGCATTTTCAGCAAGCGTATTGGTTTGGCAATGCGATTGAAGGCTTGGCGGCATCGGTATTGCGCGAGAGCTTAGCAGGCAGTGAAACGGTGAACTTAAGTCAAACCTGGGCAGAGCCCGCTCGAACCTTCCCGCTGGATGGTGGAAAAGTAAGTGGACACTTACAAGATGCGAGCGCCTGTTTTAACCTCAATAGTTTACAGTTACGTGGCGCCAAAGTGGGTGGGGCGACACCTTATGAGGTCACCGTATTACGGGCGCTAGTGGGGCAGTATGTGGAAGAGGATTATCAAGCGGATGTGATTGCTCAGGCAAGCCGTGATTTTATTGATGAAAACAATCAGCTGGATCAGTCTCTCGGGGCGGAAGACGCGCATTATGAAAGCGTGCAGCCTGCGTATGTGACGGCGGATGCTTTGCTGGCCGGTGTGAGTGAGTGGCGTGCGGTGCGCGGGGTGAATGGTGATGTGTTTCGGCGCGCCTCGCCTCAGCTTTGCGCGTTGCCTAGCGCTGAGCTTAAGGTCAATGTGAATACCTTAACCGAGAAGCAAGCGCCTTTGCTTTCAGCCCTATTTACCTCCGCGTTACCGGTGGAACAAGCCCAGCAGGTGATTGCCCAGCGCCCGGAGGAAGGGTGGAAAAGTGTGGCCGCGTTTATCGATACCTTGAACCTCACCGAGTTTGATGACGCCGAGCGAGAGCGAGTCGTGTCCCATCTCAGCGTGACCAGCGAGTTCTTTTTATTACAAGCCGATGTGCAGGTGGCCTCTGCCCAACGTCACATCCAGGCACTATTGCACTATCAAGACGATGGCGAGGTTTCTGTTTTGCGCCGTCGGTTCGGAGGAATGCGTGAGCGAGCGACTGATAATAAGGATCAGTGATGCCAGCCAGCCCATTTATTGGGCGCAGGTTCGTGCCAGTGATAACCAAGTGGTTGAGAGCGGCAGTTGTCAGCAACTGTCAGCGTTAACCGAGCAAGCACAAACGCGGCGAGTAGTGGTGCTGGTGGACAGCACGTGGCTGACATTAACCTCGGTAACATTGCCCCCAGGCTCACGGCGCCAACGCGACAAGGTGGTGCCTTACTTGCTCGAGGAAGCCTTGGCGGAAGAGGTGGAAGCAGTACATGTGAGTATTGTTGACACCCAGGCAGACACCGCACATGTCGCCGTGGTAGCGCACCAGCAAATGCAAGCTTGGCAACACGCGCTGGATGAGGCAGGCATTGATGCTCGCCAGTGGATCCCCGATGTGCTTTGTGTGCCTTGGTCGTCTGATTCGCTCTCACTCTTGGCATTGGGTGAACAGTGGCTGTGCCGTTTTAGTGCAAATCAAGGCGTGGTAGGCTCGGCGGACTGGCTCGCCTTTTGGGGGCAGACTTGGTGGCAACACCGCCAAGACAGTGAGGAAACCCTGTCACCTGAGCAGGCCGACTCTCTCACTATCAAAGGCTATGGCGACGACAAGCCGCAGGCTGACAATCCCTTGAGCGCGTTACCGCTCCCTGTCGAGTGGCAGTCAGATCACGCAATGCATCTATTAGCGGTGCAGAGTCATGGCGTGACGGCAAACCTACTGACCGGCGGATATCGTCCTCAAAGTCAAACCAAGCAGACACTTAGACCCTTTTTGCCCGCAGCCTGTCTGTTGATCGCCATGGCTGGATTGCTTGGCGTCGAACAGTGGTTGTCGATTCGTGACACCCAGCAACAAGCCCGTGCATTACGGGGACAAAGTGAAGCCCTTTTTCGCCAAACCTTGCCCGAGTACGAGCGGATCCCGACTCGCTCATACATGGTGCGGCAAATGGATGCAGAGATAGCTCGGCTAGAAAAACAACAACATGATGCGGCGCTTTTACCCTGGCTGGTCGAACTGGCTCCTCTACTGGAAGATGTGCCTGGTATCGAGCTCGAGGCGCTGCGCTACCAAGCCAATCGAGAAGCCTTGATACTGCGAGCAACTGGCAATGATTTCGCGCAGTTTGAGCGTTTACGTGCCACCTTGAGTCAGCATTATGCGACAGATTTGGGGCAGCTTAATCGCAGTGGTGAGACGGTCAGCGGTGAATTTACCCTAAGGAGCCAATCATGATCGCACGTATTCAGTCTCAGTGGCAGTCGATCAGCTTGCGCGAGCAACGGCTCGTGTTGATTGCGGCGGGAGTGCTGCTGTTAAGTTTGCTGTATTGGGGCATCGTGGTGCCGATACAGACACAGGCGGAGCAAGCGCGCGCCGCATTGGTCAGTGAGCGAAAGGTTTACAATGAGCTACAACAAAAGCGCAATCACATCATGCAATTGCGCTCACAGTCTGGACGCAGTCGCCAAGCAGTGGCCAGTCGAAGCCAACCGCTCAACCAAGTGATCGCGGCCAGTGCGGGTGAGTTTAATCTTACCATTACACGGTTGCAGCCTGGGGAGGACAGCGTGCAATTGGGGCTCGAACCTCTACCGTTTAATCAATTACTACGGTGGTTCGAGCAACTCTCTCAGCTGCACGGCATTCAAGTCGCTCGCCTGAGCACTGAAGCGACCGATACGGCCGGTGTGGTGCAAGTAACCCGACTGCAGCTGGAGCGGTAAACGATGTGGAAGAAAACGCTGATAGGGGTGGGGTGTGTATTGGTTTTCGTTGTGAGTGCGATAGTGCACGCCCCAGCAACACTATTGCGCTTAGCGCCTTTGCCGGCCGAGCTACAGCTGAGTGGGATCAACGGCACCGTGTGGCAGGGGCAAGTCAGGCAACTGCGTTGGCAAGATCAGGCTGTCGGCCCAATACAATGGGATCTCCATTGGCACCGGCTATTGACCAGCGCCACGCTGGAAGCCGCGATAAAGGTCCAAAGCCCTCAAGGTGTCAGTGGTAAAGGTGTGGTGGGCTTTAATGGCACCGAGCTAACGCTTTCTCAAACCTTGCTCTCTGCTCCCGCGCATCTGCTGACCCGTTCGGTGGCGTTACCGCCGAGTGTGGCGATTGATGGCCGGCTTGATGTGATTGTACGCGAGGCGGTGTTGGCCGAGTCAGGGTGTCAGCAGTTAGCGGGGCAGATTCAGTGGCAGCAGGCCGGACTCACCCTGCCCTCAGGGCGGCTCAATGATATTCCATTGCGTGCTTCTCTCGCCTGTGATGGCCAAGGTGTCGCTGCGCAGGGTCAAGGCGATTCCCCCTCGTTGAGTAATAAGTTTTCATTGTCAATTACACCGTCTGGGCGATACTCTGTGTCAGGATGGCTGAAGCCGGGGCCGGCCTATCCTGAGCCGATGAAAGCACCTCTCTCTTGGTTGGGTGCGCCGGATAATCAAGGACGCTATCGCTTTTCTTTTCGCGGCTAACAAGGCCTGATAGGCTTATCAAAAAGGGTGGCAAATCACGATATGACGCAGCGTAAACTTCCTTACATTCAGTCTAAGCAGGTGGTCGCCACTTCTCGCTTGTTTAAAGTGGAGTCGCTGGAGCTGATTTTTAGTAATGGCGTCGAGCGTACCTATGAGCGGATGAAACCGTCGGGGCGCAATGCTGTGATGATGGTGCCGGTGACCGAATCGGGCGACCTCTTACTGGTACGCGAATATGCCGCAGGCACAGAACAGTATGAGCTAGGCTTTCCCAAAGGGCTGATTGACCCGGGTGAAGCGCCCGAGCAAGCGGCGGTGCGGGAGCTGAAAGAGGAAATTGGGCAAGGTGCCCGTGAGCTAGTGCCACTGAAAGAGGTTGTTCTGGCACCGTCGTACTTTTCTAGCCGCATGACGCTGATGTTGGCACGTGATTTGTATCCAGAAAGCTTGGAAGGGGATGAGCCTGAACCGCTTGAAATCATTCGTTGGCCACTTGCCCAAGCGGAAGAGTTACTCACCCACGGTGATTTTTGTGAAGCGCGCAGTATCACCGCATTAATGATGGCGCTGAAGTACTTACAATCTGAGAGGTGAGGCATGGCATTGCCTGAGTTGTTACCCGAGGTGATTGATATTGCTCGCTCTGCGGGTCAGGTTATTTTAGATATTTACCAAGACGGTGATTTTGAAGCGATCACTAAAAGTGACCAAACCCCAGTAACCAGTGCTGATTTGGCGGCACATAAGCTGATCACGGAAAAGCTCACCGCGTTGACGCCAGACATCCCCGTATTATCAGAAGAAGACTGTGGTGTGCCATTAAGCGACCGTCAGCAATGGCAGCGCTATTGGTTGATTGATCCCCTCGACGGTACCCAAGAGTTTATTGCAGGCAGTGGTGACTTTGCCACTATTATCGCGCTGGTGGAGGATAACCATCCCGTCATGGGCGTGGTCTATGCCCCCGTCTCCGGGGTGACCTACTATGCTTGTCAAGACAAAGGGGCCTGGAAAATCACCCCAGATGGCGAAATGCATCGCATCTCGACAATGAAGCGAGAAGAGACGATTACCTCACTCTCTATCGCCATCAGTCGCCGTCAAGATATTCATGCGGTCACCGAAAAGCTGGCACCTGAAATTAATTATGATTTGGTGCCATTAGGCTCCGCGGCACTCAAAGCCTGCTTGGTCGCAGAAGGCGCGGTCGACTGTTATTTACGCCTAGGGCCGACGGGGGAGTGGGACACTGCCGCTACCCAATGCATTGTTGAGCAAGCGGGTGGACGTATTCTGAGCACAGAGCTGGGGGCCTTGTCGTACAACGAACGGGACTCATTACAGAACCCTAACTTTATTGTGTTGGGGGATGAGTCGCTCGCGTGGTCGTCGATACTGCAGGCATCGTAATGATTGACGGCACCGCCAGGTGCCGTTTTCTTTTATGACCGGTTCAGAACAAACGATTTAAGCCATTGAGGGCTGCCACCCGGTAAGCTTCGGCCATGGTCGGGTAGTTGAAGGTGGTATTCACAAAATAATCGATGGTATTCCCTTCGCCTTTTTGCTCAAAAATCGCTTGGCCGATATGAATGATTTCCGAGGCGCGCTCGCCAAAGCAGTGAATGCCTAATATTTCGCGGGTATCGCGGTGGAAAAGGATTTTTAAACTGCCGACATCCATCCCCGCGATTTGCGCGCGTGCTAAGTGCTTGAATAGCGATCGGCCAACTTCATACGGGACTTTTTCTGCGGTGAGCTCTTGCTCGGTTTTACCCACTGAGCTGATTTCTGGAATGGTATAGATTCCCGTGGGGATGTGTTCAATCAAGCGCACGTTGGCGTTGCCTTGGCAAATGGCTTCGGCCACCACGCGCCCTTGATCATAAGCGGCACTGGCAAGGCTAGGATAACCAATCACATCACCGACGGCATAGATATGCCCCACGTCTGTTGCGTAGCTTTCGCTATCAACGTCGAGCTGCCCACGCGAGTTAGGTGTAAGGCCGACCGAGGACAAATTGAGTTTATCGGTATTGCCTGCGCGGCCATTGGCATACAGCAGGCAATCTGCTTTCATTTTTTTGCCTGACTCCAGGTGCACAATCACGCCATCGTCGGTGCCCTCAATGCGCTCATAGGTCTCATCATTGCGGATCATGACACCACTGCTGCCAAAGTGATAAGACAAAGCATCAGAGATTTCGTTGTCCAAAAACGACAGCAAGCGATCACGGGTGTTGATTAAATCCACTTTGACCCCGAGCCCACGGAAAATAGACGCATATTCACTGCCAATCACGCCTGCGCCATAGATAATCACGTGGCGCGGGTCATGGGCTAACGACAAAATGGAGTCACTGTCGTAGATGCGTGGGTGGGAAAAATCCACATCAGCGGGTTGATAAGGGCGAGAGCCGGTAGCAACCACAAAGTGATCGGCTGTATAGGTATCAGCGCTGCCATCACTATGATGCACGGTTAAGGTATGCGCATCGACAAATTCGGCGCTACCATGGAGCAGGGTACATTGGTTTCGGTCATAGAACCCTTGGCGCATACGGGTTTGTTTGCCTATGACCGATTCAGCATGGCTGAGAATGTGTGAGAAAGTACTGTGGATACTCTTGCTGTTTTGGGTGTAGATAGGGCTTTGATTGAATTCAATGATCCGGCTGACAGTGTGGCGTAGTGCTTTAGACGGGATGGTGCCCCAATGGGTACAGCCACCGCCAACGGTGCTTTCTCGCTCAATCACTGCCACCCGCTTACCCGCTTTGGATAAGCCCATAGCGGCACCTTCACCGCCGGGGCCACTACCTATCACGATCGCATCAAAATGATCTTGCGGGCGAGTGCTCGACTTGCTCATAGGGTTCAGACCTTATTTTCATTATTGCAACATCTATTTATGACCAGTTTAACGCTTATTATCCGTAAGGTTAACTTTCGCGAGCAAATCTGTGTTCAAATCCGCGCCGCCGCGATGGGGAACACTGCCTGGATTGGCTGATTTAAACGCTAAAATTGCGTATAGTGGCAGCATGGTGACCATGGATAGAGTGCGATGGGTATTCGAGCACAACAAAAAGAAAAAACGCGCCGTTCTGTCATTGATGCGGCGTTCAGCCAGCTCAGTGCTGAGCGCAGTTTTTCCAGCCTCAGCTTGCGCGAAGTGGCGCGAGAGGCGGGAATCGCGCCCACCTCTTTTTACCGCCACTTTAAAGACATGGATGAGCTGGGGTTAACCATGGTTGATGAGGGCGGGCTATTGCTCCGTCAACTGATGCGTCAGGCGCGTCAGCGGATAGCCGCGGAAGGCAGTGTGGTGCGTACCTCGGTCGAAACCTTTATGGAGTTTATCGAGAGCAGCCCCAATGTGTTTCGGTTGCTTTTGCGCGAGCGTTCAGGCACCTCTTCGGCGTTTCGTGCCGCCGTGGCAAGGGAAATCCAACATTTTGTTGCTGAGTTGACCGAGTATTTACAATCTCGTACGCAGCTCACCTATGAAGAAGCGTACAATCAGTCGGAAGCATGTGTGATCTTGGTCTTTAATATGGGCGCGGAAGCGCTTGATCTCGATCCTCACGCCCGCGCAGAATTGGCCGAGCGCATGGTGTTACAATTGCGCATGATAGCCAAGGGAGCTTACTGGTACCGAAAAGACCGGGAGCGGCGAGCCTTACAGGAAAAACTGTCATAAAACAGGTGAAGACATGGAACACGAGCAAGTGAAATCAGAACGTAAATTTTTGCTGCTGGCACTGGTTACCGGCATTTGTGGAAGTGCAACTCTCGCGACACTGTTCGTCAGTGGTGTGGCATTTTCTATTTTTCCCATTCTTGCGTTTGTACTGGCCGTGCACGCTTGCTACCAACTTCACGAACGCCAGCCACTGACGGAAGGCACGCCGCTGATTGCGTTTGCCTGCTTCTTGGTGGGGGCATTTGGCTATTCAGCGTTTATCCGTATGCAAATGCCAGAGCTGGGTGGCAACTTCTTCTCGATTTTGGTTGCCATGGCACTGGCGTTCTGGGTCGGCCACAAACTGGGCTTTTTCAGCCGCAAAGCGAAAAATGATACCGCCTCTGACGTCTAATTGCCTCTAAAACAGCTGTGATTGAAACCCAAAAAAGGCGTCGAGAAGACGCCTTTTTACGTTTATCCGCGCTTGCTTGCCGTGACTATTTGCGCTCTAACCACACCCCTGCTTCGGTATGGTGGGTGAACGGGAATTGATCAAACAGCGCACAGCGACTAATGCGGTGTGTTTGGCTTAGGCGCTCTAAGTTCTCGACCAAGGTCTCAGGGTTACAGGAGATATATAAAATCCGATCGTAACCTTGCACCATTTTGCAGGTTTCATCATCCATGCCCGCACGAGGGGGATCGACAAAAATGGTATTGCACTGATAGTCACTCAGTGTCACCCCTTGATCTTTTAAGCGGCGGAACTCGCGCTCGCCATTGATCGCCTGAGTGAATTCTTCGGCAGACATGCGAATAATCTGCACATTGTCGATGTTGTTGGCGGCAATATTGTACTGCGCTGATTGCACTGAGGGTTTCGCCAGCTCGGTGGCGAGGACGCGGCGAAAGTTTTTCGCCAAGGCGAGGGAAAAGTTGCCGTTCCCGCAATACAGCTCCAGCAAATCACCTTGGCTATCGCGAGTGCAATCGATGGCCCATTCCAGCATTTTCTCCGCCACCGGCCCGTTGGGTTGGGTAAAGCTGTTTTCAATTTGCTGGTAGATCAGCGTCTGACCATCGGCATTGAGCTTTTCTAAAACGTAGTCGCGGTCTAGCACTTTCTTTTGCTTGCGCGCACGGCCAATCAAATTGAGATTAAAGCCCTCATCGTTCAAACGTTGTTTAAGCGCTTGCGCGGCGCTGTCCCACTCTTCGTCTAGCTGGCGATGATAGAGCAACGATACCAAGATCTCACCGCTTAGAGTGGAGAGGAAATCAACCTGGAACAGTTTACGTCGTAAGGCGTCGTTGGGCTTGATGGCCTCCATTAATAGCGGCATGAGGTCATTGATCAAGCGGCTCGCGGCAGGAAAGGTATCGACCCGGTACTTCTGCTTGGTCGCAGGATCAAACATGATGTAATACAAGTCGTCGCCTTCATGCCATACCCGAAACTCTGCGCGCATCCGATAGTGGGTTTCCGGTGAGCGAAAGATCTCTAGCTCAGGTGCGTGAAACGGCGCGAGTTGTGCATTGAGTCGTTGGACTTTCTCAGCAAGCTGTGTGTCGTAGTCAACGGCGGTGTGAGCCTTGGTCATGATGGCTGCCTCAGCGATTGGAAAATGAGCGCAGATTTTAGACAAATCCCCAGCTATGTCCACCCTTGCTCACGATTCTCCCTTATTCAATAAGGTTATCAATGGACAATATCCATCTAGACGGCTAATATCCAGGCGTGGGAAAGTGATCCTGTCTTGCTATATGTGACGGGTCACAGGAATGCGGTGAGAGCCCGCAACTGACGCGCAGCGGTGTAAGAGAACGACCCTAACCCGACCCAAGGTCAGACACTGTCGCCAATGCTGATAAATAGTATGCGATGGGAAGTCGTTAGCAGTAGGCGGCGAAAGCCATGCTCTTAAGTCCGAATACAGCCCACAGACGCAGCACGTCGCTGCACATTCTCGCGATAGGAAGGAACAACCAATGAACAAACAGATAGTGGCGAGCCTAGTGGCAGCGTCATTTTTTCCTGTGAGCACGTGGGCCGAGCCAAACACCGAAACGGTGGTGGTGACCGCCAGTCGGTTTGCGCAGTCCGATGCCTCAGTGTTGCAATCGGCAACCATTTTGACGCGTCAAGACATTGCGCGCTTGCAGGCTCGAAGCCTTGTCGATGTATTGCGTACGGTGCCGAGCATCGAGATTGCGCAAAGCGGAGGCCGTGGCCAACTTGCCTCTATTTTTATGCGCGGCACAGAATCAGACCACTCTTTAGTCTTGATTGATGGGGTGCGTATGGCCTCGTCCATCACAGGCTCGGTGGATTTTAATCAGATCCCAGTAAACAGTATCGAGCGGATTGAGATCATTCGCGGCGCACGCGCCACACTGTATGGGTCGAGTGCGATTGGTGGTGTGATCAATATCATCACCAAAACCGATAAAGAGCGAGCCAATGTTTCCGTAACCATGGGCAGTTTGGATCATCATGCTGTTAGTGGCGCATGGGCAACAAAATTGGGCGATAACGGTCACTTCTCTGGCATGGCTGGGTATGAGTCCAGTGATGGATACAATGTTCATCCGACGCCGAGTAACCGTGGCGATCAGCATGGTTTTACTGGCCGCAATGCACAACTTGGATACAGCCATCGTTGGAATGCATCTTGGTCGGCCGATATCACCGGGCGCTGGTACCAGAATGAATACGATTACGATTATTCAGGGAGCTTGAAACATGGCTGGTTAGAAAGCCAAGCACTGGCTGGCAATCTGAATTATCGCTCAGGGGTCTGGAGTGCAACGCTGAGCGGGGAGTTTTCTCAGCGAGATAAGTATGACTACTTTCCTGGCAGTGCGCGCAAGGAGAATAAAAACTCTGATTTGGAACAAGTCTCTACCTCGTTGGGACTCCAGTATCAAGCCTCGGAGGGTTGGCTGCTTGGCGGTGGTGTGGATTATCGACACGATACCTTTAATGAAGGAAGCTTGATTACCAACCCCGATGATATTGCAATCAATCCGCGCGATAACCTGGGCACTTACTTTTTAACGCAATTTAGCCCAGTAGAGCCACTATCTATTGAAGCAAGCGTGCGCTTGGATGATAACGAACAATACGGGCAGCATACGACGTGGCAGACAAGCGCGGGTCTTGCGATAGCGGAAGGGTATCAATTGGTCGCCAGTTATAGCACCGCCTTCAAAGCACCGCTTTTTACTGAGCTTTATGGTCAGTATGGAGATGAAAACTTAAATCCAGATGAATCCGCAAATACCGAGCTTGCTCTGCATGGCTTAACTGCAGACATCGATTGGTCGCTTACCGGCTACATCAACCATATCGATAATATGATTGATTACGATCTCGCGACGAGTAAATATCGCAATGTTGAAGAGGTAACGATTAAGGGGGTTGAATTTATCACTAACTTTGATGTGCGCTCTTTAAATAACCGCATATCGTTAGAATATAAAGATCCTAAAAATGATAAAACGGGCGAGCAGCTAGCTCGTCGCGCCAAACGGGTGGCGAAATGGGATGCATCGTACCAATGGGAGCAGGTGCAACTCGGTACTCAGTGGCAGTATCAAAGTGAGCGTCTTGATTATTCCGGCGGAGATATGTTGGGAAGTTATAGCCTGTGGACGGTCACTGCCTCCTATCGGGCGACTGAAAATCTGACCGTGAAAGGCAAAGTCGATAATGTGTTTGATAAAGAGTATGAGACTGCGGGTGGGTACCCTGCCGCTGAGCGCGCCTATTTTATGACGTTGGACTATCAGTACTAGTGATTGCTTCTCGGCGAAACTAGCTTTCTTCACGCCCTTGTCGTTATGATAAGGGCCTTATTGATTGCATGAGTGTCCCATGGCGCAGCCCAATATTTTGATTTTTGACTCTGGTGTGGGTGGCTTATCGATTTACCAGTCGGTACGAGACCAGCTTCCTGACGCTAACTACACCTATTTGTTCGATAACGAAGCTTTTCCATACGGTGAGTTAGATGACTCGCGCTTGGTCACACGGGTGGCGGCTCAAGTGCGCGCTGTGTGTGCGCATCATGATATTGATATCGTCGTCATTGCATGCAATACAGCATCGACGCTGGTATTACCCACGCTCCGTCAGCAGTTGGCGCTTCCGGTCGTGGGGGTTGTACCCGCGATCAAGCCTGCGGCCGCAATGAGTCAGCAAAAGGCGATTGGCTTATTAGCAACACCCGCCACGGTGGCTCGTCCGTATACCGAACAATTGGTGGCTGACTTTGCCAAAGATTGCCAGGTAGTCTCAGTCGGTACCACGGCACTCGTGCATATGGCAGAGCGCAAACTCCGGGGTGAGGCGGTGAACCAGCAAGATCTAGCGGCGATATTGCGTCCGTTTAAAGCGAGCGTCGATACCCTCGTGCTCGGCTGTACTCACTTCCCTTTACTGCGTGATGAAATTCAATCAGTGGTGGGGGATGAAGTCCACTTAATTGATTCGGGAGAGGCGATTGCGCGTCGCGTGGTCTCGCTGGTGAGTCTAGATAGCGACGCAAGGGCTACCGCAGCGACGTCGAAGCATTGCGCTTATGCGACGGCAACCCCTATTAAAGCCGATGCCTTGGCGGACTTTATCCGATCGATAGGTTTTACGGATGTCAGCTATTCGCCTGCTTTTTTGGCTCATTCGCTTCACGGACTTTAAGTGTCCGCTCACCATAAACATTATTATTGAGCGCATTGATAGCATCGTCGGCATGCCCGGCGGCCATCACCACAAAACCAAACCCTCGGCGTTTCCCCGTCCGCTTGTCTTTCATTAGACGAACGGCAAACACTTCTCCATGTTCGCTAAACAGCGTGCGTACATCATTTTCATTCGCACGATAAGGTAAGTTTCCAACGTATAGCGTTTTACTTTGCGGAGACTCTTCTTCTTTTTCGCTCGACGAGGTAGATGTAAATGGTGCTTGCTCTGGCTGAATAAAGTTGGGCAAAGGAAGATATAGGCAAGCCAGGCCACTAAGTATCGCACCCACAGCAAACGAGAGTGCGGGTGAGCTGACGTCCATCAGGCTGACAATAATTGCGCCAAGGACGGCGATGCAGATGACTAAAGCAAAATTAACTGGTGATTTCATAAGCGTAATTAAATAGAACGATTAAAGTGATGACATGACAACATTTCGGCAATGCATGTCGTGAAAAAGACCAAGAAAACAAGCCAGCGTTACCTTGCGGTAAAGGTCTCGTATCAATAATGTTTCAAATCGCTGGTTATTCATCATTTTAGGTGGATTATTGCTCAGTCGAAATAAAAAACGTAAAAATCCCTTGTCAGTGTGATCCGCGTCGCTATACTACGCCCCACATCGACACGGCAAGCGATTTACTGCCATGTCGAGGCAAAAAATCAAATAAAAATAAACGCTTGACGTGAGTTTTTAAAAAATTAAGATGGCCGACCTACTTAACGCCAAGCGTTAGGGGAGTCAAAAAGAGGTTTTATTTCACCCGGCGGGTTGAAAATAAAAGATAAAATTTCTTCTTGACTTTAACGGCAAGGCGCGTAAGATACGCAGCCCTGACCAAGCGAAGCGCAGCTTC
>NZ_SATA01000011.1:0-74422 GCF_009377995.1 Salinivibrio sp. VGrn1
AAACGAATTGACTGTGCCGAACAACTGTAAAAGTTGTCGTTTGGTCACTCAGTTCATCGAATAAATCTTTTTGTCTATTCTCAACGAGTGCCCACACAGATTGCATAGGTCAAATTGTTAAAGAGCGTTGACGATGCGAAGCCGCGCTTCGCTTGGTCAGGGCTGCGTATCTTACGCGCCTTGCCGTTAAAGTCAAGAAGAAATTTTATCTTTTATTCTCAACCCGCCGGGTGAAATAAAACCTCTTTTTGACTCCCCTAACGCTTGGCGTTAAGCAGGTCGGCCATCTTAATCTTTTAAAAAATCACGTCAAGCGTTTATTTTTATTTGATTTTTTTCTCGACATGCTCGCTGAACGCTTGCCCTGCGTGCCGTGTCGATGGAGGCGCATTATAGAGAAACCACTCACCTTCGCAAGACTAAAAAGCGACTTTTTTTAGAAAAAGTCGCCGTTCGGTCAAACAATCAGCGTTATGGCCTAAAAGCGGGCAAATTGCTCGCTAAATTCCGCCACTTTTCGCCAATCCGTGTATTCAACCTCTTTGGTCGTATCCGTCTCCCCACCCGTGATATGCATGATGAAGCGAATCATCACTCGATCAAACCATTTATAACGTGGATAGTAGAGTGCGCCGGCAAAGACACCATGCAGTTCGGGGGTCCAGGGTGACTTTTCGATAAACTTACGGCTATAAGCGCTGGTTTCTGGCGTATCTTTCCCCGGTTTACGCGCGGTGAGATTGACACTAAAGAATGCTGCTTTCACGGTTTTAAGCTGATCTGCATGCGCATCAATGAATTGATATAGCTTTTTATTAAAATGGCCATAGCGAATAGACGCACCAATCAGTATCCGATCGTATTGGCTGAGATCAATGTCTGGCCGCTGATGAATATCTTTCACCTCACACTGCGCCGAAGCCCCCAGCTGTTGCTCGATAAAATGCAGGATTTTCTTGGTCTGCCCTTCTCGGCTGGAATGTAGCAGTAAGACTTTTTGCGTTGCGTTGCTTTGCTCGCTCATGTCCTCTCCTTCCCCATACGGCTAGCTCCGCCAGAATGTGGGAGTAAATAAAACCAATAATGTGAATATTTCTAAACGACCGAATAGCATGGCAAGGATCAATACCCACTTCGCCGTGTCATTAATATCGCCAAAGTGAGCAGCCACTTCGCCTAGCCCTGGGCCTAGGTTATTGAGGGTCGCTGCAACGGCTGAAAACGCCGTTAGCTCTTCAATGCCAGTGGCTATCAAGGCCAACATACAAATGACAAATACCAGCGCGTAGGCGGAGAAGAACCCCCATACGGCATCAACCACTTGCTGCCGTAGCGCCTTATTACCCACTTTGATGGTGTATACCGCGCGAGGGTGCACCAAGCGTTTCAATTCTCGCGTTCCTTGGAGTGACAACAGCAAGATACGAATGACCTTCATCCCGCCACCGGTCGAGCCTGCACACCCACCAATAAATGACGAGAACAGGAGTAAAACGGGGAGGAACAACGGCCAATGGGCAAAGGTTGTGGTGGTATAGCCCGCGGTGGTTGATATTGATACCGACTGAAATAGCGCCTGGGTGAAGGTTTCTGTGGCGCTCTCATAAACCTGATGCCCGCTCAGCATGGTAAACACCACCAGCCATAGTAGGAACTGAATCACCAAAAACGCGCGAAATTCTGGATCACGCAAGTAAAACTTTAGATTGAGCCCATTATTGGCAAAGGCGGCGAAATGGAGAGAAAAGTTACACGCAGAGATCAACAGAAACACCACAGTGATGAGATTAACCGCAGTGCTATCAAAGTGACCAATGCTGGCATCATGGGTTGAGAACCCGCCGATGGCAACGGTCGAAAAGCTGTGCCCAATGGCATCAAAGGCAGACATGCCCGCCAGCCAGTAGGCCAAGGCACAACTTACGGTTAAAGTCAGATAAATGTACCAGAGCACCTTGGCAGTCTCAGCGATCCGAGGTGTCATTTTGGTGTCTTTCACGGGGCCAGGGATCTCGGCGCGATAAAGCTGCATCCCCCCGATGCCGAGTACTGGTAGGATGGCCACCGCCAGCACAATGATCCCCATACCACCGAACCACTGTAGCAACTGGCGATAGAACAAAATCGCTTTAGGTAACTCATCTAGCCCCACAATGACGGTTGCGCCCGTCGTGGTTAAACCAGAAAAGGACTCAAAAAACGCCTCGCTCACGGAAAGATCGGGCTGTTCAGACAGCATCAACGGAACTGCCCCTGCACTGCCGATCACCGTCCAGAATAAGACAACAATCAAAAACCCATCACGTGCTTTGAGTTCATGCCGATAATTTCGATTGGGGAACCAAAGTAACCCGCCACCCGCGAGTAGTAGAAAAAACGTCAAAACAAAAGGATAGCCCGCACCATCACGATAGATAAACGCAACCAATGCAGGCGCTAACATGGTGATGCTGAACAGGGCCAGCAGGAGTCCGACAATGCGGGTAATGGAACGAAATTGCATAGCCTGACGTGGCCCTCTTATCGGCGGTAGCGACTTTCTACCGTCTCGTCGTTACACGTAAAGCAGGCTAAGTGCCTGACGTTGTCTTATGTTCTAACGGGTGCGCGCTTGCTTGTCCGCGGGTTTGATTTTTAAGTGCTTCAAGAAACACATCGATATAGCGCGCATCGATACGCACACTCAATCGCACATTATGGCTGAATTCTGCATCGAGCTGAACGCCATCGTACTGCTTGAGTAGCGATTCTATCGTATCAATGTGAGCATATTCACAGCTTATCGTGTAAGGGACTGTCACTGCCACTTCTCGCGTGGTCAAAAGGCCCAGGGCTTGCTGCACACTACTGCCATACGCTTTGACCAAGCCCCCAGTACCCAGTTTAATCCCGCCAAAATAGCGTACTACCACGGCACAAATCTCACCGACGTTCGCACCAGATAACTGCGCAAGCATCGGCTTGCCTGCCGTTCCCGCTGGCTCACCATCATCGCCACACCCCCATTGCACGGAAGATTCAGGCCGGCCTGCGACAAATGCCCAGCAGTGATGCCGTGCATCAGGATACGCTTCTCGCAACGATTGAATAAATTGCTTTGCCTCTTGTTCTCCGGGCGTATGAGCAAGATACGTAATAAACCGGCTTTTTTTGATTTCAAGCTCGTGCCTCACGGTGTCAGCAGGCACTGCGTATGGGGTGATAGGCATCATGGTACAACCTTTGTGTCTCAGCGATGCACTGTATCATATTCCCTCAAGCACGACAGGGACTCGACCACAGTAAAAACAACCCACACCACATATTTTAAACATTCGTTTAACTTTTGGTTGTCATTTCTTATAACAATGATCCACACTAGGTCGCATCTGGTCTAACCAGAACACTATTCAACCAGGATGGTACTGCCAACGTGGAGAACAACCATGATCTACCAAGGAGATAACCTATCAGTTCGTGCTTTGGATAACGGCATTGCAGAACTGACCCTAGACAGCCAAGGTTCTGTCAACAAATTGGATCTGGCAACGCTAGAAAGCTTAGACCAAGCCCTCGATGCCTTGTCGGGTCGCGATGATATTAAAGGACTGCTGCTGACCTCTGCTAAATCAGCCTTTATTGTCGGCGCAGACATTACCGAATTTCTCGGATTGTTTGCCAAACCCGACCAAGAGCTCTCTGATTGGGTATCTCGCGCCAATGCCATTTTCAATCGTTTAGAAGATTTACCCTATCCCACCCTTAGTGCCGTCAATGGCCATGCACTCGGCGGTGGCTGTGAGTGCATACTCGCGACCGATTTACGTGTAGCAGGTCAGGACGCGCGTATCGGTCTTCCTGAAACCAAGCTCGGCATTATGCCCGGCTTCGGTGGTACCGTGCGCTTGCCTCGACTTATCGGCGCCGATACCGCGATGGAAATCATCACTGCTGGGAAAGAAAAACGCGCGTCCGCGGCGTTAAAAGAAGGCGTAGTGGATGCCGTTGTCGATAACGCGCACCTGCGTGACGCGGCGATTCGAATGCTAGGCCAAGCGATCGACGAAAAAATTGACTGGCAAAGCCGTCGCCAACAGAAAAAACAACCACTGAAGCTTAACCGCACCGAGGCAGCGATGAGCTTTACCATGGCCAAAGGCATGGTGGCACAAGTTGCAGGGAAACATTATCCGGCTCCAATGACGGCAGTGACGGCCATTGAAGAAGCCGCAGGGATGACACGCGATGAGGCACTTGAGGTCGAAAACCGCTATTTCGTCAAGCTAGCCAAAACCGATGTCGCACAAGCCTTGGTGGGCATTTTCCTCAATGACCAGGTCATCAAAGGCAACGCGAAAAAAGCTGCCAAACAAGGTAAAGACACACAACGTGGTGCGGTATTAGGCGCAGGCATCATGGGCGGCGGCATTGCCTATCAATCGGCACTGAAAGGCGTGCCGGTGATGATGAAAGACATCGCCCAAGCCTCACTCGACCTCGGTATGAAAGAAGCAACCAAGCTGCTGAATAAGCAGCTAGAGCGTGGTCGTGTCGATGGTTTTAAAATGGGCCAAGTATTGTCGTCAATCACCCCAAGTCTTCACTATGCGGGCATTGAGCAAAGTGACGTGATCGTCGAGGCCGTGGTCGAGAACCCGAAAGTAAAAACCAGCGTCCTCAAAGAAGTCGAAGCGCTAGTCAGTGACGACACGGTCATTGCGTCCAACACCTCTACCATTCCTATCAATACACTGGCGAAGTCATTGGCCCGTCCAGAAAACTTCTGTGGCATGCACTTCTTTAACCCGGTTCATCGCATGCCATTAGTTGAAGTGATTCGTGGCGAGAAAACCTCTGATGAAACCATCGCACGCGTGGTGGCTTACGCCGCCAAGATGGGTAAGTCGCCCGTGGTCGTCAACGACTGCCCCGGCTTTTTCGTCAACCGCGTATTGTTCCCCTACTTCCATGCCTTTAGCTTGCTACTGCGTGACGGGGTGGACTTCCAGCGCATTGATAAAATCATGGAAAAACAATTTGGCTGGCCGATGGGTCCGGCGTACCTGCTTGACGTGGTCGGTATTGATACCGCGCACCACGCACAGGCGGTAATGGCAGAAGGCTTCCCAGACCGCATGAGTAAGTCTGGCCGCGATGCCATTGATGTGATGTTTGAGGCCGAGCGCTTTGGTCAGAAGAATGGCAAAGGCTTCTATCGCTACACCACAGACAAAAAAGGCAAGCCGAAAAAAGAAGCCGATGAAGCCGTCCCTGCTTTGCTCGCACCCGTAATTGAAGGGGGTCAAGCAGAGATCAGTGACGAGGATATTATCGCTCGCATGATGGTGCCGATGATCAACGAAGTCGCCCGC
The DNA here is from genome assembly GCF_009377995.1 of Salinivibrio sp. VGrn1. Classification (NCBI taxonomy): domain Bacteria; kingdom Pseudomonadati; phylum Pseudomonadota; class Gammaproteobacteria; order Vibrionales; family Vibrionaceae; genus Salinivibrio; species Salinivibrio sp. VGrn1. Next base: position 5,352 of record NZ_SATA01000011.1, read on the forward strand.
TGTTTGGAAGAAAACATCATTGCCTCTCCGGCAGAAGCAGACATTGCTTTGGTTTACGGTATCGGCTTCCCGCCATTCCGAGGCGGTGCCTTCCGTTATGTCGATACTTTGGGTGTTGATAACTACGTCGCCATGGCTGACAAATTCTCTGAGCTCGGCGCTTTGTATCATGTTCCTACGGATATGAAACGTCGTGCCAGCGATAAACAGGCTTACTTTGATGTCACACCGGTCAACGCACCGCAATCAGCCTAAGTTTAAGGAGAGAACAATGAACAATGTAGTGATCGTTGACTGTATCCGTACCCCCATGGGCCGTTCGAAAGGCGGTGTGTTTCGCCACGTTCGTGCTGAAGATCTATCCGCGCACCTAATGAAGTCTCTATTGGTACGTAACCCTGGGGTAGACAGCACCAGTATTGAAGACATCTACTGGGGCTGTGTACAACAAACGCTCGAGCAAGGTTTCAACATTGCCCGTAATGCGGCGCTCCTTGCTGGCATTCCACATAGCGTGGGTGCCACCACGGTCAACCGCCTGTGTGGCTCGTCGATGCAGGCACTGCACGATGCGGCTCGCGCAATCATGGTCGGTGATGGCGACACCTTCTTGATTGGTGGTGTCGAACACATGGGCCACGTGCCGATGAACCATGGTGTCGACTTCCACCCTGGCTTATCTAAGTCAGTCGCTAAAGCCGCTGGCATGATGGGACTTACCGCAGAAATGCTCGGTCGCATGCATGGCATCAGTCGTGAAATGCAAGACCAGTTTGCCGCTCGTTCTCATGCCCGTGCGCATGCCGCCACCGTGGAAGGCCGTTTTAGAGATGAGATTGCGCCTATTGAAGGCCATGATGCCGATGGCTTACTCACCTTGGTGGAAGACGATGAAGTGATTCGTCCAGAAACTACCGTAGAGAGCCTCGCTGGTTTACGCCCCGCCTTTGATCCTGCCAATGGCACAGTAACCGCTGGCTCGTCGTCGGCACTATCGGATGGTGCCTCTGCAATGTTGGTGATGAGTGAAGAAAAGGCCAAAGCCTTGGGGCTGCCTATCCGTGCACGTATCCGTGCCATGGGCGTCGCCGGCTGTGACCCATCCATTATGGGATATGGTCCGGTCCCAGCGACCAAAAAAGCGCTCAAACGTGCGGGCCTAAGCATCGATGACATTGACTTGGTCGAACTGAATGAGGCATTTGCCGCCCAGTCTCTGCCTTGTGTCAAAGATCTTGGCCTGATGGATAAAGTGGATGACAAAGTTAACCTCAACGGTGGTGCAATTGCACTGGGTCACCCGCTAGGCTGTTCCGGCGCACGCATCTCGACCACCTTACTACATCAAATGGAGCGCCAAGATGCTACCTTAGGCTTAGCGACCATGTGCATTGGTCTCGGTCAGGGGATTGCGACAGTGTTCGAACGCGTCTAACCACAATGCGCACTTTCATCAATAAAGAGCGGCTACGTCCGCTCTTTTTTTGGCTTGCGTCATCCCGCACGCAATCGCATAGTGATTGATGTAACGCATGTGGTGGTAACATCATCTGGCCTAGTATGGCCACTCACTGACTTCAACCGGGAGAATGCCATGTTTAACGCGCTTGTCCTTGAACAACACGAAAAGCAAACCCTCGCCAAAATCACCTCACTCGATGATGACCTTCTTCCAGAAGGCAATGTCACCGTCAATGTTGATTTCAGCTCCCTCAATTATAAAGACGGCTTAGCCATTACCGGCAAAGGTAAGATTGTTCGCCAATTCCCCATGGTGCCAGGGATCGACTTTGCCGGCACAGTTGCCGATAGCCAACACCCCGACTATCAACCCGGAGATAAAGTGGTGCTCACTGGTTGGGGCGTCGGTGAAGCACACTGGGGAGGCATGGCAGAGAAAGCGCGTGTTAATGGCGACTGGCTCGTTCCCCTTCCTGAGGGGCTCATTGCGCAACAAGCAATGATGGTAGGCACCGCGGGGTTTACCGCGATGTTATGTGTGCAAGCCTTAATCGATGGTGGCGTCAAACCTGAAGATGGCCCAGTGTTAGTCACCGGTGCCAGTGGCGGCGTTGGCTCTGTCGCGGTCACCTTATTGCATGCGTTGGGCTATCGCGTCAGTGCCGTCACAGGCCGACTTGAAGCCAACCAAGCGTGGCTTAAGCAACTAGGCGCTGACGACGTGCTACCGCGCGAGTCCTTTAGCGCACCCGGTCGCCCGCTAGACAAGCAACAGTGGGCTGGCGCAATTGATACCGTAGGCAGTCAAATGCTTGCCAATGTCCTCTCACAAATCCAGTACGGGGGGACGGTCGCCGCATGCGGCCTTGCCGGCGGTTTTGATTTACCCGCCACTGTGATGCCGTTTATTTTGCGCAATGTGCGATTGCAAGGTGTCGATTCAGTCTCTTGCCCGAAAGCGCAACGTCAAGCTGCGTGGCAATCACTCACCAAGCTACTCCCAGCCAGTTACTTTGAACAGGCGTGCCACACCATCGCACTGGCGCAAACCCCAGAGTATGCGGATAAAATTATTCAGGGCGAGGTGAAAGGCCGCGTCGTTATCGAGATCGCTCACCAAAACTAATCCGCGCAAAAAGGCCAATCTTTATTACGGGTTGGCCTTTATTGGCGACGTGTAGACAAAAAAAATCCCGCTCGAAGAGCGGGGAAGCCCAAGAAAACTGGGAGTGAGTGTAGCTGTTGAGTGAGTTAGCCTAGTCAGGCTGCGAGCGTGGCGTTGAGGTCGATAAGGCTTCTACCAATAACCCCAAGGCTGCGGCGCAGATTGCTAGTGTTGCCAAGAGAGTGTGCTCATGACTGTGCGTTAATCCCCAAAAAGCGAGTCCGCTCAGCCCTGTGTAAGCAGCGATACGGTGTCCATAAGCCAAGCTCAATGTGCTCGTTTGTGCTTTTCTCATGATCCCGCCTTTCGTTAACGACTTGTTAAATAATTTACACAACTCATTTACAAGCGCAACCCTGTTTGAATAATTTGTCGCCATAAGTATGATCAGGTCGACACTTTTTGAGGTAAAAATAATGACACTCGCTTTTGACCACGCCGATCTTCAACTTGATGCCTTAGGCCTGCGCTGCCCGGAGCCTGTAATGATGGTACGTAAACGTATCCGTCATATGGACGAGGGACAAACCTTGCTGATTACCGCCGATGATCCCTCAACCACGCGTGATATTCCCAGCTTTTGTCGTTTTATGGATCACACCCTTATCGCAGCCCAAACAGAGAGCGTGCCGTTTCAGTTTTTGATCAAAAAAGGGCTGGCATAACGCCAACCCTTATTCATTCATCATTGTCCTGCGTTAGCTCAGTAGATACCAAGTATCGAGCACAGCCAATGCGGCAAACATCGCCGCCGCGAGCGCCCGCACGACAGCAAGCGGGACATGGCGCTGAATTTTATCACCCGCCAGCACCACTGGGACATTGGCTAGCAACATGCCAATGGTTGATCCAATCACTACCACCCACAACGCTTCATTAAACTGTGCGCCCAATGCGGTCGTGGCGAGCTGGGTTTTATCGCCAATTTCTGCGACAAAGAACGCACTGAAGCTCGCCCAAAACGCGCTTTTGCCCTGAATACCTTCATCCTCAAGCTTATCCGGGATCAGCATCCATACCGCCATCACGCCAAAACTGATGATCAAAATAATATGCAATACGGTATCGGTCAGTATATCGGCCGCGACCACCCCGAGCCAGGCGGCAATGGCGTGATTGACTAACGTCGCCAATAAAATGGCACTGATAATCACCGCAGGTTTACGAAAACGTGTCGCTAACGCCAGCGATAGTAGTTGGGTTTTATCCCCGATTTCCGCCAAGGTGACGGTAGAGATAGAAATGGCAAGAACGCTCATGACATTGCTCATCTGGGGCAGGGCTTATTATGATTCAACCACGACAACACACACGCCCCACCCCGGTTCGTGCGATTGTCGTTGGTCTCGTCAAGCCCAGAGCACCTAATGGCAGGCTTGCAATCACCATGAAGATTTTGCTTCAACTATGTTGATGATTGCCCCACTGACTGTGCAGTGGTCGACTACTCCCCAAGACGGCGCTAGTGTACGATTTGAACAATCGCTTGGCAACTTCTATTCCTCTTGCCCCTGCACGGAGAAAATAAGCGCCTCAAAGGCGCACAAAAATCCGCCAGCCCCCTACTGCTTGAGCGCGCTGCGAGTTATAATTGCCAGCTATTTTCTCCATTCATCAACTCGCGCGAACCTGACAATGCATAAATTCGATATCAAAACCTTTCAGGGTATGATCCTCGCGCTGCAGGATTATTGGGCCCAGCAAGGCTGTACCATTGTTCAGCCGCTAGACATGGAAGTGGGTGCAGGTACCTCCCACCCAATGACATGCTTGCGTGCACTTGGTCCAGAGCCCATTGCAGCGGCTTACGTTCAACCTTCTCGTCGTCCTACCGATGGGCGTTATGGCGAGAACCCGAACCGTCTGCAGCACTACTACCAGTTTCAAACCATCCTGAAGCCGTCACCCGATAACATTCAAGAGCTGTATTTAGGCTCGCTGCGAGTGCTGGGAATTGACCCAGAAGTCCACGACATTCGCTTTGTGGAAGATAACTGGGAAAACCCAACGCTGGGCGCTTGGGGCCTCGGCTGGGAAGTCTGGCTGAACGGGATGGAGATCACTCAGTTTACCTACTTCCAACAAGTCGGCGGCCTGGAATGTAAACCGGTCACCGGTGAGATTACCTACGGTATCGAACGCCTGGCGATGTACATTCAAGAAGTCGACTCTGTGTATGATCTGGTTTGGACCGATGGCCCATTTGGCAAAGTCACCTACGGCGATATTTTCCACCAAAACGAAGTGGAGCAATCGACCTATAACTTTGAACACGCTGATGTTGATTTTCTGTTCCGCTACTTTGATCAGTGCGAAGCCGAAAGTACCAAGCTTCTGGATCTCGAGCAGCCGCTCCCTTTGCCTGCTTACGAACAGATCCTAAAAGCCGGTCATGCGTTCAACCTGCTGGATGCGCGTAAAGCCATTTCAGTGACTGAACGTCAACGCTATATTCTGCGCATTCGCACACTGACTAAACGTGTCGCCGAAGCCTACTACGCATCTCGCGAAGCGCTAGGCTTCCCGATGTGCCGACACAGCAAATAAGGGAGCATCATGGCAACGCAAAATTTCCTGATTGAGCTCGGCACTGAAGAGCTACCACCCACAGCCTTGCGCACACTGGCTGAAGCCTTCGCGAGTCAGTTTGAAGCACAACTAAAAGACGCTGATCTGAGCCACCACGGCATTACTTGGTACGCGTCCCCGCGTCGCTTAGCACTTAAAGTGGCTGCATTGAGCGATCGCCAGCCAGATAAAGTGGTTGAGAAACGCGGTCCTGCGGTAAAAGCCGCCTTTGACGCAGACGGCAATCCCACCAAAGCGGCCATGGGTTGGGCGCGCGGTAACGGGATTGACGTGAGCGAGGCCGAGCGCCTAAAAACCGATAAAGGTGAGTGGTTGCTGTATCGTCAACACGTACCTGGCCAAGCCATTGACGCCTTACTGCCGGTACTGGCCGATAACGCCTTAAGCAAACTGCCTATTCCTAAACCCATGCGCTGGGGTGACAAAGACACCCAGTTTATCCGCCCAGTGAAAACCTTGGTGATGCTGTATGGGGACACCTTGATTGAAGGCACTATCCTAGGCGTGGCGTCTGATCGCGTGATTCGTGGCCACCGCTTTATGGGTGAATCGAGCTTAACGCTGGATCATGCTGACGAATACCCAGAGCGCCTTGAGCGTGAAGGTAAAGTCATGGCCGATTATGAAAAACGTAAGGCGTTGATTATTAAAGATGCCAAAGCAGCGGCTGACGCGGTTGGTGGGGTTGCTGAGCTTGATGACGACTTGGTTGAAGAAGTCACCTCTTTGGTGGAATGGCCAGTGGTACTGACTGCCTCTTTTGAGAACAAGTTCCTTAAGGTGCCATCAGAAGCGCTGGTGTACACCATGAAAGGCGATCAAAAGTACTTCCCTGTCTATGACGCTAATGGTGAGCTACTGCCCAAGTTCATCTTCGTGTCTAACATCGAATCGAAAGATCCAGCGCAAGTTATCTCAGGCAATGAAAAAGTCGTGCGTCCTCGCCTCGCGGATGCGGAGTTCTTCTTTGATACTGACCGCAAGCGCCCATTGATTGATCGCCTGCCAGAGCTTGATAGCGCGGTATTCCAAAAGCAATTGGGTACCATCAAAGATAAAACCGATCGCATTACTGCACTCGCAGGACAGATTGCAGAGCGTATCGGCGCCGACAAGTCACACACTGAGCGCGCAGGCCAACTGGCTAAGTGCGATCTCATGACCTCGATGGTGTTTGAATTCACTGAAACCCAAGGCGTGATGGGCATGCACTATGCGCGTCATGATGGCGAGCCCGAAGCCGTAGCGCTGGCGCTGAATGAGCAATACTGGCCACGCTTTGCCGGTGACAAGCTACCTACGACACCGGTCTCCTCAGCACTCGCGATGGCTGACAAAATGGATACCATCGTGGGCATCTTTGGTATTGGTCAAGCACCTAAAGGCAGCGACCCCTTCGCCCTGCGTCGGGCCGCATTAGGGGTTCTACGTATTGTCGTCGAGAATGGCTATCAGCTTGATCTTGTCGACCTCATCCGTGATGCCAAAGCTCAGTACGATGACCGTCTGACTCACAAAGAGGTAGAAGCGGATGTCCTCGACTTTATGCTAGGTCGTTTCCGCGCTTGGTACCAAGATATGGGCTATAGCGTTGATATCATCCAAGCCGTGTTGGCACGTCGTCCAACCAAGCCTGCTGACTTTGACAGCCGCGTTAAAGCGGTGTCGCACTTCCGCAGCCTTGAAGAAGCCGAAGCACTCGCCGCGGCCAACAAGCGTGTAGGCAATATCCTGGCCAAGTATGACGGCGAGCTCCCTAGCAGCGTCGATACAAGCTTGCTACAAGAAGACGCTGAAAAAGCATTGGCGGACGTGGTCGCTGAGAAAGTCGCTGCGGTTAAACCTTTATTTGCTGACAGCGATTATCAGGGCGCGTTGACCGAGCTGGCGCAATTGCGCACACCGGTTGATACCTTCTTTGATAACGTGATGGTTATGGCAGACGATCCTGCACTGAAAGCCAACCGTTTGGCGATGCTTCACCTTATCCGTGAGCAGTTCCTCAACGTGGCAGATATTTCTGTTCTGCAGAAGTAATTATCAGCAACACACGACTCAGCCCCGCTATGACGCGGGGCTTTTTTTGGGTATTGATACGCGGACGCCCCTCTTCGCTACCAATTCTCATCTACCTTGCTACCAGCTCTCAGCCTCGTTGGCTACCCAATTTAATGACGCTAATCACCCTGTTTGTCGAGCCAAGCCGAGTTGGTTTCACATGGAACACTTGGATTTCTACCCCTCTAAGCGACTTTCGCCCTAGTGTGTACCGATAACGTAACAACCCCGTCAACCATACCCTTTAATGACGAGAAGATAACAAACTTACCATGCTTTCTTTTACACAATAGATTGTTGTATGTTGATTGCAGCTTAACCACAACATCGATACAGATATTTAAAGGCAGTAATCATGGAAGTCACTCACTTTGGCGAGAAGTTCGCCAATCACTCGGGCATCACACAATTAATGGACGATCTTAATGACGGCTTACGTAATCCAGACGCCATTATGTTGGGGGGCGGCAACCCCGCGGCGATCCCGGAAATGCTCGACTACTTTAAGACGCTAAGCCAATCAATGCTCGACGACGGTAGTCTCGTTCACGCCATGGCAAACTACGATGGTCCACAAGGAAAATCGGCATTACTCAATGCCCTCGCCGAGCTGCTGAATAAGACTTATGGCTGGCAGCTCTCAAGCAAAAACATCATGCTGACCAATGGCAGCCAAAGTGCATTCTTTTATCTGTTTAACCTATTAGCGGGGCGCTACGCCGATGGCAGCCACAAAAAAATATTGCTACCCCTTGCCCCCGAGTATATCGGCTATGGTGACGCCGGTATCAACGACGATATCTTTGTTAGCTATCAACCTGAGATTGAATTATTGGATAACCGCCAATTTAAATATCATGTCGACTTCAGCCGCCTGAAGATTGATGAGAGCATTGGTGCCATCTGTGCCTCCCGCCCGACTAACCCAACCGGGAATGTGCTAACCGATAACGAAATCCGACAACTGGACCAACTCGCGCGCGACCACAATATTCCACTGATCATCGATAACGCTTATGGCACGCCCTTCCCGGATATTATTTTTGAAGACGTTGCACCGTTCTGGAATGACAACACCATACTCTGCTCGAGCCTCAGTAAGCTAGGGCTGCCTGGTGTGCGTTGCGGGATTGTGATTGCCAATGAAACGGTGATCAATGCGATGTCCAACATCAATGGTATCGTCAGCCTGTCGCCAAACAGTGTGGGGCCAGCAATGGCACTAGCAATGATAGAACGCGGTGATCTCTTACGCTTAAGCAAAGACGTCGTTCGTCCTTTCTACCAGCAAAAGTCACAGCGCACATTAAAGATGGTGCTTGAGACCATTAATGATGAGCGAGTTCGTGTTCATAAGCCAGAAGGAGCTATCTTCCTGTGGCTCTGGTTTAACAAGCTCCCAATCTCTACCCAAGAGTTATATAAACGCTTAAAAGCTCGCGGTGTACTGGTTGTCCCCGGAGAGTATTTCTTTATTGGTGTCGATCACGAAGGCTGGGATCATGCCAAGCAATGTATCCGAATGAACTACGTGCAAGATGACAAGATGATGCAGAAAGGCATTGATATTATCGCTGAAGAAGTCGCGCGTGCCTACAACGAGGAATAAGCCTTGGTTTCACGTGGAACATCGGTTAGTGGATGTTCCACGTGAAACCTTTTATGGATTTCCCTTCTCATGTTTTAAGTCAACACTTAAAGAACAACTCGTCATTCAAATATTGCACGAGACTTTTGGACAAGGTGAAGAAGTCGCTCATCTCGCACCACTTAAGACCAAGTAGGCTCACAGCAAACAAGTCGTCATCCAGCACTGCTAATGACACGCCTTTCTTTCCTTGCAAGCGGACCTACCCTTAAAACGTACCGCTACACTCCCTCCCAAATAGCCGTCGATTCAATCTATATGGTCAGCCCGAACGTCGATTGGTTTAGTTTGATAGGCCAGGCGAGATGGTTTGCTATTGGTATTCTTATATGTTTCACGTGAAACATTATCCTTGCTTTCAGTAATATATATCGAGAGAGGACGTTCTTGGCTGGGAACTGAAACACCACTATTTTTTCATTCAGCGGCAGAGTGTTGGGCACGCATTACAAAGCCAGATCTCGTTAAGAGACGGATGGGCAACCGGCAGCGCTAGACAGATCTATGTGGACGGGATAAATCATCAGGCGCTTCACAGCTTCGGATGTCACGACGGATTGGCAGGCTCGTCTTAGGTGTATAGTCGATAAAAAGGGCAGCATGGCTGCCCTCTCCCTTATCGTGAACCACTCGGGATTCAAGCTTTACTCAGCGTTTTCTAGCAAACGGCTACCGATTTCGATACGACGAGGCTTTTCTTCCTCTGGTACTTCGCGTACTAAATCAATATGTAGCATGCCGTTTTCCATGTCTGCCCCTGTCACTTTAATATGATCATCGAGCTGGAACTTGCGCTCGAAATCGCGCTCGGCAATGCCTTGGTACAAGAACTTAGTATCTTGATTACGTGCACCCTTTTTACCGGCGACGATTAGGCTATTTTTTTGCTGAGTGATATCCACCTCATCTTGGCTAAAGCCTGCTACCGCCATGGTGATGCGGTATTGGTTTTCTTGGCTTTGCTCTATGTTGTAAGGAGGAAATCCACCCGCATTATTGGCATTGCTGTTTTCAACCAGATCGAATAAACGGTCGAAACCAATTGCAGTACGATAGAGTGGAGAGAAATCAAAGTTACGCATAATCTTACCCTTCCTATGAAGCAATAAAATGTTATCTACGGCCTTCCAACTCGGACAAGCCTCCGGCGACCCAATAGCATCGCCTTATTACTCTATATAGGGTTGGGTAATTTGATTTCAATAGCGACTTTAAAAAATTTTTGCTCTCATGGAGGGCGCACAATTCGAAAGCGAACCTCTTAAGCCCCCTCCCATCATATTAATCAAGCGGCGCTACGCGCACTAAATGCCCATCAGGGTCTTGAATCACGAAGGTTCGGCCAAACACATCATCGTAAGGAGCTTGCACAACATTGATGGTTAGGTTGTTCGACCATTGGTCAAAAACGGCATCAACGTCATCATTGGTAGGCACCATAATGCCAATTTCACTCAGTCGCGTCATCGAGGGTGAGGGCTGCTCGCCGCCTGTCCACAACGCAAATAAGGCATCTCCCTGCTCAGAGGCAGAAAACGCCACATACCTGGGACTGGTAAAGACAGGATCACATTGAAACAGTTGCTGATAGAAACCCACAGAACGGTCAATATCAGAAACATAAACCAATTGGAGATTAGCGCGCGTTTTTATAGACATCAGGCTTCCTATCATTTTGTCGTTAAGGGAATGATAAGTGTACTCGCGCTAAAAACACTGTATATAAAAACAGTTACATATTGAGGTTTGCCTCCCAAACAGGCATGAAAAAGGCCAGCAATGCTGGCCTTAATTGTTGATAAATAGTTGATTTATCACTTATACATCGAGGTTTTCTACTTTCAGCGCATTGTTTTCGATAAACGCACGACGTGGCTCAACTTGATCACCCATCAAGGTGGTAAACAACTCATCCGCGGCAACCGCATCCTGAATCGTCACCTGCATCATACGACGACCTTCAGGATCCATAGTGGTTTCCCAAAGCTGCTCTGGGTTCATCTCTCCCAAACCTTTATAGCGCTGACGAGACACACCACGGGTTGACTCTTTGATTAACCAGTTGAGAGCTTGCTCAAAGCTCTCTACCGATTGCGTACGTTCACCGCGCTTAACGTACGCCCCTTCATCCAGGAGATCATTTAAGGTTTCCGATAGGCTTGCGATTCGACCGTACTCTTTCGAGTTCAGGAAGTCATAGCTCACTAAGTATTTATAATCGACACCATGGGTGCGCACCACCAGCTCTGGCACCCATACCTGATGCTCTTCATCGAGTCGGCATGATGCCTGATACTGGCTTTCACCCGTCGACTTACGATTCAAAATCCCAACAATGTTTTCTACCCATTGCTTAGCTGCCCACTCGTCGCGCAGGTCATCGACTGACAAACGCGGTTGATAAAGCAGCTCATTGAGTAGCGCGGCGGGATAGCGACGCTTCATACGCTGAATCAGCTTGAGGACACCATTGTACTCTTTCACCAATTTCTCAAGTGACTCGCCGTGCATCGCTGGCGCATCTGGGTTCACGAACAATGACGCATTCTCCAACGCCAATGCCACCTGATACTGCTCCATCGCCTCGTCATCTTTGATGTATTGCTCTTGCTTGCCCTTTTTCACTTTATAAAGCGGTGGTTGAGCAATATAAATATAGCCTCTCTCAATCAGCTCTGGCATTTGGCGATAGAAGAAGGTCAGCAGCAAGGTACGAATATGCGAGCCGTCGACATCCGCATCGGTCATGATGATGATGCTGTGATAACGTAGCTTGTCCGGATCGTACTCTTCCCGGCCAATCCCGCACCCCATTGCCGTGATCAGTGTCGCCACTTCTTGCGAGGACAACATCTTATCAAAACGGGCTTTCTCGACGTTGAGGATCTTACCTTTGAGCGGCAAAATCGCTTGGTTCTTACGGTTGCGCCCCTGCTTGGCTGAGCCGCCTGCAGAGTCACCCTCCACAATGTAGAGTTCAGATAGCGCCGGATCTTTTTCCTGGCAATCGGCAAGCTTGCCGGGAAGGCCAGCTAAATCCAACGCGCCTTTACGACGCGTCATTTCACGTGCTTTACGTGCCGCATCACGCGCACGGGCAGCGTCAATGATCTTGGTACACACTACTTTCGCATCGGCAGGGTGCTCAATGAGAAAGTCTGATAAGTGGCTGCTCATGGCGGATTCAACCGCCGATTTCACTTCCGATGACACCAGTTTGTCTTTGGTCTGGCTGGAGAACTTGGGATCCGGTACTTTCACCGAGACCACCGCGGTCAAGCCTTCACGGGCATCATCGCCAGACGTCGCGGCTTTGGCTTTTTTGGAATAACCTTCTTTGTCCATGAAGCTATTGAGCGTACGTGTCAATGCGCCACGAAAACCCGCAAGGTGAGTACCACCATCGCGCTGCGGAATATTGTTGGTAAAGCAGTAGATGTTTTCTTGATAGCCATCGTTCCACTGCATCGCCACTTCAACGCTAACCCCGTCTTCCCGAGTATGCTCAAAGTGGAAAACGGATGGGTGGATGGAGGTCTTCTTGTTGTTGAGGTGTTCGACAAACGCGCGGATGCCCCCTTCGTATTTAAAGTGATCCGCTTTGTCTTCTTCGCGCTCGTCAATTAACTTGATGGAGACACCCGAATTAAGGAAAGACAACTCACGCAAGCGCTTGGCAAGCACGTCATAGTTGAAGTTGATATCAGAGAAAGTCTCTTCACTTGGCCAGAAACGAATACGGGTACCGGTTTGGTCGGTCTCACCCATTTCAGCCAGCGGTCCTAGAGGCTCACCGTGCGCAAAATTAAGCTGGTGAACATGGCCATTACGCCAAATAGTCAACTCGAGTTTTTCTGACAAGGCGTTGACCACCGATACCCCCACCCCGTGAAGGCCGCCAGAGACTTTATAAGAGTTGTCATCAAACTTACCGCCGGCGTGGAGGACGGTCATGATCACTTGTGCGGCCGATACACCTTCTTCCTCATGAATATCGACCGGGATACCACGACCATCGTCGCGAACCGATACCGAGCCATCCTCGTGGATGGTCGCCACGATATCATTACAATGTCCGGCCAGTGCTTCATCGATCGAGTTATCGACCACCTCAAACACCATGTGGTGCAGGCCGGTACCATCGTCGGTATCGCCGATATACATTCCCGGACGCTTACGCACGGCATCCAAGCCCTTCAGTACCTTGATACTCGATGAATCGTATTCGTTGGACATTGAGTTACTCTCGCTTATTTATCCTGCGTTAATTTTGCCATGTTCCACATGAAACATCTTACTATTTTCGTCGCAAATTTCCGCGACTTGATCGGCACTAATGGCGCTAACAAAAACCTGAGCCCCAATGCGGGTCAACTCACTGGCCAATAGTGCTCGCCGGCGACTGTCTAATTCGGAGGCAAAGTCATCGATTAAGTAGATACAAGCGATACCTTGCTCCTCGCTATACAACTGGCCTTGTGCAAGCCGAAGTGCACATACCATTAATTTTAACTGTCCGCGCGATAGCACATCATCGACTGGCGTACCTGCCACCTTGATGCGCAAATCGGCTTTATGCGGCCCTGATACCGTGTATCCCATTTGCTGGTCGCGCTCAAAGTTCGCCGCCAACAATGCCTGATAGTCTGCGCCTCGCTCCCATCCTTGATAAAAACGAAACTGGATGGAAAACTCGGGAAGAAATGCTTGGCATAATGCGGTCGCTCGCGCGGAAACCGCATCAACGTAAGCCTGACGCCATGCGCTGATTTGTTCGGCAAGGCGTGCTAGTTCCGTATCCCATACTTGGATATCGCCATAGTGGCGCGCTGTTTTCAACGCGGCGTTGCGTTGCTTCGTTAGGCGCTTCACTCGTGTCCAAGCTTCAAAAAAACCTGGCTCAGAATGAAACACCCCCCAATCGATAAACGCACGACGAAACTTGGGCCCATCGGTTAATAACTCAAAACCTTCAGGGGTGATCAATTGCAATGGCAGCACTTTGGCCAGGGCCACCAGCTTTTGCCCTTTTTCTTGACCGATTTTAACATCTGCACTGCCGTCTCGGCGCTTTTGAATGCCGACCGGAAGCAAGATCCCATCTTGCGTTTTTACTCGACCATGTACCGTAAGATTGGGTTGCTGATGACGAATCACTCGGCTGTTAAGCACGCTACGAAAGGAGCGCCCATGACCGAGAAAGTGGATGGCTTCCAATACACTGGTTTTACCACTGCCATTGGGGCCAATTAAAAAGTTAAAGCCTGACGACAACTCAATATCGCAGGCTTCAATATTTCGAAAGTCGTGGACGACCAGTCGTGATAGCGCCATAACCTAGAGGCGAATTGGCATCACAACATACATGGCGTCTTCGCGATCGCAGTCCTCAATCAAGGTACTGCCCACCGCGTCTGTCATCGAAAAACGCACCTTGTCACAACGTAAAACATTGAGCACATCGAGCACGTAACTAACATTAAAACCGATTTCGATTGGCTCACCTTGATAGTCGACTTCCAAAAACTCTTCCGCTTCTTCTTGCTCAGGGTTGTTGGCGGAGATACGCAGCTCGCTACCTTCAATATTCATTCGCACGCCGCGAAATTTCTCGTTCGATAATACCGCGGCTAATGACAATGCTTGCTTGAGCTCAGCACAGTCGACCTCAAGCGTTCGGGAAGTGGATTGTGGCAACACACGCCGATAATCAGGAAAGCGTCCATCAACCAATTTAGAGGTAAAGGTCACATTGCCCACCACCGCACGAATATTAGACGCGCCAATTTGGATATTCACCGGGTGCTCGCTATCATCGAGCAAACGCGCCAACTCACTGACGCCTTTACGTGGCACAATCACTTGTTGTGCGGGCAACGCCTCTTCCATGGATAAATGACACACCGCCATCCGGTGGCCGTCCGTCCCAACGGTGCGCAGCGTATGCCCATCGGTTTCGAATAAGAGTCCATTGAGGTAATAGCGTACATCTTGGTTCGCCATCGAAAACTGCGTGGCGTCAATCAGATGACCCAGCTTGCTTTGCGGTACTTGTAAGCTCACTTCGGCATGCCAGTCTTCGATGTTGGGATAATCTGAAGCCGGTAAGGTCGATAATGTAAAGCGGCTTCGTCCCGCTCGCACCACCACGCGGTCACCTTCTTGCGCCACAGTGATACGAGCTTCGCTATGTAAGCCTTTGATGATATCCATAAACTTACGCGAAGGCACAGTGATCGCCCCATCAAGATACTCACCGTCCAGCGGTGCGGTGGCATTGAGCTCGACCTCCATATCGGTCGCCGTCAGCTTGAGTTGCTGCTCCGACACTTCAATCAATAGGTTACTTAAAATCGGCAAGGTACTACGCCCGCCTAGTGCCCCAGTAACTTGCTGAAGCGGTTGAAGTAATTGCTCACGCGTAAGAGTAAATTTCATAATTAGGACGACAACGTTCGAATCAGGTTAGAGTAGTCTTCTTTAATATCGTGACTTTCTTCACGCAGCTGCTCAATCTTACGACAAGCATGCAATACGGTGGTATGGTCACGACCGCCAAATGCATCACCAATTTCCGGTAAGCTGTGGTTGGTCAGCTCTTTTGCTAGCGCCATCGCCATCTGGCGGGGTCGCGCCACCGAGCGAGACCGACGCTTAGACAACAAGTCTGCCATCTTGATTTTATAATATTCAGCCACGGTTTTCTGGATATTATCAATGGTGACCAACTTTTCTTGCAAGGCGAGCAAATCCCGCAACGCTTCTCGGACGAAATCGATGGTGATCGCACGACCGGTAAAGTTGGCATTGGCGATCACGCGGTTAAGCGCCCCTTCAAGTTCACGCACGTTAGAACGTAGTCTTTTCGCGATAAAAAAGGCCACTTCATCAGGCAAACGAATGGCATGATCTTCCGCTTTTTTCATTAAAATCGCCACCCGGGTTTCCAGCTCTGGCGGCTCAATCGCGACGGTCAGCCCCCAGCCAAACCGCGATTTTAAGCGGTCCTCGACCCCGTTGATCTCTTTGGGATAGCGGTCGGAGGTGAGAATGATTTGCTGGTTACCCTCAAGCAACGCATTAAAGGTATGGAAGAATTCTTCTTGCGAGCGCTCTTTGTTGGCAAAGAATTGGATATCATCAATCAATAGCGCATCGACACTGCGGTAATAACGCTTAAACTCTTCGATAGCATTATTTTGCAGCGCTTTCACCATATCTTGCACAAAGCGCTCTGAGTGCATGTACACCACGCGCGCATCCGCTTTGCGATCAGAAATGGCATTACCCACCGCATGCAACAAGTGCGTTTTACCTAAGCCCGTTCCGCCATAAAGAAAAAGGGGATTATAGGCCGCCCCCGGGTTATCCGACACCTGACGCGCGGCTGCCAAGGCTAACTGGTTCGATTTACCCTCAACAAAGTTATTGAACTTGTGTTTGGGGTTGACGTTGGAGCGATGATTAACATCCGATTGCACCGGTGAGGGAGCAGGCTCCCACACTCGTCCTTGCGGCGGCGCTGGCGCCGCTTGTTGCGGAGCGGGCGCAGCAGCAGGCCCGGCAGGGGCAGCTTGTGGCGTTGCGGCAACCGGTTTGCTCCCCACCTCAAAGCGCAGCATGGGTACGTCGACACCACAAAACTCGTTCAGTAATTGATTAATTTGATGCAGATACTTATCTCGCACCCAATCAAGCACAAAACGGTTTGGGGCAAAGAGGGTCAACGTATTGTCATTGAGCTCGGCTTGAAGTGGCCGTACCCACATACTGAATTCTGTCGCAGGTAAATCATCTTGAAGACGTTCAAGACACTGCAACCAAAGCGATGATGACACGTTTGACTCCACGCAGTTGTACCGAAAAGAGAAAGGTCACAATGGTACTCCTGTCGCGCCCAGATCGCTACCCACAAGATCCCGAAATCAGTGAATAAGATCCGAGTTATTCACATAGATCCCACAGAAATACGTGAGATCGCCACAGCAAACCCATGTTTTACTCACAAGAATAGGATCAGATTGGCCAATGATCCTGTTCTTTCCTTGTGCATAATTTTGATCAATGTGGGGTTTATCCCAGGAATTACACGACAACTTCGGTGAATAAGTTATTACTCATAACAAGAAGGTATTTCTCGCCTGCCACTGCCACCCTCTATATTACGCACCTTATCAATATCGATGTGGTTACTACGGAGCTTTTCATGACTAAATGGTTCATCAACGCCCTGCTCAGCGTGAGCATGATTCTCACTGCCCCCGCCTTTGCTTCTGAAACAGTAAAAGTGGGCATGTCTGGCCGCTACTTTCCGTTTACGTTTGTTAAACAAGACCAGCTACAAGGTTTCGAAGTCGATTTGTGGGATGAGATTGGCGAGCGCAACGACTACGATGTGGAGTATGTCACCGCTAACTTCTCAGGACTGTTTGGTCTGTTACAAACCGGCCGTATCGACACCATTTCAAACCAAATCACCATCACCGATGAGCGCCAAGCGAAATATCTATTCACTGACCCGTATGTGGTGGACGGCGCACAAATCACGGTTCGTAAAGGCAATGATGCCATTAACTCGGTCGCCGATCTGAAGGGTAAAACCGTGGCCGTTAACTTAGGCTCGAACTTTGAACAACTGTTGCGTGAACACCCAGCCGCTGATGATATCAACATCAAAACCTACGAAACCGGGATTGAACACGATGTGGCCTTGGGTCGTGCTGATGCCTTTATTATGGATCGCCTCTCCGCGCTACAATTGATCAAAGAGTCAGGTCTGCCCCTACAATTAGCTGGACAACCTTTTGAAACCATTGCTAATGCATGGCCGTTTGTCGACTCAGAGCGTGGTCAACGCTTACGTGATGAAGTCAATGCTGCGCTAAACGCGATGCGTGAGGACGGCACCTTGGCGGATATCTCAACCAAATGGTTCGGTGGCGATATCACTAAAAAGTAAGTGTTTACTTTCATTTAATAAGCCCGCGCAGGCGGGCTTTTTTGTTTAAAGGTCAATCATGGCGTTCGATTTTGATTACATGGCCTCCTTGTTTCCCCTGCTGCTGCGTTATTTGGGGATCACCATGGAGATGGCTGTACTGGGCCTCATCTTCGCCCTCGCCTTGGCAGTGGCGATAGCCTTGATTCGCGTGTTTCGCATCCCTGGGCTCAATGGTATTGCACAGATCTTTATTAGCTTCTTCCGTGGCACCCCGCTATTGGTGCAACTGTTTCTACTTTATTACGGTCTCCCTCAGGTCATCCCCGCCTTAGTGGGAATGGAAGCCTTTACCGCCGCAGTGATCGGAATCAGTCTGCATTTTTCTGCGTACATGGCCGAGTCAATCCGCGCCGCCATTACCGGGGTGGATCGCAGCCAGATGGAAGCCAGTCTGGCGGTGGGCATGACCACCCGCCAAGCGATGCAACGCATCATCTTGCCGCAAGCGGTGCGTATTGCCCTGCCATCGTTGATGAACTACTTCATTGATATGATTAAAGCCACGTCACTCGCCTTTACGCTCGGGGTCGCGGAAATCATGGCACAAGCGCAAATGGAAGCGTCATCCAGCTTCAAGTTCTTTGAAGCTTACTTAGCGGTGGCACTCATCTATTGGGCCGTGGTTGTGGCATTAACACGCGTTCAGTATTGGGCAGAGGCACACCTTAATAAGGCGTATCAACGATGATAAAGATAGAAAAGCTAAAAAAAATCTATCAAGGCGTTGCGGTGCTCGACGGCATCGACCTCACTATCGACCGAGGCGAAATAGTTTGCATTATTGGTCCTAGCGGCACCGGTAAATCGACCTTATTGCGTTGCATTAATTTTCTCGAGCGTGCCGAGCAAGGGATCATCGAAATCGGGGAGCAACGCGTTGATAGCGGCAATATGGCCACCCGTAAGCAGGATATTCTGGCGTTGCGGCGTCAAACTGGCTTTGTTTTCCAAAATTATGCGTTATTTGCTAACCTCAATGCTCGTGACAACATTGCCGAGGGGCTGCGCACCGTTAAGGGATGGGCGAAAGACAAAGCCCGTGAGCGTGCCCAGCAAATTCTCGATGATATTGGGCTTGGCGATAAAGGGGATCATTACCCGGCCTCTTTATCGGGTGGACAACAGCAACGGGTTGGCATCGGCCGGGCGATGGCGCTGGAGGCTGAGCTGCTGCTGTTTGATGAGCCCACGTCAGCCCTCGATCCAGAGTGGGTTGGCGAAGTGTTGGCGTTGATGAAAAAGCTCGCCACTCGCCACCAAACCATGCTGGTGGTCACCCATGAAATGCAGTTCGCTCGCGATGTGGCGGATCGGGTGGTATTTATGAACGACGGCCATATTATTGCCCAAGGGACACCGAATTGGTTATTTAACCAATGCGACGATCCCCGTTTGCATAAGTTTTTGAATCAAGTCGGGATCGCTCCCTAGTCGACGATCGCTTGGGGATCGATCCTTGCGATCTGTGCCCAAGTGCTTATAATTCACCGCCCGGAGTGGCGTCGGTTAGTGATTGACTAATCGTTAGTCAATGGCTACAATCCGCCCTCTTTGTTGAGAGGCGTCGGAGTCAAGCCTAGTGCTACCCTCCCACGTCGGGTTAACAAACCTAACACTGATCAGTAATAAAGGTAGAAACCATGAAACGCACTTTTCAACCTTCAGTTCTAAAGCGTAAGCGCACTCACGGTTTCCGTGCGCGCATGGCGACTAAGAACGGCCGTAAGGTCATTGCCGCTCGCCGTGCGAAAGGCCGCAAGCAGCTTTCTAAATAATCCGCAGTGATTTGTGAATAAGCTCGCTTATCCTCGGGAGTTACGTCTGCTAACTCCCGAACATTTCAGTGCCGTCTTCCAGCAACCGCATCGCGCCGGTTCGCCGCACTTAACTATACTCGCCAGAAACAACCCACTCGGCCATCCACGTCTCGGTCAAGCTGTACCGAAAAAGCAAATCAAACTTGCTGTTGATCGCAACCGCTTTAAACGTGTGGTCCGCGAAAGCTTTCGTTTACGTCAACATCAACTGCCGGCGAAAGACTTTGTGGTGATCGCGAAAAAAAGTGCTAACAACCTAAGCAATCAAGCGCTGCGAGACGAATTGGACAAGTTATGGCAACGTTTGTCGCGACCGCCGCGCAAAAAGCGCTCATCGCGCTGATTCGGGGATACCAACTGGTTATAAGTCCACTTATTGGACCACGATGCCGGTTTACACCAACCTGCTCTCACTACGCCATCATGGCGATTCAATCCCATGGTGTGATAAAAGGGTGTTGGTTGGCAGGCAAACGTCTATTAAAATGCCACCCTTTGAATGATGGCGGTTACGATCCTGTGCCGCCTTGCGACCACCATAACAGAGACAATTAACAATGGATTCCCAACGCAATATCCTGTTGATTGCCCTATTGTTCGTTTCTTTCATGCTTTACATGGAATGGAACAAACCAGACTCCCCGCAACCGCAGGGACAGGGCGTTGAGCAGCAGCAAACCACTCACAGTGACGTGCCAAGCAGCAATGACGGTGATACCACGTCTCTTGATGCACAGCCTGTCTCTGACAAGCTTGTCACCATCAACACTGACGTTTTAACACTGAAAATTGATACGCAAGGCGGTGATGTTGTCCACGCCGAGCTCCCGCAATATGATGCGGAGCTGGATTCTGACAACGCCTTCACGCTGTTGCACAGCAAACCTGATCATACCTTTGTGGCACAAAGCGGCTTAATTGGTGCCAACGGCATCGATACGGCAGAGGGACGCGCACAATACCAGGTGACGCAAAACAACTTCTCGCTCTCGGACGATCAAGACACCCTACGGGTGCCAATGACGGTTGAGAAAGATGGCATTACCTACACCAAAACCTTCGTGTTTGAGCGTGGTAGCTATGCGGTGGATGTTGAACACACTATCAACAACCAAACCGATGCCAACGCCAGTGTCACTATGTACACCCAGCTTAAGCAAAACTTGCTGGACGATGGCGGCAGTTTGACCATGCCGACTTATCGCGGTGGCGCCTACTCCACCGACGACAAGCGTTACGAAAAGTACAGCTTTGATGATATGCAAAGCAAAAACCTGAACGTGACGTTTGACCAAGGTTGGGCCGCGATGATCCAGCACTACTTTGCTACCGCGTGGATCCCACGGGCGGACAATAATGTGCTGAGCACCCGTACCACGGCTCAATACGGTTATATCCAAACCAAGACCCGCGATACCATTGCCGCTGGCACCAGCAAGACGCTGACAGCAACCTTATGGGTCGGTCCGAAACTGCAAGAACAAATGGCCGCGGTGGCACCAAGCCTGGATTTGGTGGTCGACTACGGCTGGCTATGGTTTATCGCTAAACCGCTGCACTGGTTGCTCTCCACCATTCAAACCTTTGTGGGGAACTGGGGTCTGGCCATCATCATGCTAACCTTCATCGTGCGTGGCGCCATGTACCCGCTCACTAAAGCGCAGTACACCTCGATGGCGAAAATGCGCATGCTGCAGCCTAAACTGCAAGAAATGAAAGAGCGTATCGGTGACGATCGTCAACGCATGAGCCAAGAGATGATGGAGCTCTATAAGCGTGAGAAGGTCAATCCGCTTGGCGGCTGTCTGCCATTGGTTCTGCAAATGCCGATCTTTATTGCCTTGTACTGGGCACTGATGGAGTCGGTAGAATTGCGCCATGCGCCATTCTTTGGCTGGATTCAAGACTTGTCGGCACAAGACCCATACTATGTGCTGCCGCTGTTGATGGGTGCATCCATGTTCTTGATTCAGAAGATGAGCCCCACCACGGTCACCGATCCGATGCAGCAGAAGATCATGACCTTTATGCCTGTGGTCTTTACGTTCTTCTTCTTGTTCTTCCCATCCGGTCTGGTTCTATACTGGCTGGTATCGAACGTGGTCACGCTTATCCAACAGACACTGATTTACAAGTCGTTGGAGAAAAAAGGCCTGCATTCACGCTCGTAACTCAGGCCGCGTCACGTAATAATAAAAAGGCGACCCGGTGGTCGCCTTTTTTGTCGTTTATGGCCTAAAGGCCTGTAATTCAAATAAAGAGTGTGCACTATGGCTCAAACCGACACTATCGTGGCACAAGCCACTGCAACTGGCCGCGGCGGCGTAGGGATTGTCCGCGTGTCTGGCCCGCTCGCCCATGAGATTGGTACAAAAATGACGGGACGTGATCTGGCGCCTCGTCGTGCAGATTATTTGCCCTTTCTCGACCAAGAGGGTCAACCTATCGATCAGGGCATTGCTTTATTCTTTAAAGGCCCTCATTCGTTCACAGGCGAGGATGTGCTTGAACTGCAAGGCCATGGTGGCCCAGTGATCATGGACATGCTTATTCAGCGCATCAGTGCCTTTTCTGGGGTGCGTGCCGCACGACCCGGAGAGTTCTCCGAACGCGCGTTTTTAAACGACAAACTGGATTTAGCCCAAGCTGAAGCCATTGCCGACTTGATTGATGCCAGCTCCGAGCAGGCCGCCCGCTCGGCCTTGCAATCGCTGCAAGGGGCCTTCTCTAGTCAGGTGAATGCGCTGGTGGAAAAAGTGATTCACCTGCGTATTTACGTTGAAGCCGCAATTGACTTTCCCGATGAAGAAATCGACTTTCTCTCTGATGGCAAAGTCGCCAGCGATCTCACGCAGATTATCGAGCACCTCGCCACATTGCGCAAAGAAGCCAACCAAGGGGCGATTATGCGTGAGGGAATGAAAGTGGTGATCGCAGGCCGCCCCAACGCCGGAAAATCAAGCTTATTGAATGCCTTATCAGGGAAAGATAGCGCGATTGTCACGGATATCGCCGGTACGACTCGGGATGTCTTGCGTGAGCACATTCATATTGACGGTATGCCTTTGCACATTATTGATACGGCAGGGCTACGCGATACCGCTGATGAGGTCGAACGTATTGGTGTCGAGCGGGCATGGGATGAAATTGAGCAAGCCGATCGCGTCTTGTTTATGGTCGATGGCACCACTACCAACGCCACTCATCCTGCGGAAATTTGGCCAGACTTTGTTTCACGTTTACCTAAAGCGATGGGCATGACAGTGATCCGCAACAAAGTCGATATGACCGGCGAGCCAATGGGACACGATAGTAACCATGATCCCGCACTCATCCGCTTAAGTGCCAAAACGGGCGACGGCATGGACGCATTACGTCAGCACCTCAAAGCCTGTATGGGCTACGCCGGCGGCAGTGAAGGCGGATTTATGGCGCGTCGCCGTCACCTCGACGCGCTTGCTAATGCCGCACATCACTTGGACATCGGTCAGGCGCAGCTAGAAGGTTATATGGCCGGCGAGATTTTAGCAGAAGAATTACGCCTCACTCAGCAACACCTCAATACCATCACCGGTGAGTTCAGTGCCGATGATTTGCTGGGGAAAATTTTCTCTTCATTCTGCATCGGGAAGTAATTATCCCCAACCTGATCACGGGATCCTTCTACTAAGGATCCCTTGTAATACCTCGTCTGATCCCCTTTATCCTCATTATTCGATCGTAAGTTATCCACGTAGTTTTCACCATGATCAGCTACGCTTTAACGAGGTGTGGATGGAGGTACTATGCTGGCAAGTTTTAACCCGATCTTATCAATAGGCCTGAGTGAACATAATCAACTGATGCGGCATCAGATCCGCATGACCAATCTACTCACGGTGATCTGCGTGGTTGGCACGATCATTTTCTCCACCATGTACTGGCTTGCTTTCCAAACCCCGATCGCGGCTTGGCACAACGTCAGTTACGCCTTTTTGTACGCGGCAACCTGGCTGTTGATGTGGTCAGGACGCTGGTATATCGCTCGGTACTACCTTTTTTTCATGTTTTTTGCCCAGCAGTTCATCATGTCTTACTGGGTGTTTGCGGCACAAAGCCAGAACGAACTCTTGTTACTGGTCTCGCCCACTATCGTCTTATTGCTGTTTGACCCCAATGAGCGTCTGGCGCGTTACGGGCTATCACTGACAGCCATCGGCTTAATGTTTTCCATCCAGGTATTACCCACACCCGACCCCTTGGTGAACCTTTCCACCCTAAACAGCAAAACCATTTACCTTAGCGTTGTCCTGATATTTATTGCCTTATCAGTGATTTTAATGGACTTTTATCTCCATGATCTCTACACCCTCAACCGGCAGGCACGGCAGTACATTCAGCGCGAGCCCCTAGCGCAAACATGGAATGCAACCCAGTTTTATCGCCGACTGAGCACGGAGTGCCAATCATCGACCGACAAGCCGATCGCAATCCTTTGCATTAATATTGATCATTTTCAGCATTTTAATACGCAACATGGCCACTCTATTGGTGATCAAAGCTTACAGTTCCTGGCCGGCCTACTTCATCGTCATCTACCACGCGATGCCCTACTTAGCCGCACTCACGCCGATCAGTTTTTAGTCATGCTAAAAGAAAATGATTGCGCCGATGCCCCAAAATGGGCGGTTAAATGTTATCACGCCATCGCAGAGACCCCCTTTACCTTTCATGGCGGCGCCCATGCATTCACCGCCTCGATAGGCATCGTTCAGCACTTTTCCGGAAACGGTCAAGCGATCGAGTTAATTGACCAAGCCTGCCAAGCCATGACGGAGGCGAAACAAGCGGGCGGCAACCAATGTGTCTGTCAACTTAGCCAGATGACGGCTAGCCAAGCGGTTTAAGCGGAGATTGACTCCTTGAGGTAAGGTCGAAATACTAGGGATGAATACCTTAACGATGAGGAAAGCATGGCAACTATCACTATTATTACCGGCAGTACCCTAGGTGGCGCTGAGTATGTCGGCGATCATCTCGCAGATCTCTTGCAAGCAAAAGGCCATCACCCTCAAGTGGTCAACGAGGGGCTCATTGATGATGTGCTCGGTGCCTCTACCCTATTGATCGTCACGTCAACCCATGGCGCAGGGGACTTTCCAGACAGCATCGCTCCCTTAATGGAACAACTGATCACCGAGCGCCCGATGCTACGCGACGTTCACTATGGCGTGGTCGGGATTGGGGACTCGAGCTACGACACGTTTTGCGAAGCAGGCATGAAAGCAGATGCGTTATTACAAGACTTGGGCGCAATCAAAGTCGGTGAGCGCATTGATATCGATATTCAAGCGCATCCGGTCCCAGAAGATGAAGCCGAACGCTGGTTAACAGACTGGGAACCACAACTTCACGCGCTCAAGTGAACAAAAAACAACCAACCTAACTGTGGATAACTAAGGAATAACCCAGTGATCTTCCTTTAGTTATCCATTTAATACTTTTCAACCCCTGCCCCCTATGTGGATAAGTACCCATTTTGATCCCAGGTGATACAGGATCGGATCCAAGGCCACCCACAGAAAGTGATCGTTTCAAGATCCTTGATCTCTATGATCTTTTTTTAGTTATCCACTAAGATCCCTTTCCCTAATAGTAGATCTAACAAAGGATCTATATAAAGATCTTATATATATAAAGCCAATGCGCTCTAACGATCCGGATCAAGGTTTGGTTCCCTGTTGGCAGAAAAAGCGCTAGAATGTCGCCCCTTTTGCTTAGTTCATGCGCAAACACTTAACCAGGTTGAGGCTTTAATCATGTTTTACCAGGATCACTTTGACGTCATCGTTGTGGGTGGTGGCCATGCTGGTACCGAAGCGGCACTCGCTGCTGCCCGGATGAATCAAAGAACACTGTTGTTGACCCATAATATCGACACCTTGGGACAGATGTCGTGTAACCCCGCGATTGGTGGGATCGGGAAAGGACACCTGGTAAAAGAAATTGATGCCCTGGGTGGTGCCATGGCGCAAGCCACCGACAAAGGCGGGATCCAATTTAGAACGCTGAATGCATCTAAAGGACCGGCGGTACGCGCGACACGAGCTCAAGCTGATCGCGCACTTTACAAAGCGGCGATCCGTCATACCTTGGAGAACACGGCAAACCTTTCTTTGTTTCAACAAGCGGTGGTCGACCTGATCGTCGAGCAGGATCGTGTTACAGGCGTAGAAACAGAAATGGGGCTGAAGTTCAGCGCGACCACGGTTGTGCTAACGGTCGGAACCTTTTTGGGTGGGAAAATCCATATCGGTATGGATAATTACGCCGGTGGACGTGCCGGTGATCCGCCGTCAAACAAACTTGCGGATCGCTTACGTGCATTACCGTTTCGCGTTGATCGACTGAAAACCGGCACACCTCCGCGCATTGACGCACGCTCGGTCGATTTTTCAGTGATGCAAACCCAACATGGTGATACCCCTTGCCCGGTATTTTCATTCATGGGAAATGTCCAGCAGCATCCGCAACAAATCCCGTGCTATATCACCTACACCAATGAAAGAACGCACGACGTCATCCGCGAAAACCTTTCTCGTAGTCCGATGTATTCTGGCGTGATTGAAGGTATTGGGCCGCGTTATTGTCCGTCGATTGAAGACAAGGTGATGCGGTTTGCCGACAAAGACAAACATCAAATCTTTGTGGAACCAGAAGGATTGACCAGCAATGAGTTGTATCCGAATGGCATCTCCACCAGCTTGCCGTTTGATGTGCAAATGGGCATTATCCAGTCGATCAAAGGGTTTGAAAACGCCAAAGTGATCCGCCCTGGCTATGCGATCGAGTATGATTTCTTTGATCCTCGCGATCTCAAACAAACGCTAGAAACCAAATTTATCGACGGGTTATTTTTTGCGGGACAAATCAACGGCACCACCGGTTATGAAGAAGCCGGGGCGCAAGGTTTGCTCGCTGGGTGTAACGCGGCATTACAAGCTCAAGGCAAAGAAGGCTGGAGCCCACGTCGCGATCAAGCCTATATGGGCGTGTTGATCGACGATCTCTCCACCATGGGCACCCAAGAGCCTTACCGCATGTTTACCTCTCGTGCCGAGTATCGATTACTATTGCGCGAAGACAATGCTGATATGCGCTTAACCGAAAAAGGGCGCGAGCTTGGTTTGGTCGACGATGCTCGCTGGGCGCGTTTTAATCAGAAAATGGAAAACATGGAGCAAGAGCGTCAGCGCCTGCGTGGGACTTGGATCCATCCACATTCGGACGATGTTACTGCGCTTAACGCCATGCTGAAAACCCCCTTAGCACGTGAAGCCAATGGCGAAGATTTGCTGCGTCGTCCCGAGCTGCGTTATCAAGATATTGTGGCGTTACCGACCTTTGGGCCGGCCCATCAAGACACGCAAGCCAGTGAGCAAGTGGAGATCCAAGTGAAATATGCCGGTTACATCGACCGTCAGCAGGATGAAATCGCCAAGTCGCAGCGTCATGAACATACGACACTGCCAACAGACCTCGATTATGAGCAAATTAAAGGCTTGTCCAATGAGGTGAAAGGGAAGCTTGCCGATGCACGCCCGGAAACCGTGGGCAAAGCGTCTCGAATTTCTGGTGTGACACCCGCTGCCATCTCCATTTTGCTTGTGCACTTGAAAAAACAAGGCATGTTGAAGAAAGGGGCATAAATGGAATCACAACTACAACAAGGGCTTGCCAAAGCAGGCCTGGTTTTGTCTGCACAACAACAGGCTCAGCTCCTTGCCTATGTGCGCCTGTTGGATAAATGGAACAAGGCGTACAACCTGACATCTGTCCGTCGTCCTGAAGACATGGTGGTGAAACATATTCTTGATAGTTTGGTTGTTTCCCCCCATCTTGACGGCGATCATTTTATCGATGTGGGGACAGGTCCAGGATTACCAGGTATTCCTCTGGCTATTGCGAATCCGGATAAACACTTCACCTTACTAGACAGTTTAGGGAAACGGATCCGCTTCATTCGCCAAGTGTTGCACGAACTAGAAATAGACAATGTCACGCCGGTACAAAGCCGCGTCGAGGACTTTATCCCCGATAATGGCTTTGATGGCGTCTTGAGCCGGGCGTTTGCTTCCATGAACGACATGGTGAGCTGGTGCCAACATCTTCCTCATGCTGAGGGACAATTTTACGCGCTGAAAGGGCAAGTGGACCAGCAGGAGCTGGATGCCTTGCCTGCTGCTTGTTCTGTGACCGATATCAAAGCTTTGAAGGTACCGGGATTGGAAGGGGCGCGTCATCTAGTAATCTTGAGAGCAAAGAGTAACGAATAGAGGTCGAGAGCACGTGGGTAAAGTTATCGCGGTAGCAAACCAGAAAGGCGGCGTGGGGAAAACCACCACCAGTGTCAACCTTGCAGCGTCACTGGCTGCCACCAATCGCAAAGTGCTACTGATTGATTTAGACCCACAGGGCAACGCGACCATGGCCAGTGGGGTGGATAAATACGATGTGCATGCCACTGCCTACGACCTCTTAATTGAAGACACACCGTTTGAGCAAGTCGTGGTGGAAGACACGGCAGGCAGCTATCACCTGATTGCCGCCAATGGCGACGTGACCGCCGCTGAAATTAAGCTGATGGAAGTATTCGCTCGCGAAGTTCGCCTGCGCACCATGCTTGAGCCGGTGGTGGATCGCTATGATTATATTTTTATTGATTGCCCACCTTCGCTCAACTTGCTGACTATTAACGCAATGACCGCTGCCAACTCTGTGTTGGTTCCCATGCAGTGTGAGTACTTTGCCCTGGAGGGATTAACGGCCTTGATGGATACCATCAGCAAGCTGGCCAGTGTGGTCAATGCTGAGCTTCACGTGGAAGGGGTGCTGCGCACCATGTACGATCCGCGTAACCGATTAGCGACCGAAGTATCGGATCAGATCAAAAAACACTTCGGTGATAAGGTGTATCGTACCGTGATTCCTCGCAACGTGCGGCTTGCGGAAGCGCCAAGTCATGGCCGACCCGCCATGTACTACGACAAATTATCGAGCGGTGCCAAAGCCTACCTCGCCCTTGCGGGTGAAATCCTGCGTCGCGAAGAGCAAGCACGCTCCTCGCCAGACGCTGTCAATGCCTGAGGAAAACAATGAATTCAGCGAAACGCGGTCTTGGAAAGGGCCTGGATGCCTTGTTGGCGACCAGTGCACATGCACAGTCATCCACCCAAGCTTCCCCTGAGTCCACCAATACGAGTAACAGCGAATTACAGCAGTTGCCCGTTACTGCGTTGGAGCCAGGTCAGTATCAGCCACGTCAAGATATGGCTGAGGAGGCACTGGAAGAGTTAACCGAGTCCATCCGCGCGCAAGGTATTATTCAGCCTTTGGTTGTCCGTCAAGTGGCTGCCGGGCGCTATGAGATCATTGCCGGTGAGCGTCGCTGGCGTGCCGCTAAGCAAGCAGGGCTTAACAATGTCCCCTGCTTGGTGCGCGAGATGAGCGATAAGGTCGCCAGTGCGGTCGCCTTGATTGAGAATATCCAGCGCGAGAACCTGAATGCGATGGAAGAAGCTCAGGCACTCGCGCGCTTAGTTGACGAATTTGAACTGACTCACCAACAGTTGGCGGAGTCACTCGGTAAATCTCGGGCCACCATTAGTAATCTACTTAGGTTAAATGGATTGGAGTCCGGTGTGCGGCAATTGCTGCTTAACAAACAACTCGAGATGGGTCACGCACGTGCCCTGCTGGCGCTCGAAGGCGACGCACAAATCGATGCGGCGCTGACCGCCGTCAATAAAAAGATGACGGTTCGCCAGATAGAAAAACTAGTAAAAAAGATGCTTTCGCCGCCTGTTGAGACGGAAAAGCCTAAATCGTCACCTGAGGTTGAAGCGCTCCAGCAGCGTTTAGGGGACAAATTAGGGGCCAGCGTCGCATTAACACAACAGAAAAACGGCAGTGGGAAATTGGTGATTAATTTTGAAGAATCCGAAAAATTAGCGCAAATTCTTGCAATTTTCGACGAAGAAATGTGACCTATGCCATTCGCTTTTTGTTACATAAAAGCGCTTACTGTGATCAGGTTACTCTGTTGTAAAATTTTCCCCGCTTTTTTACATCGATGCGATTGCATTAGTTGGGGCGAAACGTATAATTTTTGCTGTTTTCCCAGCACGGCAACAGTGCTAAGTGGAACGGAATCGAGGAACAAATACATGGTATCGACGCTCGCGCGGCCGGGTCGTGAAATCGCGACAAAATTGGTGCTTTTGCAAGCTGGCGTCGTATTAGCAACGGCAATCGTGATGGCACTTGCTATCAATGTCGACTGGGGAAAATCCGCGCTGATCGGTGGAGGCATCTTTGTGGTTGCCAATGCTGCCTTTGCGGCGTGTGCTTTCCTTTTTAGTGGGGCAAGAGCTGCGAAATTCGTAGTTGCGTCCTTCTTTAGCGGTGAAGTGTTGAAAATTTCACTGACTGTCGTCTTGTTTGTCCTTGCTTACCTGTATGTCGAGGTGGAATTGCTTCCCCTCAAACTGGCCTATTTGCTGGCACTAGGGGTTAATATCCTCGCGCCAGTTTTATTCATTAACAACAACAAATAGGATGAGTTATGGCTGCGTCAGGTGATGCGCTTACACCGTCTGGCTATATCACTCACCACCTGACACACTTGTCAAGCGGTGAGGGGTTTTGGGCGGTTCACATTGATAGCCTGTTTTTCTCTGTCCTCATCGGTATTGTCTTCCTAGGCCTTTTCCGATCGGTGGCAAAGAAAGCATCGACAGGTGTCCCGGGTAAGTTTCAGTGCTTCGTTGAGATCTTGGTTGAGTTCGTTGATGACAACGTCCGCGAAACCTTCCATGGACGAAATCCACTGATCGCACCTTTGGCCCTGACTATCTTCGTCTGGATATTCTTGATGAATACGATGGACTTAATCCCTATCGATTTTCTACCGTATCCGGCGGAACACTGGTTAGGCATTCCTTACTTGAAAGTGGTGCCAACTGCAGACGTAAATATCACCCTTGCGATGGCGCTGGGCGTGTTCTTCTTGATGATTTTCTACAGCATCAAGATTAAAGGTGTGGGTGGCTTTGCCAAAGAGCTGGCGCTACACCCGTTCAATCACCCTATCATGATTCCGTTCAACCTCCTGTTGGAGATAGTTTCGCTGCTGGCGAAGCCTATTTCACTCGGGATGCGTCTGTTCGGTAACATGTTTGCCGGTGAGGTGGTATTTATTCTTATCGCGGCGTTGTTGCCGTGGTGGGCGCAATGGCTGGGCTCTGTGCCGTGGGCAATATTCCACATTCTAGTCATTACGATTCAAGCCTTTGTCTTTATGATGTTGACCATCGTGTATCTCTCGCAGGCACACGAAGACTCAGATCATTGATGACATTTTTTAGAAAGCAATTTGTTAGTCATTATTGGCTCAAAGCCGACAACGAAAACTGGAGATAGTGATGGAAACTTTATTGAGCTTTTCTGCAATTGCCGTGGGCATCATTGTAGGTCTTGCTTCCCTTGGTACTGCGATTGGTTTCGCCCTGCTGGGTGGTAAATTCCTTGAAGGTGCAGCACGTCAACCTGAGATGGCTCCTATGCTGCAAGTTAAGATGTTCATCATCGCGGGTCTTCTTGATGCGGTTCCAATGATCGGTATCGTAATCGCACTGCTGTTCACGTTCGCGAACCCATTCGTAGGTCAACTGTAAACTGGCTAATAGCTGAACAGACCCTTTAGCTTATGATTAAGGAGGCGCCGTTGTGAATATCAACGCAACTCTGCTAGGCCAGGCAATCGCGTTCACTATCTTTGTGTGGTTCTGCATGAAATATGTATGGCCACCATTGATGCAAGCGATTGAAGAACGTCAGAAAAAAATCGCTGACGGTCTCGCGGCGGCTGATCGCGCCGCCAAAGACCTGGATTTGGCCCAGGCGAATGCTTCTGATCAATTGAAAGAAGCGAAGCGCAACGCAACTGACATTATCGAGCAGGCCAATAAGCGCAAAGCACAAATCCTCGATGAGGCACGTGCAGAAGCGGCTGCTGAGCGCGACAATATCCTCAATCAGGGTAAAGCCGAGCTAGAAGCCGAGCGTAACCGTGCTCGCGATGAGCTGCGTAAGCAAGTTGCATCGCTCGCTGTTATTGGTGCCGAGAAAATTATTGAGCGCTCTATTGACGAGAATGCTCATAAAGATCTTCTCGATAAAATCACTGCAGAACTGTAACAAGGAGGGGCAGCAATGTCTGAACTGACAACACTCGCTCGCCCCTACGCGAAAGCAGCCTTTGATTTTGCGGTAGAAAAAGGCGAGTTAGCTCAATGGGCTGAAATGCTCGCCTTTACTGCTGAGATTGCCCGTGATGAACGTGTTCAACATATGTTGGATGCCTCTTTCTCTGCTGACACATTGGCAGAGATGTTCATCACAGTTGGCGGTGATCAGCTCAATGATTTTGGTCAAAACCTGATTAAGGTGATGGCTGAAAACAAGCGCTTAAAAGCTCTTCCTGAGGTTTGTGAGCAGTTCC
Organism: Salinivibrio sp. VGrn1; assembly: GCF_009377995.1. NCBI lineage: Bacteria > Pseudomonadati > Pseudomonadota > Gammaproteobacteria > Vibrionales > Vibrionaceae > Salinivibrio > Salinivibrio sp. VGrn1. The sequence goes on from NZ_SATA01000011.1 coordinate 37,632, forward strand.
TAGCGATGCGTTTGGAACTGGAAAAAGAAGTTGAAGTTCAAGTGATTTCAGCGACGGCTCTTTCCGAAGAGCAACAACAAGCCATCAGTGACAAGCTCGCCGCGCGTCTTGAGCGCAAAGTAAAGCTGAACTGTAGTGTAGACGAAACCCTGGTTGCCGGGGTTATTATTCGAGCTGGAGACTTGGTCATCGATAACTCAGTAAGTGGCCGTATGCGCCGCCTGAGCGATGCATTGCAGTCTTGATTTGGGGAATTGGAGCATGCAACTTAATTCCACGGAAATTAGCGATTTGATCAAACAACGCATCGAGAAATTCGACGTTGTGAGTGAAGCGCGCAACGAAGGTACCATCGTGTCAGTCAGCGACGGTATCATTCGCATTCACGGCCTTGCTGATGCGATGCAAGGTGAAATGATTGAACTGCCTGGCAACCGCTATGCACTTGCATTGAACCTTGAGCGTGACTCAGTGGGTGCGGTTGTGATGGGTCCTTACTCGGACCTGCAAGAAGGCATGAAGGTGACCGGCACAGGCCGTATCCTTGAAGTACCCACTGGTCCTGAACTATTGGGCCGCGTGGTAAACACCCTGGGTGAGCCGATTGATGGTAAAGGCCCTATTGAGGCAAAAACCACATCGCCAGTCGAAGTGATCGCCCCAGGTGTTATCGCACGTCAATCCGTTGATCAGCCAGTGCAAACCGGCTATAAAGCGGTTGACTCGATGATCCCTATCGGCCGAGGCCAGCGTGAGCTGATCATCGGTGACCGTCAAACTGGTAAAACCGCACTGGCTATCGATGCGATCATCAACCAGAAAGATTCTGGTATTTACTCTATCTACGTTGCGATCGGCCAAAAAGCCTCGACCATTGCTAACGTGGTGCGCAAATTAGAAGAGCATGACGCACTGAAAAACACCATCGTGGTGGTGGCATCAGCGTCTGAAGCCGCAGCATTGCAGTACCTCGCGCCTTACGCGGGTTGTGCAATGGGTGAGTACTTCCGTGACCGCGGTGAAGATGCACTGATTGTCTACGATGATTTGTCTAAGCAAGCCGTTGCTTACCGTCAGATCTCGCTATTGCTGCGTCGTCCACCAGGTCGTGAAGCCTTCCCAGGTGATGTTTTCTACTTGCACTCGCGCCTACTTGAGCGTGCGGCACGTGTTAACGCTCACTATGTCGAAGAGTTCACTAAAGGTGAAGTGAAAGGCAAAACCGGTTCGTTGACCGCCCTGCCTATCATTGAAACGCAAGCCGGTGACGTGTCGGCATTCGTACCGACTAACGTTATCTCGATCACCGACGGTCAGATCTTCCTGCAAACCGAGCTGTTTAACGCAGGTATCCGCCCGGCGGTTGACCCAGGTATTTCGGTGTCGCGTGTGGGTGGCTCTGCACAAACCAAGATCATGAAAAAACTGTCAGGCGGTATTCGTACAGCTCTAGCACAGTATCGTGAGCTTGCCGCGTTTGCGCAGTTCTCTTCTGATCTGGATGACGCGACCAAGAAGCAATTGGATCACGGTCAGAAAGTGACCGAGCTGATGAAGCAGATGCAATACGCACCTATGTCTGTGTTTGAGCAGGCGTTGGTGATCTTTGCGGCTGAGAAAGGCTACTTGGAAGACGTTGAGCTGAACAAGATCGGTGACTTTGAACGTTCCCTACTGGCCTTTGCGAAGAGCCAGTACGCTGACCTGGCTGCTCAAATTGAAGAGTCTGGTGCTTACAACGATGACGTTGAAGCACAGCTGAAAAAGCTGTTGGATGACTTCAAAGCGACCCAGACTTGGTAACACGTAGGTGACCACTTCGGTGGTCGCCCACTAATGGAGAGTAACTATGGCCGGCGCAAAAGAGATTCGTAATAAGATCGGAAGTGTGAAAAACACACAGAAGATCACTAAAGCGATGGAAATGGTGGCAGCCTCCAAAATGCGTAAAACGCAAGAAGCCATGGAGTCGTCACGTCCATACGCTGTCACTATGCGCAAAGTGATCGGTCATCTTGCACTGGGTAACTTGGAGTACCGCCATCCCTATTTGGAAGAGCGGGAAGCCAAGCGCGTTGGTTACATCATCATTTCTACTGACCGCGGACTGTGTGGTGGCTTGAACATTAACTTGTTCAAAAGTGTCATCAACGATATGGAAAGTTGGAGCCAAAAAGGTGCCGAAATCGATATGGCACTGATTGGGGCGAAAGCCACCGCTTTCTTTAACAGTTATGGCGGCAATGTAGTGGCACAAACTGCTGGTCTGGGTGACACCCCAGTACTGGAAGACCTCATCGGTACCGTTGGGGTGATGCTGAAAAAATATGATGAAGGTGAGCTGGACCGCTTGTACCTGGTTTTCAACAAATTTGAAAATACCATGGTACAGACCCCAGTGATCGATCAATTGCTGCCTTTGCCAAAGTCAGACGACGAGGAGATGCAGCGCAGCCACGCTTGGGATTATATCTATGAACCTGAGCCGAAGCCGTTGCTCGATACCTTGTTGGTTCGCTATGCCGAATCGCAAGTGTATCAAGGTGTGGTAGAGAACCTCGCCAGTGAGCAAGCGGCACGTATGGTGGCAATGAAAGCTGCGACCGATAATGCGGGGAATCTGATTGATGATCTGCAATTGGTTTACAACAAAGCCCGTCAGGCTGCAATCACCCAAGAGCTGTCAGAAATTGTTTCTGGCGCAAGCGCGGTGTAAAGGCAAGGGTTAACGAACTAGTTTAGAGGAATAACGATGGCTACAGGTAAGATCGTTCAGATCATCGGTGCGGTAGTCGACGTAGAGTTTCCACAAGACGCCGTACCTAAGGTATACGATGCGTTGAATGTGAAACGTGAAGGCGAGCGTCTGGTGCTGGAAGTTCAGCAGCAGCTTGGTGGTGGCGTTATCCGTGCCATCGCAATGGGCTCATCTGATGGTCTGCGTCGTGGAATCGAAGTAGAAAATACAGGTAAAGCAATCGAAGTCCCTGTGGGTGAAGCCACGCTGGGGCGTATCGTCAACGTCTTGGGTGACGCGATTGATGAGCGTGGCGATCTCGGTGAGAAAGAGCGTTACTCTATCCACCGTGAAGCGCCAAGCTATGAAGATCAGTCGAGCGCGACCGAGCTTTTGGAAACCGGCGTTAAGGTTATCGACCTTATCTGTCCGTTTGCCAAAGGCGGTAAAATCGGTCTGTTTGGCGGTGCGGGTGTCGGTAAGACCGTTAACATGATGGAGCTTATCAACAACATCGCACTGCAACACTCAGGTCTGTCTGTATTCGCTGGTGTCGGTGAGCGTACTCGTGAGGGTAACGACTTCTACTACGAAATGCAGGAAGCCGGTGTTGTAAACATTGAGAATCCCGAAGAGTCAAAAGTGGCCATGGTCTATGGTCAGATGAACGAGCCACCAGGTAACCGCCTGCGTGTCGCACTGACTGGCCTAACCATGGCGGAAAAATTCCGTGATGATGGTCGTGATGTACTGCTGTTCATCGATAACATCTATCGTTACACCCTTGCCGGTACCGAAGTATCTGCCCTGTTGGGTCGTATGCCATCGGCAGTAGGTTACCAGCCAACACTGGCTGAAGAGATGGGTGTGCTGCAAGAGCGTATTACCTCAACCCGTACCGGTTCTATCACCTCGGTACAGGCGGTTTACGTTCCTGCGGATGACTTGACTGACCCGTCACCCGCCACCACCTTTGCCCACTTGGATGCAACGGTTGTATTGTCGCGTAACATCGCGTCGATGGGTATGTACCCGGCGATTGACCCACTGGATTCAACCTCACGTATGTTGGACCCATTGGTGGTTGGTCAAGACCATTATGACGTGGCTCGTGGCGTGCAGTCTGTCCTTCAGCGCTATAAAGAGCTGAAAGACATCATTGCTATCCTAGGTATGGATGAGCTGTCTGAAGAAGATAAGCTAACGGTTGCACGTGCACGTAAGATTGAGCGTTTCTTGACGCAGCCTTACCACGTCGCCGAAGTCTTCACCGGCCAGCCAGGTGTTTATGTTTCGCTAAAAGATACCATTGCAAGCTTCAAAGGCCTGCTCAGTGGTGAGTACGATGACATCCCAGAGCAGGCATTCCTGTACTGCGGTAGCATCGAAGAAGTGCTCGAAAAAGCGAAAAACCTGTAAGGCTTGAGTAGGAGGCGATATGGCAGCGATAACCTTCCATCTGGATGTGGTCAGTGCAGAGCGACAATTGTTCTCTGGTCGTGCTGAGCATATTCAGGTGACCGGTAGCGAAGGTGAACTGGGTATTCACGCAGGACACACACCGCTGCTGACCGCTATCACGCCTGGCATGGTTCGCATCGTCAAACAAGGCGGTAGCGAAGAGATTATTTATCTTTCTGGTGGCACGCTTGAAGTGCAGCCTGGCACAGTGACTGTGCTGGCTGACACCGCAATTCGTGGTGAAGAACTGGACCAAGCTAAGGCGGAAGAAGCGAAGCGCCGCGCTGAGGATAAAATCCACAATCAGCATAAAGACGTCGACTTTGCTCAAGCGGCCAGTGACCTGGCTAAGGCGATTGCGAAGCTTCGAGTGATCGAGCTGACCAAGCACAAGCGTTAATCAGGCACTTACGGTGAGAATAAAAGCGACGCTTCGGCGTCGCTTTTTTATTGCCTGCAAAGGCCACCTTGCAGGCTGTGATTCGCGTGAAAGCTAAAACGCGTTACACTAAGGGCAACTTAATAGACAAGCCTCTTTTATCACGGAAAGACTATGCAATACAGTGCAGTTATTCTCGCGGCCGGTAAGGGCACGCGTATGTATTCACAAACCCCTAAGGTGCTTCATACCTTGGCGGGTAAGCCTATGGTTGAGCACGTTATTGACACTTGTCACGGCCTCGGCGCTTCGCAAATCCATTTGGTTTATGGCCATGGTGGCGACACTATGCAGCGCGTTTTAGCGCACTCACCGGTGAACTGGTGCTTGCAAGCGGATCAATTGGGCACCGGTCATGCCGTGCAACAAGCGGCGCCGCACTTCGCGGATGATGAGCAAGTATTGGTGCTCTACGGCGATGTCCCTTTGATTTCAGAGCAAACCCTCTCGCGTTTGCTCGAAGGGCAGCCTGAAGGTGGAATTGGTCTATTAACTGTGCATCAGGACGATCCGACTGGCTACGGCCGTATTGTCCGTGAAAACGGGGAAGTGGTGGCGATTGTTGAGCAAAAAGACGCGACTGACAGCCAGCTTGCCATCACTGAAATCAATACCGGTGTGCTGGTGGCCACCGGACGTGACTTGCGGCATTGGTTATCGCAACTTGATAACCACAATGCACAAGGCGAGTTTTATCTCACTGATGTGATTGCCCTGGCACATCAACAAGGCCGCTCGATTCAAGCGGTTCACCCTGTGAATGCGGTGGAAGTGGAAGGGGTGAATAACCGCCTGCAGCTTTCTCGCCTTGAGCGCGAATACCAAAAAATGCAGGCTGAACAGCTATTACTCAGTGGTGTGATGCTCAAAGACCCTGCGCGTTTTGACTTGCGTGGCCAGCTGCAATGCGGGCAGGATGTCACCATCGACGCTAACGTGATCATCGAAGGCAATGTCACCTTAGGGGATAACGTGACCATCGGGGCCGGGAGCGTACTGATTGATTGTGAGGTTGATGATAATACATTGGTACGTCCGTATAGCGTGATAGAAGGGGCTAGCGTCGGTGAGGATTGTACCGTTGGTCCGTTCACACGGCTGCGTCCGGGCGCCGAGATGGCGCGCGATGCCCACGTGGGCAACTTTGTGGAGATGAAAAAGTCTCGCTTAGGCGAAGGCTCGAAAGCCAATCATCTGACTTACCTGGGTGATACCGATGTTGGCCGCGGCGTGAACATTGGTGCCGGCGTGATCACCTGTAATTACGATGGTGCCAATAAACATAAAACCGTGATTAAAGATAACGCCTTTATTGGTTCGGACTCTCAGCTGGTGGCACCTGTGGTGATCGGCGAAGGGGTGACCGTTGGGGCTGGCAGCACCATCAGCAAAGATGTCGCCGATGGTCAACTTATCATCACTCGTGCTAAACCAAGGACAATTGAGGCTTGGCAACGGCCGAAAAAAAAGTAGAATACTGATGGTTGAGCGCGCACAGGCGGCTTTTTAGCTTGAAAGGCGAAAAGTTGTGCGGTTGGTAAAATCAGGTATTGACTCCCGATAAAAACCAGCCTATTATGCGCGCCTCAGTTGGGGTATCGCCAAGCGGTAAGGCAACGGGTTTTGATCTCGTCATTCCCAGGTTCGAATCCTGGTACCCCAGCCAACGCGTCCGTAGCTCAGCTGGATAGAGTACCTGGCTACGAACCAGGCGGTCGGAGGTTCGAATCCTCCCGGACGCGCCATCTTTCTTCAGCTACCATGAAGTCAGATGAACAACTTGGAATGCGGAAGTGGCGGAATTGGTAGACGCACCAGATTTAGGTTCTGGCGCCGCAAGGTGTGAGAGTTCAAGTCTCTCCTTCCGCACCATTATTTAAACATGTGGCATTTAGCGGCATGAAAATTGGGGTATCGCCAAGCGGTAAGGCAACGGGTTTTGATCTCGTCATTCCCAGGTTCGAATCCTGGTACCCCAGCCACTTTAGGTTGGCTACGTAGCTCAGTTGGTTAGAGCACATCACTCATAATGATGGGGTCACAGGTTCGAATCCCGTCGTAGCCACCATTATTCCGATTTGTTGCTAACGCAGTAAATCGCACCGATTTGCGGCGGTGGCGGAATTGGTAGACGCGCTAGCTTCAGGTGCTAGTGTCCGAAAGGACGTGAGGGTTCAAGTCCCTCCCCCCGCACCAAGACAATTGATACTCGGCCCGCCCGCCGATCTATCATACAAATTTGCGGAAGTGGCGGAATTGGTAGACGCACCAGATTTAGGTTCTGGCGCCGCAAGGTGTGAGAGTTCAAGTCTCTCCTTCCGCACCATATCAAGCCCATCAGCATTTGCTGGTGGGCTTTTTTCGTTATTGCCCTACGCTGAACCCTCCTCTTCTTTGTTTTGCCACACTTTTAGCCGCGTTATCTTGATCTTTGTTTTGTTTGCTCTACCATAAGTTTCGAATCGAAACTTTGGTTGTTATATGTCGAAACGAAATACCCAACAACGTCGCCATACCATCGTCAGTTTATTGACCGAGCAAGGCCAAGTGAGTGTTGATGCGCTCTCGCAACGCTTTGAAACCTCAGAAGTGACGATCCGTAAAGACTTGGCGGAGCTTGAGAAGAATGGCTTGTTACTGCGCCGTTATGGCGGTGCAGTCCCCGTGCCACAAGAAATGGTGTCGGAGCACGCGGTCAAGGTATCGAAACAAAAGCAAAGTATTGCCGATGCGGCCGCTGCGCGCATTCGTGACCATAACCGGATTGTGGTCGACAGTGGTACCACCACGGCCGCTTTGATCCCTTTACTGAATAAGAAGCGTGGTCTTGTGGTTATGACCAACTCGCTACAGGTCGCCAACGCGATACGTGAACTGGAACATGAGCCAACGCTATTGATGACTGGGGGGACCTGGGACACCCATTCTGAATCGTTTCAAGGCCAAGTGGCCGAACAAACCTTGCGAGCGTACGACTTTGATCAGCTTTTTGTCGGTGCCGATGGCATTGATGTGGCACGGGGTACCACGACCTTTAACGAAATGACGGGCCTGACGCGGGTGATGGCGGAGGTCGCACGAGAAGTGGTGGTGATGATTGAGTCGGAAAAAATTGGCCGTCGGATCCCCAATCTAGAGCTTGCGTGGTCAAGCATCGATACCCTGATCACCGACAGTTCGCTTGACGATGATCTTAAACACGCCATAGAACAAACCGGCATAGATGTGATCTGTGCTGACCAGTAATAAGACCAGTAAGGAAAGACTATGTGTGGAATTGTAGGGGCGGTCGCGCAGCGTGATGTCGCCGAGATTTTAGTAGAGGGGTTGCGTCGCCTTGAGTATCGCGGTTATGACTCGGCCGGGGTCGCGATCACTGATTCAGCAACCGGGCAGCTCACACGTGTGCGTCGTCTTGGTAAAGTGGCCGCGTTGTCAGATGCGGTGACCGAGACGAATCCTACCGGTGGTACCGGTATCGCACACACACGTTGGGCCACCCATGGCGAGCCCAGTGAAGTGAATGCCCACCCACATATGTCTGGCGAGACGATTGCAGTGGTACACAATGGCATTATTGAAAACCACCAAACGCTGCGTGAACAGCTGCAAGCGCGAGGCTATCAATTCCACTCACAAACCGATACTGAAGTGATTGCGCATTTGGTTGATTGGGAGCTTAAGCAAACCTCTGATTTACTTGAAGCATTCCAACGTACAGTCACCCAGCTCGAGGGCGCTTACGGTACTGTGGTGATGGATAAAACTCAGCCTGAGCGCTTGATTGCTGCGCGTTCGGGAAGCCCATTAGTGATTGGTTTGGGGATTGGCGAAAACTTTCTCGCCTCTGATCAGTTGGCGCTGCTCAATGTCACGCGTCGTTTCATCTATCTCGAAGAAGGCGATGTGGCCGATATCTCTCGCCGCGAGGTGACCATTTATAATCAAGAAGGCACACCGGTGGAACGTGAGGTGCATGAAGCCAGTGCTCAATACGATGCGGCGGATAAAGGCCAATATCGCCACTATATGCAAAAAGAGATTTATGAGCAGCCAACGGCACTCACCAATACCATGGAAGGCCGCTTGGGCAGCGATCATGTGATTGTCGAGGCAATTGGCAATGGGGCCAGTGATATCCTCGCCAAAGCGCAGCACATTCAAATTATCGCTTGTGGCACCTCGTATAATGCGGGCATGGTGGCGCGATATTGGTTTGAGTCGCTGGCAGGGGTCAGTTGTGATGTGGAGATTGCCTCGGAGTTTCGCTATCGCCAGTTTGTCACTCGTCCAAATAGCGTGCTGATCACCTTGTCACAGTCTGGCGAAACGGCCGATACGCTGGCGGCGCTGCGCTTAGCCAAGGAGCGTGGTTATATGGCGACTATGGCGATTTGTAACGTTGCGGGCTCCTCATTGGTACGAGAGTCGGATCTCGCCTTTATGACTAGAGCAGGGACAGAAATAGGCGTGGCATCGACAAAGGCTTTTACCACCCAGCTGTCTGCGCTGCTGATGCTGGTCACCGCGCTGGGCAAAATGCAAGGGTCGATTGGTCGTGATAAAGAACGTGAGATTGTCGATGCCTTGCATCACCTGCCTTCGAGTATCGAGCAGGCGCTGACCTTTGATAAGGCGATTGAGCAACTTGCCCAAGACTTTGCCGACAAGCATCATGCGCTATTTTTGGGACGTGGTGAATATTACCCGATTGCCGTTGAAGCCGCGCTCAAGCTAAAAGAGATCTCGTACATTCATGCGGAAGCCTATGCGGCGGGTGAGCTTAAACATGGCCCATTGGCGCTGATTGATGCGGATATGCCAGTGATTGTGATTGCCCCCAATAACGAGCTGCTGGAAAAGCTGAAATCAAACATTGAAGAAGTGCGTGCCCGCGGTGGCCAGCTCTATGTGTTTGCCGACCAAGATGCGGGGTTCACACCCGAGGAGGGAATGAATATTATCGCGATGCCGCATGCTGATGAGATTATCGCCCCCGTGTTCTACACGGTGCCGATGCAGCAATTGTCTTATCATGTAGCCTTAATCAAGGGCACTGACGTTGACCAGCCCCGAAACCTCGCCAAAGCGGTGACGGTTGAGTAATCCTGCCCAATAATCACCACGCTCTGACCAGGAGCGTGGTTGATCTTTTATCAATTACTGTCCTCTTTCTACAAAAATGCGATCTGCATAGGTTTTGTTGCAAAATGCAAATCATTTTGCATTTAATCTCAGGCATGGCGTCTGGAAAATTAAACAGAACGTCATTCTGTGTTTTAACTGATTGATATTTTTGATCTTTATAAGTGCCTAATAACTTGGCCTACATTGTGCATACTCAGGGTATAACGACTAACATCGACCAGTTATAGAGAGGAAGCAATGATTGACTCTAAAACCCAAGTAGCAAAACGCATCAAAGAAGCGCGTGAGTGGAAAGGCATCACCCAAGTAAAAATGGCTAAGTTGCTTAATGTGGCCCGCCAAACCTACTTGGATATCGAAAATGGCAAGACAGAGCCGCGTGTTCGTATGTTGTCCAACATTGCTGAGCTGACTGAGCGCCCATTGGTATGGTTTGTCTACGGTGACGAAGATGTCGAAATGCACGATGTTCAGTATAAGCAAGACGTGAATCGCCTGCTTGAGCATTTCTCTCGCTTACCGCACGAAGCCCGTACTGCGATCTTAAACCAAAGCGTGAACATGGCTTCGTTCTTGGTGAACTATTCTAAAGCGGCCCAGCGCGCATAAAAGTACTGCCTGCTCGACTAGATATGCGGGTAAGTGCTTGCTTACTGAGGTAGGCATCAAAAGCGTAGTGTCACACTATCGGTGTGCGCCACCATGATACGCCTGCCGAGCCATGCATAATGCAGGGTTGGTGTTGTGACGGGCTGTGTTTAATACAGCTCGGGTAGCAGAAATGAGGCATGAACCATGGTGATTTCGACCGCGCGCATGGCGCAACGGATCCGTGAAGCACGGGAATTTAGTAAAATAACCCAAGTAGACATGGCGAAGCGTTTGAATGTCGCGCGCCAGACCTATTTGGATATGGAGTCGGGGAAGACGGATCCGAAAATCCTCGCGCTGGTCATGATTGCCGATATTACCGGCCGTCCCTTTAATTGGTTCGTGCATGGCGAAACGGACGAGCGAGACATTGCGTTCTCTCACCGTGATGATTTAGCCGCATTGACGAGCTTGCTGAGTCAGCTCCCGCAAATGGCACGACAGACGGTGATGGATAACGCCCTATCGATCGCCGAATATGTGGTCACATTGGCCCCAGAGCCGCCAGACGAATAAACCAAGCCCGACATTAATGTCGGGCTTTTTGTTATGGGTTAATCGGTGGTTTTTGACAGGAAAAAACGGTAAGCCGGGTTCGATGTCTCATCTTTCCAGCCATACCCGAGCTCACGCAAATGGGCAGTAAAGGCGAGCAAGTCTTTGTCGCCAATTTCAAAGCCGCACAGTACGCGACCGTAGTCAGACCCATGGTTACGATAATTGAACAGGCTAATGTTCCAATGGGTGCCCAAGGTTTGTAAAAAGTGCAGCAATGCTCCCGGGTATTCAGGAAACTCAAAACTGTAAAGCCGTTCACTGAGGTTGGCCAATGGTCGACCACCAATCATATAGCGCACATGCACCTTAGCCATTTCATCATCGGACAAATCTTTGACCGGATAGCCGGCTTGGCGCAAATCGCGCAAGATATTGTCCAACTCTTCTTGCCCGCCAAGTAACCTGACACCGACGAAGATATTGGCGAGATGATCATCGCCATACCGATAATTGAATTCGGTGACGGCGCGATCGCCCAATATCTGACAAAAATTGAAAAAGGCGCCGGTTTGCTCTGGGATGGTGACAGCCAGTAAGCCTTCACGTTTCTCACCCAGTTCCGCGCGCTCAGAGACGTAGCGCAGCGAATGGAAATTGGTATTGGCACCAGACAACACGGTCGCAAGCTGTTTATCTTTGAGTTGGTGTTTTTCCACGTATTGCTTCAGGCCGGCTAATGCCAAGGCGCCAGAGGGCTCGGAGATAGCCCGCGTGTCCTCAAAGATGTCTTGCACCGCGGCACAGATAGCATCACTCGATACGGTGATGCTGTCATCTAAGTACTGCTGACAAAGCCGGAAAGACTCATCGCCGATACGTTTCACTGCTACACCGTCGGCAAAGGTGCCTACGCGATCAAGGGTCACGGGGAAGCCAGCATCTAACGCCGCACGCAGACAGGCGGAGTCCTCCGCTTCTACCCCGATAACTTTAATGTTGGGCATCAGTTGTTTGATAAGGACGGCCACACCCGCAGCGATGCCCCCGCCTCCAACGGGCAGAAAAATATAATCGAGGTGACCATTTTGTTGCACAAGCTCCAAGCCAATAGTGCCTTGTCCGGCAATCACTTGGGGATGATCAAAAGGTGGCACAAAGGTGTAGCCATGTTCGTCGGCGAGCTGTTGTGCCATGCCTTTGGCCTCATCGAAATTATTGCCGTGCAGTACCACATGGCCGCCAAAGCCGCGTACCGCGTCGACCTTGATGGCTGGCGTTGTACGGGGCATGACGATGGTCGCCTTCACCCCAAGACGGCTACCTGATAAGGCAACGCCTTGTGCATGGTTACCCGCCGATGCCGCAATCACACCGGCTTTTTTTTGCGCCTCGGTGAGCTGTGCCATCATGTTATGCGCGCCGCGTAATTTAAACGAGTGGACGGGTTGGCGATCTTCACGCTTGAGCTGTACCTGATTATTGAAGCGCTCAGATAAGCGCTTCATGGTTTGAAGAGGCGAGGTAATCGCCACTTCATAAACAGGCGCGCGCAAGATATCCCTAAGGTAATCAGCACCGTCCATCGGTTGTGCAGTTGAGGGTTGCGCCTGTTGCATGCTTATTCCTCCAATTTACTGCGATCGCGCACCGCACCTTTATCGGCGCTGGTGGCGAGGCTGGCATAGGCTTTTAACGCGTAAGACACCTGACGTTGACGGTCTTTGGGTTTCCAACCGCGAGCGTTCACTTCTGCGCGGCGGGTGGCCAGTGTCGCTTCGTCCACCAGCAGACTGATTTCGCGGGTGGGGATATCAATACGAATACGATCACCGTTTTCCACTAACGCGATGGTGCCGCCGTTCGCTGCCTCGGGAGACACATGACCAATGGATAGCCCAGAGGTACCGCCAGAGAAGCGCCCATCGGTGAGCAGCGCGCAGGATTTGCCCAATCCCATCGATTTTAAGTAGGTGGTGGGATAGAGCATTTCTTGCATGCCTGGTCCCCCTTTCGGCCCTTCGTAACGGATCACCACCACATCACCGGCTTTGACTTCACCACCGAGGATGGCTTCCACCGCGTGGTCTTGACTTTCAAACACCACAGCTGGCCCCTCGAAGGTCAGAATACTTTCATCGACCCCAGCGGTTTTGACGATACAGCCATTGAGCGCGATGTTGCCTTGTAGCACGGCTAAGCCACCATCTTGGCTAAAGGCATGTTCATGGGCGCGGATACAGCCTGATTGGCGATCATCATCCAGGGTGTCCCAGCGACAGTTTTGCGAGAAGGCTTGGGTGGTACGAATGCCCGCTGGCCCGGCGCGATAGAAGGCTTTAATCGCTTCATCATCGGTTTGTACAATGTCATATTGCGCCAGTTGCTCTTTGAGGCTCATGCCCAGTACGGTTTGTTGCTCGACGTTGAGCAGGTTAGCGCGCTGAAGCTCACCGAGGATCCCCATCACCCCGCCAGCACGGTGCACATCTTCCATGTGATATTGCTGCGTCGATGGCGCCACTTTGCAAAGATGAGGCACTTGGCGTGACATCCGATCAATATCATCCATATCGAAATGGACGTCGCCTTCTTGCGCAGCCGCCAGTAGGTGCAAGACTGTATTGGTAGAACCACCCATGGCAATATCCAGCGCCATCGCGTTTTCAAACGAGGCGCGGTTGGCGATATTACGCGGCAGGATGCTGTCATCGTCTTGCTCATAATAGCGCTTAGTCAGCCCAACAATCCGTTTACCGGCGTTGATGAATAGCTGCTCACGGTCAGCATGGGTGGCGAGCATCGACCCATTACCTGGCTGACTCAGCCCCAGCGCTTCGGTGAGACAGTTCATCGAGTTGGCGGTAAACATGCCAGAGCACGAACCACAAGTGGGACACGCGGAGCGCTCAATTTGCTCGCTTTGTTCATCGGACACATCTGGGTTGGCACCTTGCATCATGGCATCGACCAGATCGAGTTTCAGGATCTGATCGGACAGCTTGGTTTTGCCGGCCTCCATTGGGCCACCGGAGACAAAAATCACCGGGACATTGAGGCGCATCGAGGCCATCAACATGCCCGGAGTGATCTTGTCACAGTTAGAAATACAGACCATGGCATCGGCACAATGGGCATTGACCATATACTCGACCGAGTCTGCGATAATCTCACGGGAAGGCAGTGAGTACAGCATGCCGCCATGACCCATGGCGATACCATCATCGACAGCGATGGTATTGAACTCTTTGGCGATGCCGCCTGCTTTTTCGATTTCCTTGGCGACCAGCTGACCCATGTCTTTGAGATGGACATGGCCTGGCACAAACTGGGTAAATGAGTTGACGACGGCGATAATCGGTTTGCCGAAATCATCATCTTTTACGCCGGTAGCGCGCCACAATGCACGCGCGCCAGCCATGTTGCGACCGTGGGTAGTCGTTTTGGAACGATAGGTTGGCATATTACGACTCCTTTGCCTTATGCGCTCTGGTCTGGGTAAACCGGGTCAAGCCAGCCCCATTTGTCTTCGGTGGTACCATCAAACAAGCCAAAGAAGGCTTGCTGTAGTGAGGCGGTGATCGGGCCACGTTGACCTTCACCGACGGTGATCTGATCGACGCTACGCACAGGCACAATTTCTGCCGCGGTACCGGTCATAAAGACTTCATCGGCCAGGTACAGTGCTTCACGCGCAATCGGCTCTTCGCAAATGGTGAGCCCTTTCTCTTTCGCCAGCGTGATGATGGCGTCACGCGTGAGCCCCGGTAAAATGGCGCTGGTAGCCGGGGGGGTGCTAATCACGCCGTTTTTAATAATAAAGAGGTTTTCACCGGCCCCTTCGGACAGGTAGCCGCGGACATCCAAGACAATGCCTTCGGCATAGCCATGACGACGGGCTTCACCACCTACCAACAGAGAAGATAAGTAGTTCCCGCCGGCTTTGGCCGCAGTCGGAATGGTATTGGGTGCCGCTCGGTTCCAGCTCGACACCATGGCATCCACCCCTTGGGCGAGCGCTTCTTCCCCTAAGTAGCTCCCCCAGCTAAAGGCGGCGATGATGATATCCATTTGTGTATCAGGTGGCGGGCAGACCCCTAAGCCTACATTGCCCACAAAGCCAAGCGGGCGAATGTAGGCAGAGCGTAGCTGATTGACGCGCAAAGTTTCACGGCACGCTTCCATGAGTGCATCGACGCTGTAGGGGATCGGAAAACGGTAAATTTTGGCAGAATCTTTTAAGCGCTGCATGTGCTCGCGATGGCGAAACACCACTGGGCCGTTCGGTGTGTCATAGCAGCGGATCCCTTCAAACACTGAGGTGCCGTAGTGCATGGCGTGCGTGAGTACGTGCACGGTGGCATCCTGCCAAGCGATCATTTCACCGTTAGACCAAATGTAATCAGCGGTATTTGTCGACATTCTTTTCTTCCTTTTTGGTTATGCGCGTAGGGATTGTTGCTGGGATGAGGACATCATGACCTCAGCCACATCCCATAGCTTAGTCAGTTGTGGTCGCAAGGTCTCGATCGCTCTTTGGCTTTCGACGGTGACATCAAAAATGACGTGGCCGTTGTCCGCGGGCAAAGACATGTTGAACTGGCAAACCGTAAAACCGCGATGACGGATCACACGCAAAACACGCTCGAGCAGTTCAGGGCTGTGGGTCGCATGAATAGAAAACTGGTGTTGCATCATAAGTCTTGCTCCATCATTTGTTGGTTTGCCGCGCCGGGTGGTACCAGCGGCCATACATTTTCCATTTCATCAATGGCAACATGCAGCAAATAAGGACCTTGATGTGTCATCAAGGTGTTGAGTGCGTCCTCGACCTCATCTTTACGCTGGATACTGTGCCCAGGAATATCAAAGGCGCGCGCCAGGGTGAGAAAATCCGGGTTATCAGACAGGTCGGTTTCACTGTAACGTTGCTCGAAAAACAATTGTTGCCATTGACGCACCATGCCCAAACGCTGGTTATCTAGCAGGATGATTTTTACCCCGATGCCGCGACGCTTGAGCGTACCGAGCTCTTGGACGTTCATCATGAATGAGCCATCTCCGGACACGAGTACCACTTCATCCTCGGGACGAGCTACTTTGGCGCCCATTGCGGCAGGCAAGCCAAATCCCATGGTGCCTAGCCCCGCCGAGGTCAGCAGGTTCTCGGGTTGAGAGGGACGAACATGTTGCGCGACCCACATTTGATGTTGGCCCACATCGGTGGCAACGACTGTGCTTGCGGGCATGCTGTCGGACAAGCTTTTGAGCAAGGCGGGTGCATAGATGGCCTCGCCAGGGTGGTCGTAGCGCCACGCGTGCGAGGTTTGCCATTCGGTAATTTGTTCCCGCCATGCCGGTGACGTGTCAGGGCATGCGAGTGCAGGGAGTACTTGATTGAGTGGGGCGCAAACCGGTGCTTGCGCGCGGCGCAGTTTGTTGATTTCGGCCGCATCAATATCAAGGTGCACCACGTTGGCATGAGGGGCGAAGGTATCGAGCTTGCCGGTCACCCGGTCATCGAAACGTGCGCCAACCACAATCAGTAAGTCGGACGCCTGCACCGCGAGGTTCGCCGCTTTGGTGCCATGCATACCGAGCATCCCAAGGTAATGCGGATAGTTTGATTCAACCGTGCCCAAGCCTTTTAGTGTGCTGACCACTGGGAGCTGACTGCGTGCCAAGTAATCGCGTAACGCCTCGGTGGCTTTACCCAATACCACACCGCCACCGAGGTAAACCATAGGGCGCTCACTGGTACGAATAAGCGCATTGGCCTTTTCGAGTGCTTGGCTATCGACAGGGGCAGTATGTGAAACATGAACCTGAGCCTCAGTGTTTGGGATCAGTGCTTGTTGCACATCTTTAGCGATATCCACCAATACCGGGCCAGGACGGCCTGATTGTGCTATTTCGAATGCCTGCGCTAAAGTCGTCGTAAGCTCGGCCGGATCGGTGACCAGAAAACTGTGTTTGGTGCAGGCGAGAGATAAGCCGAGGACATCAATCTCTTGGAACGCATCCGTCCCTATTAGTGGGCTGGCGACCTGGCCGGTGATCGCGACTACGGGCACCGAGTCCATCATCGCATCGGCAAGCCCGGTGACTAAGTTAGTGGCGCCCGGTCCCGATGTCGCCAGGCAGACGCCAGGACGGCCACTGGCGCGGGCATACCCGATGGCGGCCATCGCTGCCCCTTGTTCGTGGCGACATAAAATATGTTCAACCCCACCATCATAGAGGGCATCATACACAGGCATGATGGCGCCGCCTGGATACCCAAATACGGTTTCAACGCCTTGCTTACGTAAGGCTTCCACAACCCATTGTGCACCTGTCATCTTTGTCCCTCCCCGTATGAACGGGGAGGGCAGGCGGGCGAATGATCTGTCTCTGCGCTCTCCATCATTGTTGCTTCCGTTGTCGTGTGGCGTCGCCACATGAATGAAAAAAGCCCCCGAACCTGTTGGTTGCGGGGGCTTGGTTGCGATGTTGCTGCTGTATTTCGCGTACCTAAACCCCTCGCGGAATAATGACCACGATGAGGCGAATAATTAGGACGATAGCGAAGTTAAGCATTTGTCTGTCTTTTCTTGTCGTTAGCCCATTTTATGGGCTTTTTGTTAATTGTGTTTTTGTTTACGCCTGCTTGTTACAGGTCAGTCACGAACCCGATCTGTCGCCGAGTCTCGTGTTTAATTGTTGTGCATTTGTAGTGGTATCACAGACCTCACTCGCATGACAAGAAAAAAATACTCTTAATCATAAATTGGCTCTGCACTATAAGAGTCGGGTTTCATAGTGGTTAACAAGGGTAACGCGGAGAGAAAATGGCATTAGCGATAGTGCACAGTCGAGCCTGTGTGGGCGTGCAAGCACCGAATGTGACTGTAGAAGTACACATATCTAACGGTTTACCTGGGTTTGCGCTGGTGGGGCTGCCTGAAACCACGGTGAAAGAAGCGCGGGACAGGGTGAGAAGTGCAATTGTGACGTCGAACTTTGAGTTCCCATCACGCCGGATCACCGTTAACCTTGCACCGGCTGACTTACCCAAAGAAGGTGGACGGTTTGATTTGCCGATAGCGCTCGGGATCTTGGTTGCATCTGGGCAGCTGCCGGAAAAGCGGCTCAACGAATTCGAGTTTTTGGGGGAGTTGGCTTTGTCCGGACAGCTACGGCCGGTTAAAGGGGCCTTGCCCGCCGCGCTTGCCTGTCAAAAAGCGCAGCGCGCACTGGTGGTGCCAGATGATAACGCCAGCCAGGTGGCATTGGTGGACAATGAGCGCCATGTGTCAGCGCCTGATCTGATTGCGGTGGCGCAGCACCTCATTGGTCAACAAAATCTCGGTTTGAATGCGACACAGGTAGAAGCCCCCGAACCTCCCTCAACACGGTGTTTGCGTGACATTATTGGCCAACAACAAGGAAAACGCGCGCTAGAGATCGCCGCCAGTGGTTCACATAATCTGCTTTTTGTTGGCCCGCCCGGAACCGGAAAAACCATGCTAGCCTCGCGGTTGTGTGATTTGCTTCCGCCTATGAATGATGAAGAGGCGTTAGCGTCAGCCGCGGTCACGTCGTTGACCCAGCAACCTTTGCATGAAGGAAACTGGCGTCGGCGCCCGTTTCGTAGTCCACACCACTCAAGCTCGATGGCGGCATTGGTTGGGGGTGGCACCGTTCCGCGCCCGGGAGAGATCTCTTTGTCTCACCATGGGGTGCTGTTTCTCGATGAGATGCCAGAGTTCGAGCGCCGGGTGCTTGATGCCCTGCGTGAGCCGCTAGAGTCGGGGGAGATTATTATCTCCCGCGCCAATGGCAAAACCCGCTTTCCCGCACGCTTTCAGCTGATAGGCGCATTAAACCCCAGCCCCACAGGCCATCATGAAGGAGAGCTCGCGCGCTCAAACCCACAGCAAATCTTGCGCTATCTAGCCCGTTTGTCTGGGCCATTATTGGACAGGTTTGATATGTCGATTGATATTCCGGCACTGCCAAGAGGGAGCCTCTCCAGTGGTGGTGAGCGCGGTGAGTCAACGGTCGTGGTAAAAGCCCGAGTTGAAGCGGCGCGAGCCAGGATGTTGGCGCGTCAAGGTAAGGTTAATGCGTTGCTGAGCAATCGAGAAATGGAACAACATTGCCAACTGGCTCAAACCGATGCCGCTTTTTTAGAACAAGCCCTGCATCGTTTGGGACTGTCTGTGCGGGCATACCATAGGATCATTAAAGTGGCGAGAACCATTGCCGATTTGGCCGATGTTGACACCATCCAGCGTCCTCACCT
This sequence comes from Salinivibrio sp. VGrn1, assembly GCF_009377995.1. Classification (NCBI taxonomy): domain Bacteria; kingdom Pseudomonadati; phylum Pseudomonadota; class Gammaproteobacteria; order Vibrionales; family Vibrionaceae; genus Salinivibrio; species Salinivibrio sp. VGrn1. Next base: position 56,850 of record NZ_SATA01000011.1, read on the forward strand.
TGCTGAGGCGCTGGGGTATCGGGCGATGGATGGCTTATTACGCCACCTCAACGCCCAAGTCAGCTAATTACTTTTGGGTAAGCAAGAAGTTGATCAACTGAAAGTATTCTTCGGGGGTTTCCACGGTTTTCGGTGTGACATGATACTTGCCGTTCACGACCACGGCAGGCACGCCGCGCAGGCCCGCTTTTTCGAACGATTGGTCAAAGCGCTTCGCCATTGAGTTGGCCGCAAAGCTGTTGTAAGCACCATCAAACTCTTGGCCATCAATGCCGTTATCAACGAACAGTTGGCGCACCTCGGCCAATGATTTGGGTGGGTTTTGCGCCACGTGAATGCGATCGAACATCACTGGAATAATGGTGTCTTGTGCATTCAGTACCACGGCGGTTGCGTATGCACGGGTTAGGACACTGCCCATATCCCCGCCCATAAAGGAGACGTGATTTTTCACCACTTTGGCGTTGTCAGGCACCTGCTGTTTGAGCTGTTGAACCAGTGGCTCAAATTGATAGCAGTGAGGACAGTAGAAGGAGAAAAACTCAGTGACTGTGGGCGTATCCGTCGCTGGCGTGTCCAGCACTTGGTAGTCTTCCCCTGCCTTAAAGCGTCCCGGCTTAGCGTCAGCCACTTCCATAGGCGCGGTGGATTCAGACTGCGTTTGGGTAGACTCTGCCGTTTGCGTGGTTTGTGATGACGTTTGTGTCACGCTCTCAGGCTCAGAGCAGGCGGTTAAGCCGAGGATGAGTAGCACAGGAAACAGTTTCTTTAACATGATTGAATGACTCTCCGTTATCGATTGAGCGCTTACGGGTACAGCGTAAGCGGTGGCGCTTCTAAGGTGGCAAGTTGTTCTTTAAATGCAAGTACCTGACCTTCCCAGTATTTTGCATCAGCAAACCAAGGGAATGCACGTGGAAATGCCGGGTCTTGCCAGCGTTTTGCTAGCCACGCCATATAGTGCACCATTCTCAGACCACGCAACGGCTCGATCAGTTGCAATTGATCGGCGGGAAATTCACGAAATTCGCGATAACCTTCTGCCAAGGTATCGAGTTGGGCGAGCTGATCGGCACGACTGCCGTTTAAAAACAGCCACAAGTCTTGAATCGCAGGGCCGTTACGCGTGTCGTCAAAATCCACAAACAGTGGACCGTCGCGCCACAGAATGTTGCTGGGGTGGCAGTCGCCGTGCAAGCGGATCGCCGGCCAATTTGTATGCCAGCGAGCGGCAATGGCGTCAATTAAGCGGTCAAGATCAGAGAAAAAGGTTGCCTGAATGCCTTCTGGGATCAGATTTGCCTCATTTAACACCTGACGAGGTTGATAAAGATGACTGTCGAGATCAAACTTTGCCCGTTGTTGGAAGGGGGTCGCCGCGCCCACTTGGTGTAGGCGGCCGAGGTAACGGCCGACCGCCTCAAGTTGATCCCAATTATCCACTTCAAAACCCCGGCCGCCGACACTGGGAAATAACGCAAAGCGAAACCCCTCGGCGGTAAAAAGGCTTGTACCGTCGCGGTAGATTGGGGCTACCACGGGAATATCGGCCTGGGCGAGCTCATGACAGAATGCGTGCTCTTCGATAATTTGCGCGTTAGACCATCGCCCAGGACGGTAAAACTTCACCACATAGCGCTGGCCATCATCAGCGACAAATTGGGCAACACGGTTTTCATAGCTGTTCAGCGCAAGCAAGCCTGATTGAGGATAGATCCCCACCGACTCAATCGCATTTAACTGAACATCTGGCGTTAGTGTATGAAAGTCAAAGCCATGGTCAGTCATGAGCATTCCGTTTGTGTGGCAAAACGCCATGGTAACAAATAAAAAGGGCGCTGCCTGCGCCCTTTCATTGTGGATTAAAATGACGATTAGAGATCCGTGATAAACCGACTCTCTGCCGTGACCACTTTTTGCTCCTCACCCGACTCACGTTCCATCATAAAAGTGATATCGGCAATACGCTGTTCCATCTCATAGGTATCAACGGCGAGGCTGATGGGTAATGAGAACACTTCTCCGGCTTGGACATTGACCGTTTGCGGGCCATGCCATTCCACATCGTTCAGTCCATTCACTGACAGTTGGTACGTCTCATCCGATTGGGTTTTATTGAGGATTTTTAAGGTATAAGTGTTTTCCACCAACCCTTGGTTATTGATGCGATAAAGCTGGTTTCGGTCACGAATCACATCCAGCTCCATGGGCATCACTGACATCGCTAAGTAGATAAACATAGCCGTGACAATGGTCATAACGACGCCATAACCGACCAGTTTGGGTCGCATAACTGCCGTCTTCTTCCCTTCAAGCTTATGCTCGGTGGTGTAGCTAATCAGTCCACGCTCATAGCCCATCCTATCCATGGTTTCATCGCAAGCATCGATACAGGCACCACAGTTGATACATTCGTATTGCAAGCCGTCACGAATATCGATGCCTGTTGGGCAGACCTGCACACACAAATTACAGTCAATGCAGTCACCGAGTCCCAACTCTTTCGGATCTTTTTTGCGAGGACGAGGGCCGCGTTTTTCGCCGCGCTTAGCATCATATCCGACAATAAAGGTGTCTTTGTCGAACATCGCCGACTGGAAGCGTGCGTAAGGGCACATATGAATACACATAATCGAGCGCATCCAGCCTGCATTGCCATAAGTACAAGCGGCAAAGAAGATCACCCAAAAACCGACCCAGAAGCTGGTATCAAAGGTGACTAAATCGATAGCTAACTCGCGCATTGGCACAAAGTAGCCAACGAAGGTCATCCCGGTAATCAAGGAGATCGCCCACCATGCCGCGTGTTTAGCGGTTTTGCGCGCGGCTAGCTCAGGCGTCAGTTTTAACGAGTCTTGCTTGCGGCGCTTGTTGGCGGCACCTTCGAGTTTTTCTTCAAACCAAATAAATAAGAAGGTCCACACGGTTTGCGGGCATAAATACCCACACCACACGCGGCCAAGAAAGGTGGTGATAAAGAAAAGGCCAAATGCCGCGAGCATCAATAGTGCAGCCAGCAAGGTAAGGTCTTGTGGCCAGAGTGTGGTGCCAAAAAAGGTAAATTTCTGATTACCGATGTCGAGTAAGATGGCTTGGCGTCCTTGGTATGGGAGCCATGGAATGGCGAGGAACACCAGCATGAAAAACCAGCCCATATAGCGTCGCATACGCTGGTAATAGCCTTTTACCGCACGCACATAAATACGATTGCTTGGGTTGAAACGGTCGTCAGCCCCTTTGTGAGTTTTGGGGTTGTACTCTTTTGCAGTCACGTCTTTGACGTTGATTTTTTTATCGCTCATGACATTGGCTTTCCTTGGGGTACGGGTCCATGGTGCGTTGCCAGGCCCTGATTATCATTGTTGCCTGTGATTGTAGCGCAGCGAACTCCTTGAATACGCTACCAGAGTCATAGTTTGCAACATAGCCACAAACTCAATGAAATCTAGCTATAACAGACGATTAGCCAGACTGCTTTCACGACGATTGCTGAGGCGGGATCCCGCGTGCGCGCAAAATCGCGGCTTTAAAATCGTCTTCACAATCTTTGGCTAGCCCAGGAATGGGGGCATCAGTATCTTCTAGTCGCATCTTAAGCTGATAGATCAAGGTATCGTCTGACAGTGTGGTGATATCCTGACCATGACCGGCTTCATCAGCGATCTGGATGAGCATTTGCATCAGAGAACAGTCAGGGGTTTTTTGCCAAGATTGATTGAGTAGGTCGAGCAGCTCATTGATACGGTGGCATTGCATATGGGCGTCCTCAGTGTGGCACGTAAAAAATGCCATTGTGCCCGACCACACTGAGATGAAACTTAGCCAGGATCAATTTCCGCTCAGGTGGTGATTAATTAATCGGCATCACGCGATTACGGCCTAGGTTTTTAGCTTGATACAGGTGCTGATCGGCACGGTAAATCAGATCTGCGCCGCTCTCACCTTTATATTCGTCATACTCGGCGACGCCTATCGATACAGTAATGCTGTCTAGAGTGCGGCCACGACGCCGGTCTTTGATCACCATGCGGTCAATCGCCGCCCGCAATGTTTCAGCGGTGCGCTTGGCCGTGCTGAGGCGTTTTTGCGGCACCAGCAAGGCAAATTCTTCGCCCCCGTAGCGAAAGGCTTGTACGCCATCGCGACAGTAGTCGAGGATCCGTTTAGAAACTTGCTTTAAGGCAATGTCACCGAGCACATGGCCGTAGGTATCATTGAGGTGTTTGAAGTGGTCGAGATCGATCAGTACCAAGCAGAACGGCCAGGTTTGTGGGCTATCAATGTAGGCGGCGAGTTCGCGCTCGAAGGCGGCCCGGTTAAGCAAACCGGTTAGGCCATCATGAGTGGCTTGTTCGGTCATCTCAGCCAAATTCTGCTTTAATTGCGCAATCTCTTGCTGCGCGTCATTAAGCTGGTGTTTAAAGTAGCGGGTCGACTGAGTAAGCGCTTGCGAATCTTTGACCACGTTGCGAACCACGGCAATGGTCTCATCAATGGATAACCCTTCATTTTCGACCCGTGACAGCTGTTCAAAGGTGTTATCGAGAACCGAATGGAAAGCGTCAGTATCTTGGATAGTATCTGACATTGAGTGGCTCATCTCGGTCATCATCGATTCTAAGCTTTGCTTTAACGCATTGATGTCTCGGCTATGCTTATCGGCCATGTGTTTTTGGTAAAGCATGTCGCTTTGCAGCGGACTACAGGTACCGTGCTCATCGACAGTGGCATCGACATCCGCATTGAGTTTGGCGTCGGTATTGGCGACATAGGTGTACCACAGGGCATAGTTGGTGGGCGTGGTGGGCACCTTGTATTTCATCATCAAAGGCACAGCTTTTTTGAGGAAGCTGGTAGATTGCTGAAACTTATCGTCCGACATGGCGTTCCTTTGTGTGTCATCGATACCGAGAGAACTTTTATTAGTGTATACCCAAAGTGATTGGAACGGCAGTAGACAGCGAAAAAGCGTGAGCCTGCAGGCAACAACGCCTGCAGGATAGGATTAAAGGAAGAAAGGACTGGGCTGGAACAGGCGCTCAACGTCAGGAATGTATTTTTTGTTCACCAAGAACAAGACCACATGGTCATCTTGCTGGATCACGGTTTTATCGTGCGCAATTAACACTTCATCGCCGCGCACCACGGCACCGATGGTGGTACCGGGGGGCAGTTTTATCTCGCCGATGGCGCGCCCGACCACTTTGGATGTCGATGCATCCCCATGGGCGATGGCTTCAATCGCCTCAGCGGCGCCGCGTCGTAGTGACGAGACATTAACAATGTCTGCGCGGCGCACATGGGTGAGTAGGGCAGATATCGTCGCCTGTTGAGGGGAAATGGCAATATCAATCACCCCGCCTTGCACCAAGTCCACATAAGCGCCGCGCTGGATAAGCACCATGACTTTTTTCGCGCCAAGACGTTTCGCCAACATCGCCGACATAATATTGGCTTCGTCTTCGTTGGTGACCGCGATAAACACATCAATCTGATCAATGTGCTCTTCACTGAGCAGTTCTTGATCAGAGGCATCGCCACAAAACACCGTGGTTTCTTCAAGTAATTCAGAAAGGTGTTCCGCACGGGAGGGGTTACGCTCAATCAACTTCACGCTGTATTGACGCTCCAACGCCATCGCGAGGCCGGCACCAATGTTGCCACCACCAACAATCATGATGCGTTTGTAGGGCTTTTCAAGGCGCTGTAATTCACTCATCACCGAGCGAATATGGTTACTCGCGGCGACGAAAAAGACTTCATCATCGGCTTCGATGATGGTGGTGCCTTGTGGACGAATGGGCCGGTCACGACGGAAAATAGCGGCGACACGGGTATCGACATGCGGCATATGCTCACGCAAGGCGGACAAGGCTTTACCGACCAAAGGTCCGCCGTAATACGCCTTAACCGCAACCAGACCGACCTTTTTGTCGGCAAAGCTGACTACCTGTAAGGCGCCTGGGTATTCAATTAGACGACGAATATAACGAGTGACCAGCTCTTCAGGGGCGATAAGATGGTCAACCGGACAGGCGTCGCTGTTAAACAGTTGCTCTTTCACCGCCAAGTATTCAGGGCTGCGGATCCGAGCGACGCGGTTTGGTGTATTAAAACGTGTATATGCGACCTGACAGGCGATCATATTGGTTTCGTCTGAGTTGGTCACCGCGACCAGCATATCTGCATCTTGAGCGCCGGCTTCTTGCAGCGTGGTTGGGTGACTGGCAAACCCCTGTACCACGCGTAAGTCATACTTATCTTGTAGCTCACGCAGTCGTTCGGGGGCGCGGTCAACAATGGTGATATCATTGTTTTCCCCTACCAGGTTTTCTGCCAGGGTGCCGCCGACTTGTCCTGCACCCAAGATGATGATTTTCATGCTACTGTCACTCCCTGCCTAGTCGCACAAAGGCTTCTCTAGGCATGCATAATAGAAACCGTCCATGTCGTCTTCGCCTGGCAAAATCTGGCGACCAGGCTGCGCTTGCGAGCCGGTGCGCAGTATCGCAGAAGGTTCACGGGCTAAAAAGGCACGGATTTGCTCGCGGTTCTCATCCGGTAATACTGAGCAGGTGGCGTAAACCAGCGTACCGCCTGGCGCCAATTGCTGCCACATTGTGTCTAAAATCTCTGCCTGTAACGTGACCAGAGCGTGAATGTCACTATCACGGCGTAGCCACTTAATGTCGGGATGACGCCGGATCACGCCTGTGGCTGAACAAGGGGCATCCAGTAATATACGATCAAATGCAGGCCCTTGATGCCAATCGCTCGGGTCACGGGCATCCGCGTGTTTCACATCAGCATTCAGCCCTAACCGTGACAGGTTCTCTTTGATCCGGGATAAGCGATTTTCATCGGCATCAATGGCCGTCACGATGGCATCAGGCTGGTGCTCAAGGATATGACACGTTTTCCCTCCTGGCGCGGCACAGCAGTCGAGAATGTGTTCTGCAGACGCGGGTTGGAGGTAATCGACAGCCAGCTGCGCGGCGGCATCTTGTACCGACACCCAGCCCTGGTCAAAACCGGGGAGGCGAGACACATCACACGGCGCGTCGAGTTTCAGAGCGTCCATGGCATCTGGATGGACACTGGCACCAATACCGGCCTGTTGCAGCTGCGCTTGATAACTGTCTCGAGAATGGTGCTGGCGGTTGACGCGCAGCCACATCGGCGCTTTTTGATGATTTGCCGCCACAATGTCTTGCCAATTTGATGGATAGGCGGCCTGAAGGCGTTTGAGCAACCAGCCGGGATGGCAGTAATGACCAGCATCATGCGCTTGGCTGGCTTGGTCTAGCGCATCTTGATCGCGTTGATAATTGCGCAAAATGGCGTTAATCAATCCACGTAATTGTGGGCGCTTCAATGGCTTGGTGGCATTCACGGTTTCAGCCACGGCGGCATGGGCCGGGATGCGCATATAGCCTAATTGATACAACCCGACCAGAATGAGGTGATGAAAGACTCGTTGTTTGCCTTTCAGTGGCTTATCCATCAGGGCTTGCACGATATGCTCTAATCGCGGTAACCAGCGCAAGGTGCCATAGCAAATCTCTTGCAACAAAGCAGCATCACGCGGGGCGACCTTCTGTTGAGCGAGGGGGAGCTGCTGGGACAATGACTGGCCCTGATCAACCACTTGATACAGAACGCGGGCGGCCGCGGCTCTTACATTCATATGTTTACCTATTCAAAGGCCAAATTGGCATCAGACGATAGTGTGGGTCAGATTAAAAAAGGCCAGCGTACTGGCCTTCTTCTCACGTATCGGTGGCACGCTATAGTTGGGTGCCTGTTTCAAACCATTCACGACGTGCATTCAGTAGCTCATGCGCTTGCATGGCTTTTTTGCCCGGGGGTTGTAGTTGGGTCAGCTGGATCACGCCTTTTCCGGTCGCGACCTGAATGCCATGTTTGTCAGTGTTGATCACTGTGCCTGGCGCCGCGTCCACGTCGATATCTAGTGCGTTAGCGCCCCACACCTTGATGTTTTGCTCACCTAAGGTGAAGTAGCTGACCGGGCGCGGGTTAAATGCCCGTACACAACGTTCGATAAACGCGGCGTCTTGATGCCAATCGATCTGCGCTTCTTGCTTACTGAGCTTTTCGGCATAGTTGGCTTTGGCATCGTTTTGTGGCTCCGCAAGAATAATGCCGTTAGCCATGTCATTAAGACAATCAATCAATGCCTGCGGCCCCAGCTCTGCAAGTCGCTGATACAGGCTGCCACTGGTCTCTTTCTCATCAATGGGTAAGGTGGCAATTTTGAGCATGTCGCCCGTGTCGAGCCCCTCATCCATCTGCATGATGGTGACCCCCGTCTCATTGTCACCAGCCCATACAGCTCGTTCGATAGGAGCGGCGCCACGCCAACGTGGCAGAATGGAGCCATGCACATTAATACACCCTAGTTTGGGGGTGTCCAATACGGGCTTGGGCAGAATCAGCCCGTAAGCGACCACGACCATCACGTCGGCGTTCAAGTCAGCCAGCTCCGCTTGTGCTTGTTCATCACGCAACGTGCGAGGCTGATACACGGGTAAGTCATGCTCAAGCGCAAGCTGTTTAACGGGGCTTGCCGTGAGCTTCTTGCCTCGGCCAGCGGGTTTATCTTCACGGCTATAAACCGCAATCACCTCATGCTCACTATCGAGCAGGGCTTGTAAATGGCGCGCGGCAAAATCCGGCGTGCCCGCAAATACTATACGCAGCGGTGTGCTCAAAGTGACCTCAGCTTGCTTTTTGGTTAGCGCGTTTGATTTTTTCCATCTTTTGCTTGATGCGCTGACGTTTCAGCGGCGATAGGTAGTCCACAAACAGCTTACCTTCTAAATGGTCAAGCTCATGCTGAATACAAATCGCTAGCAAGTCGTCGGCATCAAACTGGATAGCGTTGCCGTCGCGATCCAGCGCTTTTACGGTCACTTCTGCCGCACGCGGAACCAATGCGCGTGCACTGGGCACAGATAAGCATCCTTCTTCAATGCCATCTTCACCGCGCTTTTCGATGATTTCTGGATTGATAAGCACCATGGGCTGATCGCGGGTTTCGGAGACATCAATCACCACCATGCGTTGGTGAAAATCAACCTGAGTGGCCGCGAGACCAATACCGTCTTGGGCGTACATGGTTTCAATCATGTCATCAGCCATTTTCTGGATCTCAGGTGTGACAGCGTCCACCGGCTTGGCCACGGTGCGAAGGCGCTCATCTGGGAATGTTAATACGTTCAGTAAAGCCATAACGTCTCATAAAAATTGAACTGTGCCGAAAGCGGCACGGGGTAATTGGGTTAATTCTAGACATTTTGCCAGCCAATTGACAGCATCAGCATCATTCGTCGGGTGAGGAAGACATTGATGACAAGAAAGCTATTCAATCTCGCCGCCGCTGGGCTATTGGCTATCGCGCTACCAGTGCTGGCAGCCGGCCCTGCCGAGAGTCAGCGATACGTGGTTGAGCGGGGGGATACCCTGTGGGATATCGCCGCCACCTTTTTCGATAATCCTTGGCAATGGCGTGACGTATGGTACGCCAATCCGGCTATAAAGGATCCCAATCTTATTTATCCTGGCGATGTGCTCACCCTCACATGGCAAGCGGGGAAACCGGCCGTCAGCTACAAGCCTAGGCGCGCGATTGCAGCAAAGGGAGATGCACCCAAGACGTCAGCGCTGTGCAGTGTGGATCCTATGCTGCTGCCGTACTTACAGCAGGACATGCTGGTTGAAAAGGCGCGTTTGGTGGCGCTGCCTCGTGTTCTTGGCTCTACAGATGGGCGTCAATATCTGTCAGTGCACGATACCCTGTATGTGGATGCGTCGCTGGGTGCCAAAAACTGGCAGGTTTTTCGGGTTGAGAAAACCTTTTTACGCCCTGCGACGTCAGAGGCTAGCGCCGAACCGATCGCTATGGTGAGCTTAAAACATGTAGCTGACGGACGTATCCGTGCGCGAAGTGAAGGGCGCAGTGTGATGACACTGACACGCATGGTGCAGGAAGTACGGCCCAATGATGTCTTGTTACCTTTGCCCGAGAACACGCATGCGCGCTTTTGGCCCCAAGCGGCTCAAACCGACGCGAGGTTATTAGGGCATCTTTATGGCAGTGAGTATGTCGCGAATGGTCAGCTGGTGGTGCTCGATAAAGGTGCCAATGATGGCGTGACGACCGGGCAAATGTTTACTGTCACCGAAGGGGGTGCCAAGGTGTTAAATGACCCCGGTGAGTATCGCTATCAAAACGCGAACGAAAGCACGACACAATCCATCACACCCATGCCTGATGTGACGGTGGGACAAACCATGGTCGTTCGGGCTTACCCTTGGGTTAGCTTGGCGGTGATCACCCAAGCGCGTCAGCCGATCAAAGCCGGCATGCATGCGGTACCGCCATCTTCTCAACCGGCCTATGCACGATAAATCGCTGCGAGGATGGTTGACGCTGACCCAAGTGCCGCGGTTGCGCGTTTCGCAGCGACGCGCGCTGTTGGCCAAAGTGCCCATCGATGCGTTGAGTGAGCAAACTGCTCATGATCTTGCCGCGGTTGGTTTAACCGCAGAGCAGTGTCAGGCCGTCACGCATCCCAATCATGCCATGATTGAGCGTAGCCTTGAGTGGGCGAGGCAAGAGCATTGCCACCTGGTTGGCTTTGATCATCCAGCTTACCCTGCATTACTCCGAGAAATCGCACGGCCGCCTTTGCTCTTGTATGTGCAAGGCGATCTGGCTTGCTTGGCGATGCCTCAATTGGCGATGGTGGGCAGTCGGCACGCGACACCGCAAGGGCTAGAAACGGCGTCTCAATTTGCTAAACAACTGGTTGAGCATGGTGTGGCGATCACCAGTGGGCTTGCGCTAGGTATCGATGGCCGGGCACACAAAGGCGCACTCGAAGGCGGAGGAAAAACCTTGGCGGTGTTGGGAAGCGGACTGGCCAATGTGTATCCCGCGCGACATCGCGCATTGGCCGAGCGGATTGAAGCGCAGGGGGCGCTTGTTTCCGAGTTTTGGCCGGACGCGCCGCCAAGAGCCGAACACTTTCCACGCCGCAACCGGTTGATCAGTGGGTTGTCGGCAGGCGTATTAGTGGTAGAGGCCGCACCGCAAAGTGGGTCACTGATCACGGCACGTTATGCGCTAGAGCAAAACCGGAGTGTGTTTGCGATTCCCGGTCCCATAGACCAAGTCCAATCGCGAGGTTGCCACCAATTGATAAAACAAGGCGCCGTGTTAGTTGACTGTGTTGATGATATTATAAGTGATGTGGATAGCTTGGTGCAGTTTGCTGTGAGTCAGCAAAACGAATTATTTAGTGATGCACCCAAGTTAGATACGCACGAAGGATTGCCATTTTCTGCGCTGTTGGCTAACGTAGGGACTAACGCGACGTGTGTCGACGTACTGGCTGAGCGCTGCAACCAACCGGTTCACGAAATCATGATGCAGTTGTTAGACTTAGAACTCCAGGGGCTTGTAGCAGCAGTACCCGGTGGCTATGTCAGAACGAGGAGGGGCTAGCCATGATGGACATTCTTATGTACCTGTTCGAAACCTACATCCACAGCGATGTGGAAGTGATGATCGATCAGGACGAGTTAGCAGATGAATTGTCCCGCGCGGGTTTTCATCAAGACGATATATATAAAGCCCTGAACTGGCTTGAAAAGCTGGCACAGTTGCAAAATGCGGATAAACAGCCTTACCTATCAGGCAGTGCCCAAAGCTCGATTCGAATCTATACCGAGCAAGAAACACGCTTTATCGACCAAGAAAGCCGAGGCTTTCTCTTATTCTTAGAGCAAGCCGGGGTGCTTTCACCGGAAACGCGTGAAATGGTCATCGATCGGGTGATGGAACTTGAGACCCAAGAATTTGGTCTTGATGATCTAAAATGGGTCATTTTGATGGTGCTGTTTAACGTGCCCGGTAACGAGCGTGCGTATACACAGATGGAAGAAATGCTGTACGACGCACAAGAGGGATACGTGCACTAACGCTTATCAATGACAGTAAAAGGTGTGAATGAGTAAAGATAACACCCCGAACACCCACGAGCGCTGCCCGGAATGTGGCAGCGCTCTTGCGTTTAAATCGGGCAAACGAGGCCCGTTTCTGGCCTGTACGGCCTACCCAGACTGCCACTATACCAAAGCGTTACATCATGGTGATGGCCATGTAGTAAAAGCGCTTGGCGTGGCTTGCCCGGCGTGTCATCAGGGAGAATTGGTGTTACGCCAAGGTCGATTCGGTATGTTTATTGGCTGTGATCAGTTCCCGCAATGTACGCATATCGAAAAACCGGATGAACCCGATCATACTACCCTAACCTGTCCATCCTGCCACAAAGGTGAGCTGGTGGAGCGCACCTCGCGTTACGGTAAGCGCTTTTTTGCCTGTGACCAATACCCTAAGTGTCATTTTGCAGTAAATGCACAACCGATAGCCGGCACCTGCGAGCAATGTGGCTTTGCGCTGCTGGTGGAGCGTAAGAAAGGTGGCAAGACAGTACACCAATGTGCCGATAAGTCCTGCAGCGCGATTCAAGGTGAATCGGCTGCAGAATCGGAGAGCGAAGGCTAATCGGTTTGCGCGGCGAGAGCCAATGCAGCCGATTTCAAACCGTGAAAAGCATCGTCGGGGAGGTAGCTTGCGAGACTGGCTAACTTGGTGGCAAGCGCCGCGTTCGATGTGGCCGTGACATTAATATGGCCCACTTTGCGCCCCGGACGAGGCGTTTTGTTGTACCAATGCACATGGGCATCACGATAGGTCGCAAGCGGGACACTGCCTTGGCCTAAGATATTGATCATCGCCGTCGGCTGGATTAACTCGGTCGGGCCGAGGGGTAAGCCGCTGACCGCGCGCAGGTGGTTTTCAAATTGGCAACACGCGCTACCTTGCTGTGTCCAGTGACCGGAGTTGTGCACCCGAGGCGCTATCTCGTTCACCAGCAAGCTGCCGTCTACATCAAAGAATTCCACCGCGAGTACCCCCACATAGTTCAGCGCGCTGGCAACCTTTTCCAACATGTCCGCGGCTTGTGTTTGCAAAGCATGCTCATCCGGGCGCACCACAGACAAGGTTAATATCCCATCATGGTGATGGTTTTGGGTCAGGCTATAACTGGCAAATTCACCATTCGCGCCACGCACACCAATTAGTGACACTTCTCGGTCAAAAGGGATCATGGCTTCGGCAATGATGGCTTGGCCATCGCGCTGTTCGGGCGCGCTAAGAAAGGCATCGAGCTCGGCCCATAATGCGTGAAGATCATCGCCGTCACGATAGCGCCACTGTCCTTTGCCGTCATAACCATCCAAGGTGCTTTTGAGGACCAAAGGTGCGCCCAGTGCGTCGACCGCCTTTTCTAAATCAGCCTGTGTATGTACCACACGGTACGGTGCATTGGCGACGCCTGCTTGCATCAGCAGCGCTTTCTCAATTTGGCGGTCGCCACCGGTTAGAATCGCTTGGGCACTGGGGCGTAACTTCCCGCTTTGCTCGCAGTGATGCAAGATATCAGCGGGGATATGCTCAAATTCCGCGGTGATAATATCCGCGCCGGCGATGGCCGTATTGAGGCCGTGCCCCAGTGGTTGCAGCGTCAGTGGGTGAACAATGTCGCCACTACGCACATCATAGGCGCTGACGATAAGGTTGAGCGGCGCGCCGGCCAAGGCCATCATCCGGGCCAGTTGTCCCGCGCCTAACACCAGAATATTCATGGCCTTACCCTTGTGGGTTGGGCTGAGCGAGAACGGCTTCAGTTTGCGCTTGGCGAAACGCATCCACTTTTGCCATCAAATCAGGGTCGGCCGTGGCGAGAATTTGTGCCGCAAGGAGACCTGCATTCGCGGCGCCTGCGTCTCCAATGGCGAGTGTGCCCACTGCCACGCCTTTGGGCATTTGAGCAATAGAAAGCAATGAGTCCATGCCCTTTAACGCTTTTGACTGGACCGGCACGCCGAGCACCGGCAGGCTGGTGTGTGCGGCGGTCATCCCAGGCAAATGGGCGGCCCCCCCGGCGCCGGCAATAATCACTTTAATCCCGCGCTCGGCCGCTTGTTGGGCGTAGTCGGCAAGTAACTGTGGTGTGCGATGGGCGGAGACAATACGGGTTTCGTAAGGGATGGCAAAGTGATCCAACATAGCCGCTGCATGTGTCATGGTAGGCCAATCGGATTGTGAGCCCATGATGATACCGACAGTCATAATACGTCCTTCTTGATGACAAGCGTGAATAAGATAAGCTGAGCGTGGCGCGAATTATACCCAGATTTCACTGCAAGGAAAACGTTTGCGTCGGTGGTGGGGGATGAAATTATGTCAAGATCCCACTGCGTGGATCAGGTAAAGTACGCATATAGTCTCAGTAACAAAGGATGTGAGCGTGGCACACGGTCAGTCGACAATTGATAAGCAAGCCGTGAAGGCTTTTTTCCTCCAGCTTCAAGATGATATTTGCCAACAGCTTGCGCAAGAAGATGGTCAAGCGCATTTTATTGAAGATGCGTGGGAGCGTGAGAAAGGAGGCGGTGGCCGCAGTCGCGTCCTGCGTCAGGGCCAAGTATTTGAGCAAGCGGGAGTGAACTTCTCGCACGTATTTGGCGATCAAATGCCTGCCTCGGCGACCGCGCATCGCCCAGAGCTCGCCGGGCGCTGCTTTGAGGCTATGGGGGTGTCGTTAGTGATCCATCCTCACAACCCGTACGTACCGACCTCGCATGCGAACGTGCGGTTTTTCATTGCTGAAAAGGAAGGCGCCGATCCTGTGTGGTGGTTTGGCGGTGGCTTTGACCTTACGCCTTTCTATCCGTTCGAGGAAGACTGCCAGCATTGGCATGAGACCGCCAAAGCCTTGTGCGCGCCCTTCGGTGATAGCGTGTACGCTGATCACAAGGCGTGGTGCGATCGCTATTTTTATCTGCCCCATCGCGATGAAACCCGTGGCGTCGGTGGGCTTTTCTTTGATGATTTGAACCAATGGCCATTCGAACAGTGCTTTGCCTATACCCAAGCGGTTGGAAAAGGCTTTATCGATGCCTACCTGCCGATAGTACAGCGCCGCAAAGCCACGCCTTATGGTGAGCGAGAACGCGATTTTCAGCTTTATCGCCGCGGACGCTATGTCGAATTTAACTTGGTGTATGACAGAGGCACGCTATTTGGCTTACAAAGTGGCGGGCGTACCGAATCTATCCTGATGTCGATGCCGCCGATGGCGCGCTGGGAATATAATTGGTCACCCGATGAAAACGCGCCGGAAGCGAGACTCTATCGCGACTATCTTAAACCGAGGGAGTGGTAACAGATGACCGATCGTTATTGCGTGGTCGGCCAGCCGATTGGCCACAGTAAGTCGCCGCAGATCCACGCCGCATTTGCGACGCAAACCCAACAAAATATCGACTATCAAGCCATTGAGGCGCCGCTTGAAGGCTTTGTGACCACCATGCAGGCATTTTTTGCGCAAGGAGGGCATGGGGCCAATGTGACCGTGCCTTTTAAACAGCAAGCATATGACTGGGTAGATACACTGACAGAGCGTGCCCGCCGTGCCGGTGCCGTAAATACACTGGTTAAGCAAAGCGATGGCACCTTATTGGGTGATAACACCGATGGCGCTGGCTTAGTGACTGACTTATTGCATCACCACGTAGAATTACGCGATAAGCGCATTATGGTCGTGGGTGCGGGCGGTGCAGCACGGGGTGTGTTGCTTCCTTTACTGGAGCAAGAGCCAGCATCGCTGATGATTGTGAATCGCACCGAGCAAAAAGCTCAGCAACTAGCTGCTGCATTTGGTGAGGCCGGACCGATCACTAGTCATGCCGTGGATAGCCCCATGGCGGCGCCGGTCGATGTGATCATTAACGCGACCTCGGCGAGCTTACATCAAAGCTATCCTCCTCTTCCTCAAGGCGCGATTGGCCCAGCGACCACTGTCTATGACATGGTGTATCAAGCTGGCAGCACAACCAGTAACCAGTGGGCGCAACGCCAAGGAGCAGGACGGTGTTTAGACGGTTTGGGCATGCTGGTGGAACAAGCGGCGGAAAGCTTTGCTATATGGCGCGGCTGTCGGCCACAAACCGAACGTGTGCGTGAGCAGTTAAGAGAGGCACTCAATCAATGAATCAATCCCTTATTCTGGCTGCGGACCAAGCGCAGGTCGACACGGCAAAGGCCCGTGTTTGTTTTTACGGCCAACTTAATGGTGCATTGTTACCATGCGCTGTCCGCTTTACCACCTTATCCGCGCTCGCCGGCTGTGCGGTGGACACGGATAATGCGCAGGCGATTGTCGAACAGGTTTGGTTTGATATTGAAGAGCACATGGAAGCGGCCATCGAATCAGAAGCGTTTGAAGCCGATGGCAGCTTGCTGATCTAGCACTCGCAGCGGTAGATGTCTTTGGTGTCGACATAGTTTTGCGCTGAGCGTGCAAAATAAGCACGCTCTTTGTCGGTAAGGGGGCGAACTTGTTTGACCGGTGAGCCGACATACAGATAGCCACTCTCTAAGCGTTTTCCGGGCGGGACTAAACTGCCAGCGCCAATCAGCACTTCATCTTCTATCACAGCGTCATCGAGAATAATCGTCCCCATTCCCACTAGGACTCGGTTGCCAATCCGACAGCCGTGTAACATGACTTTGTGGCCGATTGTCACTTCTTCGCCAATGATCAGCGGGTAACCTTGTGGGTTTTCGGCATTTTTGTGAGTAACATGAAGGACTGAGCCATCTTGTACATTGGTCCGTGCGCCAATCTGGATATGGTTCACGTCACCACGTGCCGCAACCAACGGCCAAATACTCACATCATCGCCTAGCGTAATATCGCCAGCCAATACACTGAATTCATCAATATAGACGCGCTCGCCAAGCTGAGGCGTCATGCCTTTATAGGCGCGCAGCTGTTTTACCATCACAGATCCCTCTTTTCTCTCTTAACAGTGCTAAATAGCGGCGAGTTTGATACCAGTTTTACACCCTAGCGAGCAAAAAAACAGCGAGTGACAGTTTTTTTCTAAAAAACACCTAAAAAGGACTTGCCAACCTGATCAGCTTCTCTATAATGCGCCTCCATCGACACGGCACGCAGGGCAAGCGCTCAGCGAGCATGTCGAAGTAAAAAATCGAATAAAAATAAACGCTTGACGTGAGTTTTTAAAAGATTAAGATAGCCGTCCACTTAACGCTAGGCGTTAGGGAAGTCAAAAAGAGGTTTTGTTTCACCCGGCTGGGTTGAAAATAAAAGATAAAATTTCTTCTTGACTTTAACGGCAAGGCGCGTAAGATACGCAGCCCTGACCAAGCGAAGCGCAGCTTCGCATCGTCAACGCTCTTTAACAATTTGACCTATGCAATCTGTGTGGGCACTCGTTGAGAATAGACAAAAAGATTTATTCGATGAACTGAGTGACCAAACGGCAACTTTAATAGTTGTTCGGCACAGTCAATTCGTTTGTCTCGTAAGAGACGAACAAAACAGTATTTATCGAGCCGTTTGTCTTTCCTTTTGGGAAAGCAAACACCAAAACTTAAATTGAAGAGTTTG
>NZ_SATA01000012.1:0-74096 GCF_009377995.1 Salinivibrio sp. VGrn1
GCTTTGAAACTCTTCTCTTGCTTTAATAAATTCAAAACCATTTGCCTTATTCGTGCAAACACTTCCGCTCGATCATCGACTCTTATTCGGCAAGCATCTTCTTTTAATCCAACATCAAGTTGCCAGTACATTGATTCAATTAACCAGTGCGAGCGAGTGGCATCATGAAGGTCTTTCGCTGTCAGTGCTTTTGAACTTATATAATAGCGCACAGAAATATCGGATTCGTCGGCGTGTTTGCCTTCTTGTCGAACGCTCACCATGATGCCCATCGTTTTTAATTCAGGCCAATCATAAGCTAAATCACCTAATACACTTAAATCGGTATTGATGAGTGCACATCGTGTTTCTAAACGTCCATGCGATTTCTCTTGTGATGAGTAGCTGTCACCGTCAAAGTTTTGAAGCATTGAAGGCCGGTAATAATTATCAAACGCTTCATCTAATTTACCTTGATTCGCTTTGACGGCAAGCAAATAATCGGCATTTTTATCAATGATTTTCTGTGCGATTTTGTGCTGACAACCCATAGCATCTATGGTAATCAAACAACCTGAAATATCGAGCAATTCCAGCAACTTAGGAATGGCAGTAATCTCATTGGTTTTACTGTCTACTTTCGACTGTCCGAGACACACTCCATTTGCGGTTGCGAACGCATTAACCATATGAATCGCAGCTTGGTCTGTTGCTCGATTATATGAGCCCCTTAGTGTTTTTCCATCAATGGAAACCACTTCGCCATCCGTTAATTCATGACACGATTTCATCCATTCTATAAAGGCTTTTTGTAATGCCTTTGGACTGATGGCTCCCATCACTCTTGCGATCGTATCTGCCGACGGTGACGTTTTACCTGAAAAGCCAAAACGTAATAAGAAATCGCGCTGCTTACGGCCATAATCACTAATCCCTTTCCAAGTATCATGGCCAGAAAGAACCGCACAAATCGTTATCAAAATAATATCTGATAACGTATGTTCAACCTTTCCTTCTTGGCGAATATCTTTGATGGAAACGAAATGCATAAATGGGCTTTTTTCTTCTGTCATTTTTAATCTCCTAAACATTAGGAGACCATTAAATCGCACTGAAAATGATCAACAAATTGATCCTTTATTTTCACTCATTTTTATGAATAAACATGGTGCAACGCACGGTTTTCAGCCTTAATTGACAACTAAGTCATTAAATCGATAGCCCAAGCATGGCGCGGATCTTCATGCGTTTTCCCTGTGTGCATGCCGCCTATCTCTATTCTGGTATTCACACTATCCCCAAGCGTGAGTCTGTAAACGCATAATTAATAAGATCTTTTTATCATCCGTTCTGGGATAGTGTGAATCGGTCGCGGATAAACGCGCACGCTACTGGGCGTATATTGCCGATAAGCTGGTTAAGCATCCAGTGTTTAGCCATGCTACCGCCGATCAGTTGTCGGCACCTAACACGCCATCGTATTGGCAAATTTATAGATGAGTGTATCAAGCCGTGTGTGGGTTTTCGTGCGCTGTTATCCAAAATGTTAGATGGCACATGTTTTGTGATATGGGTACAAAAGGCGGTCTGTTCGAAAGCTGCGCTCAAGCCAGCTATCACTAATATCGAACCTGAGATGGGTATGGTAGGTGGGGAGAGCGGATCAACAAGACGTTTAAGAGCGATTAATTTGCTACATATATGCTACACAGCAAAATAAAAAGCAAAAGGCCTGAGTGGTTACTAACCTCTCAGGCCTTTCTATGACTGGTGGCCCCTCCCAGACTTGAACTGGGGACCAATCGATTATGAGTCGACTGCTCTAACCACTGAGCTAAGGGGCCGAATGGAATGGGATTATAGGGGAAGGCTCACAGGGTGTCTAGCTGTAAGGGGGGCGAATTCAGTATGCTTTTTGAGCACTTAGCGTGTTGCGGATAAACAAGCGCCGCCAATGTGGCGGCACTCACGCTTTGCTTGCTTAGGAGGCTGCCGCCTTATTGCATGGCGGGGTCTTGGCTGTCTTCAGCCGGCCAGGTGCTGTTGTCGTCTTCTGGCATTGGTTGCGTGTCGCAATCCGTGCCGCCGTCTGGGCAGGTTACCACGGGTTGGTCGCCTTGTGGTTGGCTGGCTTCGTTGGCCATCGCGGGGCCGGCGAGACCAATCATCATCATGAGTGCGCTAAGAGTCAGTGCTTTGTTTTGTGTTTTCATCATGTTCTCCTTCCTAGTATTGTCGTTGCCCTTGAGGACATAAACACTATCTCTCACTCATCGCGCGGCCCTGTCATTCCCCCGCTATAAGGCAGTAAAAGGATTGTCTAGTTTGTCGCCAATTTATCAGCATTGTCAGTGCTTGATTAAATCCCCCTCCCGCGGTCAGAAAACCATCAAAACGGTGTGTTATTGGTCAATTTATGGCCTTTACGCTCGGATTTGTCGCTTGCATCTTGCTAGCACGCGCTTTACCATCAAAGAATAATTAAACATAAATATCGATTTAATATTCATTTTGGCGCGTTATTTAGGGATAGATATGAAAAGCGACCTCTACCAGCAATCACTGCTCACCTTACTCGACTTGTCACCTCAGCAAATCCACGATCTGATTGATGATGCCGCCGCACTTAAAGCGGCCAAAGCTCGCGGTGAGGAAACGCCGCAACTAACAGGCAAAAATATTGCGCTGATTTTTGAGAAAACCTCGACCCGTACGCGCTGTGCCTTTGAGGTGGCGGCGTTTGATCAAGGCGCGCAAGTCAGTTACCTCGGCCCTAGCGGCACCCAAATTGGCCATAAAGAAACCATGAAGGATACCGCGCGGGTATTAGGGAGAATGTACGATGGCATTCAATACCGTGGCTTTGGCCAAGAAGTGGTCGAGACGCTCGCCGCGCATGCCGGGGTGCCGGTGTGGAATGGCTTAACCGATGATTTTCACCCTACCCAGGTGTTGGCCGATCTGCTCACCTTGCAAGAGCACAGTGACAAACCGCTTGATCAAATCGCGTTTGCGTATGTGGGAGATGCGCGCAACAACATGGGTAATTCGCTATTGGTCGGTGCGGCGAAAATGGGCATGGATCTGCGCCTGATTGGCCCCAAAGCCTATTGGCCTGAGGCTGATTTGATTGCCGCCTGCCAAGATATCGCCGCCAATACTGGCGCGACGATCACCTTAACCGAAGACACCGCAGCGGTGAACGGCTGTGATTTTGTGTATACCGATATCTGGGTGTCGATGGGTGAGCCCGAATCGGTCTGGGCGCAGCGCGTGGCCGATCTCACCCCTTATCAGGTTAACCCCGGTTTGATGGCCGCCACCGCGAATCCACACGCTAAGTTTATGCACTGTTTGCCTGCCTTTCATAACGATGAGACTGGTGTGGGTAAACAAATCGCCGATCAATACGGGCTTAATGGCTTGGAGGTGACCGACGAGGTGTTCGAATCTGAGCAGTCGATCGTCTTTGACCAAGCAGAGAACCGTATGCATACCATCAAGGCTGTGATGGTTGCCACACTCGTCAACGCAAGCACGTAAACGATTGCACTTTTGCTTGCACGACATAAATAGGGGCGTATAATTCGGCCAGATTTCACTACACGGCCAGAAGTTATGTTGGTTATTCCACCCACAAACAGCGATTTATCCGCCCCATTACGGGACGGTATCCGCATTGGTCGTGATCGTAAAAACCTCCGTTTAGGAGGTTTTTTTTTGCCTGTAGCACACTGCAAAGAAAGGGACTCGCGTTATGGCCAATACGCTTTATAACAAACATATTATTTCCATTCCCGAGCTCAGCCGCGACGAGCTGGAGTTAATCGTCGCCACGGCGGGCGAGCTAAAAGCGCGCCCTAACCCGACGCTGTTGAAGAATAAAGTGATTGCCAGCTGCTTTTTTGAGGCGTCGACGCGCACACGTTTGTCGTTTGAAACCGCGATTCAGCGCCTTGGCGGCTCGGTGATCGGCTTCCCCGACGGTGGCAATACCTCGTCAGGCAAAAAAGGCGAAACCTTGGCCGACTCAGTACGGGTGATTTCTTCGTATGTCGATGGCTTTGTGATGCGCCATCCCAAAGAAGGCGCAGCGCGGTTGGCCTCGGAGTTCTCTGACGGTGTGCCAGTAGTGAACGGTGGTGATGGCGCTAACCAGCATCCAACCCAAACCCTGCTCGACCTGTTCTCGATTTACGAAACCCAAGGCCGGCTCGATAACCTCAACATTGCCATGGTGGGCGATCTGAAATATGGCCGAACCGTGCATTCACTGACGCAAGCCTTGTCAAAATTCGAGGGTAACCGCTTTTTCTATATTGCCCCGGATGCCCTGGCGATGCCTGAGTATTTGTTAGATGAGCTGACTGCCGCGGGCCACCCGTATAGCCTGCACAGTAGCATCACCGATGTGGTGCCTGAGCTGGATGTATTGTATATGACGCGGGTACAAAAAGAGCGCTTTGATGAATCAGAGTATGCGCACATTAAAGCGGCGTTCATTTTAAATGCGGGGATGCTGCGTGATGCCAAACCCAACATGAAGGTGATGCACCCCCTGCCCCGTGTGGATGAGATTACTGTGGATGTCGATAAAACCCCGCACGCCTATTACTTTGAGCAAGCTGAGAACGGCGTCTATGCCCGAGAAGCCCTGCTGGCACTGGTATTAAACGAACAGGTTGAAGGAGTTGCAAAATGAGCACGGATAACAAACTACAAGTTGAAGCCATCTGTCACGGCACGGTGATCGATCATATTCCCGCGCACATTGGCTTTAAGATCTTAAACCTGTTTCAAATGCACGGCAGCGATCAGCGGATCACCATTGGCCTTAACTTGCCATCGTCGGCGTTAGGCTGCAAAGATCTGATCAAAATCGAGAACGTGGTGATCAGCGAAGATCAGGCCAGCCAACTCGCATTGTACGCCCCACAGGCAACCGTGAATCAAATTGAAGATTACCAAGTGGTCGCCAAGTTGCCGCTGACCTTGCCTGAGGTGATTCAAGGCGTGTTCCGCTGCCCAAATTCTAACTGTATTACTCACGGTGAGCCGGCGGTCGATAGCTCATTCCGCGTGCTGAGTGAAGCAGACGATGTGAAGCTGCGCTGCAAATACTGTGAGAAGGTGTTCTCGCGCGAGATCATGACCGAGCGTCATTGATTCAGACGCCGTACATTGAGGGCGTCGAGTCGGGCGCCTTTTCTGTGCGGCAGGCCCCTGCGCATAAAAAAACCAGCACTTGGGTGCTGGTTTTTTGTGTCTTACCTTCGGTAGAACTTGCGACGCGGTTATTTCACCACGGTTAGCGTCGGCTTGCCTTTTTTGCTTGGCGTAGCCGGCGTGTCGTCTTCGTCATCGGCTTGCGGCAAGGCGTCTGGGTCGTCAACGCTGTCAACCGACACCAAAGGCGGCTCGTCGTCTTCTACCTCGCTGGATGAGGGAGATTGTTCAAACATTTCCTCCTCATCGGCCTGCGCGTAGGCGGGCTCCATATCAAACATGGTGCCGGCACCATTTTCACGCGCATAGATGGCGAGCACTGCGGCCATAGGCACGAAGACTTGTTGAGGCTTGCCACCAAAGCGGGCATTAAAGCACACATGGTCGTTGCTAAGCTCTAAGTTTCCCACCGCACGCGGGGCAATGTTGAGAACAATTTGTCCGTCTTTGACGTAGTCAAACGGGACTTGTACCCCAGGTAACGTCGCGTCCACCACCATGTGTGGGGTGAGATCGTTATCCAGTAACCAATCATAGAACGCGCGAACCAAATAGGGGCGGCGTGGTGTCATCGCAAATTCTGATGTAGACATTATTGACCTGTTAGTCGCATTTCACGTTCAGCTTCTGTCAGTGAGGCGAGAAACGAATCACGCTCAAACAGACGCGTCATGTAGTCTTTTACTTGCTTCGCGCCTGGGCCAGTTAGCTCAATACCCAGTGCCGGCAAACGCCACAGCAGCGGGGCTAAGTAGCAATCCACCAAGCTAAACTCTTCGCTTAGGAAGTAGGGATCTTCGGCAAATACCGGTGCCAGCGCCAGAAGCTCTTCACGCAGCTGCTTACGCGCTTTGTCGGCGTCGTCAGCACTGCCTTCCATAATTTGGTCAACCAAGGTATACCAGTTGCGCTTGATGCGATACATCATCAAACGGCTTTGTGCACGGGCAACAGGGTATACCGGCATCAATGGCGGGTGAGGGAAACGCTCATCCAAGTATTCCATGATGATATCCGCGTTGTACAACGCTAACTCACGGTCTACCAAGGTTGGAACAGAGTTATAAGGATTTAAGTCAACCAGATCTTCTGGCAGATTATTCGGATCCACCAGCTCGATTTCTACACTGACACCTTTCTCTGCGAGGACGATGCGTACCTGATGACTATAGAGATCAGATGCGTCAGAGAATAACGTCATCACCGAGCGTTTATTGGCAGCAACAGCCATCAACCCCTCCAGGATGTTCAATAACAATAGAAAGCAATGGGGACCTAAAGTCCCCATTGCGGATTAGCAACACACTAGATTAACCGATCAGTGCACATCGCGCCAATATTCTTTCTTGAGGAAGTACGCCAAAATCAAGAATACCACGAAGAAACCAATCACCCACCAGCCCAGTTGCTGGCGCTCTAGCTTCACAGGTTCCCCTGAATATTCAAGGAAGTTAACCAGATCGCGCACCGCATTATCGTACTCGCTGGCACTGAGTTCGCCGTTGCCATCAGACTTGAGACCCACAAACTCTTCCACCGGCTCACCGTCCACCATACGTGTTTCGTATACTTTACGGGGTGTCCCTTGCAGCTCTTCAAGCACGTGTGGCATACCCACGTTCGGGAACACGGTGTTGTTCACGCCAAATGGGCGAGATGGGTCAACGTAGAACGAACGTAAATAGGTATATAGCCAATCCACGCCACGCACACGTGCCACCAAGGTGAGATCGGGAGCGGGTGCACCGAAGTACTGCGCGCCCGCCTCTTGCGTCATGGCGTTTTTCATCAACTCGCCGTAATCAGCATTCTTATCGACAATCAGGTTGTCTTCCATCAAGTCTTTAGGAATATTGAGATCTTCGGCCACACGCTGATAGCGCTGATACTGCGTAGCATGGCAACCAAAACAGTAGTTCATGAACAGTTTGGCGCCACGTTGCAATGAGGCTTTGTCCGTCAAATCATTGTTGGCTTCGTCCAAGTGGACATTGCCACCGGCGGCCATCGCCAAAGAGGGCAACAGCGCGCACAAGATTACAATCCATTTTCTCATTTGAATGTCACCCTCTCTGGTAGCGGTTTTGTTGCCTCATTTTTGCTGTAGAAGAACAACAGCACGAAGAACATGAAGTAACAGAAGCTGAAGATCTGCGCCAGCAAGGTGTACGTTGGGGTTGCTGGCAACGCGCCCAGAATACCCAGAGCAATAAAGGCAATCACAAATTGGACGATGTTCGCCAAGTGCAGCTTGCTGCGGTAGCGGTATGAGCGCACACGGCAGCGGTCAAGCCACGGTAGGATGAACAGCATCACAATCGACGCGCCCATGGCAATAACACCAATTAGCTTGTCTGGGATCGCACGCAAAATCGCGTAGAACGGCGTGAAGTACCAAACAGGGGCAATGTGCTCAGGGGTCTTCAGCGGGTTAGCCGCTTCAAAGTTGGGTGGCTCAAGGAAATAACCGCCCATTTCGGGATTAAAGAAAATCACGTAGGCGAACAAGATGCCGAACACACCCACACCAATCAAGTCTTTCACTGTCCCGTAAGGGTGGAAAGGAATCGAATCAATGATCTTATATTTCTTGGTGTAATCCGGGTGGAACTTGAACTGTGACTGCTGGCCATCGTCATCTGCCTCACCTTTCGGTAATTTAGTGTCGATACCATCTGGGTTGTTTGAGCCCACTTCGTGCAGTGCAAGCACGTGCAATGCCACCAACAGCAAGAGCACAATCGGCAGTGCAATCACGTGGAGGGCAAAGAAACGGTTCAAGGTCGCGCCAGAGACAACGTAGTCACCACGAATCCACAGTGTTAGGTCATCACCAATCACTGGG
This sequence comes from Salinivibrio sp. VGrn1, assembly GCF_009377995.1. NCBI lineage: Bacteria > Pseudomonadati > Pseudomonadota > Gammaproteobacteria > Vibrionales > Vibrionaceae > Salinivibrio > Salinivibrio sp. VGrn1. The sequence continues at coordinate 8,051 of NZ_SATA01000012.1, forward strand.
ATGGCTCCGAACAAGGAGATGATAACCTGTGCGCCCCAGTACGACATTTGTCCCCATGGCAGCAGATAGCCCATAAAGGCCTCAGCCATCAGCACCAGGAAGATCAGCATACCAAATAGCCATAACAGCTCACGTGGCTTTTGGTAGGAGCCGTAGATCAGGCCACGGAACATATGCAGGTAGACCACCACAAAGAAGGCCGAGGCCCCGGTGGAGTGCATATACCTCAAGAGCCAGCCGTACTCCACATCACGCATGATGTATTCAACAGACGCAAATGCGCCTTCCGCTGAAGGTACGTAGTTCATGGTTAGCCAAATCCCAGTAAGAATTTGGTTAACCAGAACCAGCATTGCGAGCACCCCAAACATATACCAGAAGTTGAAGTTCTTCGGCATGGGGTACTCAGTCATGTGTTTGCGATACGCATTCATCGCTGGAATGCGTTTCTCAACCCAGTTCAGCAAGTTTTCCATTACGCAGTCCCCTCATCTTGTCCCACGAGTACCCGTTTGTCGTCCAAGTACATGTAAGGTGGAACGACCAGGTTTAGTGGTGCAGGTACGCCTTGGAATACGCGTCCTGCCATGTCAAATTTGGAACCATGACACGGACAGAAGAACCCGGCTTTCACCCCACTCACTTGCTCACTGAAACTGTCAGGCAGGTAGGTTGGCGAACAACCTAGATGGGTACAGATACCAACCGCGACGAAAATTTCAGGTTTAATAGAGCGGGTCTGGTTGGCTGCGTATTCTGGCTGTTGCGGCTGTGCCGAACCGGGATCACGAAGCTGGTCCTCGAAGCTAGACAGCTCTTCGACGACCGCGTCACTACGACGCACGATCCATACAGGTTTTCCTCGCCACTCAACACGGATCATTTGTCCGTCTTGTAGCTTACTGATATCGACTTCGACAGGCGCGCCCGCCGCTTTGGCTTTCGCGCTTGGGTTCCAAGACTTAATAAAAGGTACGGCAACTGCTACGGCCCCTAAACCGCCAACAACTGACGTCGTCGCAGTCAGGAAACGGCGTCGGCCGGTATTCACTGGCGCATTGCTCATCCAACATTCTCCCATGTGCTCCCGCTTGGATTTTTATTGTGTCCTTTGCGTCCATGGAGCGTACGGCTTACTTAAAAACGAATATGTAATAACGGCTGACTGGGATCAGTTCGATTAAATCTTAGCTGCTATTACGTCGGCTAGATGATAGAGAAAACCCTACTTTTTGACAAGATAAAGCTACCTTTTTGTAACAAATGTGAGCGGTGTGCACAGAATTGAGGAAAGGGTAATAAAAATGTTGGAAAGTGAGTGCTTATACACTGTTTTGAAAGGAAATAAATGAGTATTGCACCCAAGAATGACGGATAAATTGATGGATAAAAAAAGCCTGGCGTTGCCACCAGGCTTTTGCAGCAAATCTGACTGGAACGTCGATTAACGCTTCGAGAACTGCGGGCTGCGACGTGCTTTGCGTAGACCCACTTTTTTACGCTCAACGCGACGAGCGTCACGCGTAACAAAGCCAGCTGCACGTAGCGCAGGACGTAGTGACTCGTCATACTCCATCAGGGCACGAGTGATGCCGTGACGGATTGCGCCAGCTTGACCAGAGATACCACCACCAGAAACGGTGATGTACAGGTCTAGCTTCTCGGTCATTTCTACCAGCTCAAGCGGCTGACGAACGACCATGCGAGCGGTTTCGCGACCGAAATAAGTCTCGAGAGAACGCTTGTTGATCTCGATGTTACCGCTGCCCGGCTTGATGAAGACACGCGCTGCGGAGCTTTTGCGACGGCCGGTGCCGTAGTATTGTTCTGCCATTGCTTTATTCCTCTTAGATGTCTAGTACTTGCGGTTGTTGTGCCGCGTGCTTGTGCTCAGAACCTGCGTAAACTTTCAGTTTACGGTACATAGCACGACCTAGAGGACCGCGTGGCAACATACCTTTAACGGCTTTTTCAATAACCAGTTCAGGTTTTTCCGCGATCAGTTTTTCAAAGCTGATTGACTTGATGCCACCAATGTAGCCAGTGTGGCTGTAGTACATCTTGTCAGACTTTTTGCGGCCAGTAACAGCCACTTTCTCAGCGTTGATAACAACGATGTAGTCACCGGTGTCAACGTGAGGAGTGTATTCTGGCTTGTGCTTGCCACGCAGACGCGTTGCAATTTCAGTGGCCAGACGGCCCAGCGTTTTGCCTTCAGCGTCTACAACGAACCAGTCGCGTTTTACAGTTTCTGGTTTAGCAACGAAAGTTTTCATGCTAATGATTACCCGATTAATAAGTTTCACTTCAGGAGCCTAAGCTCCCACTGTTAAGCGCCCATACATCACCCCTTCGAGTGGTGGTACACTCGGCCTAAGCCTTTCAACAGTAACGGTGGGTCGCGAGATTATAGGGAAGAGTGGAGAAAAAATCACCTCCTTTTGGCAAAAAAATTCGGTGGATTTTTTTCAGTTGGTGGTTGTTTGGCTACTGCACACCATTGTGTTGCGGGACGCGCGCCGTTAGCGAGCTTGCGCCCCGCGTTCTATCCGATTTAGGGCAAATGCGGCAACGCAAGATAGTCATGGCTTTGCATCTCAATGAGGCGTGATTGGCAGCGCCTAAATTCAAACGCCAGCCGTTCGCCTTGATAGAGGCTATCCATAGGCTCCGCCGCCGAAATGATCAATTTCACGCTACGCTCGTAAAACTCATCCACCAAGGCAATAAAGCGCCGTGCGGCGTCGTCTTGCGCCCCGGTTAGCTGAGGCATATCAGCCAGCAGCACCGTATGGTAAAGGCGTGCCAGCTCCATGTAGTCGGTTTGACTACGTGCCGATTGGCAAAGCTCAGCAAAACTAAAGTGCACCACGCCGTCGCCATTTTCGAGGGTTTGCAGCGGCCGATGATTCACTTCAATCACATCCTGTTTCACCCCGCCCTCGCCATTGAGCTTTTTAAAGTAGGCATGCATTTGCGCGGTGGCGGCGTCATCTAAAGGATGATGAAAGATCTCCGCTTGCTCTAGCGTGCGTAAGCGGTAATCTACCCCTGAGTCGACATTGACCACCTCACAATGCTGATTAATCAAGGCGATCGCAGGTAAAAAACGCGCACGTTGCAATCCATTCCAATAAAGCTCATCGGGCACGATGTTGGAGGTGGCCACCAGGGTAATACCACGCGCAAATAGGGCTTCCATTAAGGTGCCCAAAATCATCGCATCGGTGATGTCAGAGACAAAGAACTCATCAAAGCACAATACTCGGGTTTCTTGAGCAAACTTATCGGCGATTTGTGGCAGAGGGTCAACCTCGCCATCCAAGGTTTTGAGCTCTTGGTGAACGCGATGCATAAAGCGGTGAAAGTGCATCCGCATCTTGTTTTCAAACGGCAAAGCGTGGAAAAACGTATCCATTAGGTAGGTTTTGCCGCGCCCCACCCCACCCCAGAAATATAAGCCTTTTACTGGGGTCACTGGCGCGGGTTCGCGCTTACGCCAAGGCAGCCAGCTGCGCTTTTCGGACATGGTGGGGACAATGGGATTGGCGACCAAGCGATGGTAGAGATCATCGAGTTTCTCCACTGCCAAACGCTGCGCCGGGTCTTCAATAAAATCGTTGTGGGTCAGATCGTTATTATAATGCTCGAGTGGCGTCATTCCGTGAAAGCCTCATTGGTTATCGCCTCGCACGCATAGTAACACGCCCCGTGAAAACGTCACACGTCGGGCGTCACCGCGCACAACAGACCAAACACGTAAGACAGTATCCCAAGCGGAAAGCGACGTGTATAGTGAGCTAAATCTTCCCTTGCTGAGTCATTGGGGAATGTACGATATTATTAGGTAGGCAAGTGATTTTACTTGTCTTGACTGACCCGTCAGTGGTATCTGTGGACAGTCAACTTGTGACTACAAGGAGCAGTTATGGCCTGGATTAATAGCCTGATCTTTCTCGTCATCGGTATCGCGGTAGGCTTCTTTATTGCCCGCATGACGACGCGCGATCTGAAACAACAAAAAAACATGAAAAGGGAGCTAGAAAAGTCACGTTACGAGCTGGAGCAATATCGCCAAGAGTTGGTGGATCATTTTGCCCAAAGCGCAGAGCTGCTCGATACACTATCCAAAGATTACAACAAGCTCTATCAGCATATGGCAAAGACCTCGACCGATTTGATGCCGAATTTGCCCGATCAGGACAACCCATTTGCTAAAAGGCTGGGTAAAATCACCGAAGTGAAGGCCGAAACAGCCAGTGAGCCGCCCAGAGACTACTCAGGCAGTGCCTCAGGACTGCTCAAAAGCGGTGAAGGTTCGCGCGCGACGAATTGATGGAGGATTGAACTTTTTCAGATTGCCCCCACTCTCACTTCATACCTCGACAATCGGAGTGTGAGTCTATGATGAAGAAGTCTTTACTAGCGATGAGTATCGCCGCGCTGACTCTTGGCGCGGCCTTTTCCCCTCTCCCAAGCCACGCTGCCCTACCGCAAACCGTAAACGGCGAAGCCATGCCGAGCTTGGCACCCATGTTGGAGAAGGTCTCTCCGGCCGTCGTCAGTATTGCCGTTGAAGGCAATAAAGTCGCGAAGCAGCGTATTCCAGAAGCCTTTCGTTTTTTCTTTGGCCCCAACCTACCGCCCGAGCAAGCCCAAGAGCGCCCATTTCGCGGATTAGGCTCGGGAGTGATCATTGATGCGGATAAAGGCTATATAGTCACCAACCACCATGTGATTGATGATGCAGACCAAATCCGAGTACAACTAAAAGATGGTCGCGAGTACGACGCCACCTTGATTGGCAGTGACGAAATGTCTGACATTGCCCTCCTCCAGTTGGATGAAGATGCCAATAACCTCACACAGATCCCACTGGCCAACTCTGACGAGCTCCGCGTGGGCGATTTTGCGGTGGCGATTGGTAACCCGTTTGGACTGGGACAAACCGTTACATCAGGGATCATCTCAGCACTGGGACGCAGTGGTTTGAATTTGGAAAACTTTGAGAACTTTATTCAAACCGATGCGGCGATCAACAGTGGTAACTCGGGGGGCGCCCTGGTGAACCTTAATGGCGAGTTGATGGGGATCAACACCGCCATTTTAGGCCCCAATGGCGGGAACGTCGGGATTGGCTTTGCGATTCCGGTGAATATGGCGAAAAGCCTGGTCGACCAAATTATCGAATACGGCTCAGTGCGCCGCGGTATGCTGGGGGTAACCGGTCGCGAGCTAACATCGGAGCTGGCCGATGCCTTTGGCCTTGCCACAAAACACGGTGCCTTTGTGAGCCAAGTCATGCCTGAATCTGCAGCAGAAGAGGCAGGCTTGGAAGCCGGGGACATCATCGTCTCGGTTAATGGCAAGAGCATCCGCAGCTTTGGCGAGCTACGCGCTAAAATTGCCACCTTGGGCGCGGGTAAGCCAGTGACCTTGGGGGTTATCCGCGACGGTGAAAACCTAGAAATGGACACCACCCTTAAAGAGGCGAGCCAAACGCAAACCAAGGCCGACAACTTACACAAAGCCCTCACCGGTGCTGAGCTGAAAAATCACGACACCGAGCCCGCTGGGGTAGAAGTGACGGCGATTGAAGAAGGGTCACTCGCCGCGCGCTATGGGCTGCGTGAAGGGGATGTGATTGTCGGTCTTAATCGTCACAAGGTTGAGAACTTAGGCGATCTGCGCAAACTGCTGGAAGACAAACCCAGTGTGCTGGCGCTCAATATCGTCCGCGACAACAGCTCCTTGTACCTGGTGATCCGCTAGTCCGCGCACGCGCGCCTGGCGCACACCGATTGATGCCTGCCTTCTCGGCAGGCATTTTTTTGCCCAGAGCGCGGTGATGATTTCCCCAACCCTCGCTGACAATGCTATTCTCTAGCTCCGCGTTAAGTTGCTTGAGGATGGCATTATTTATGCTGGCGTTATTGATTCGCTCTGTGATTATTGGCTTGGTGACGGCTGCTTTATTGTTGGTAGCGGTGCCAGACTTACGCTCGGGTCTGCTATCCGGCTTTTCAATGGCAGACAGCATCGAGGACGACCCTGTGGAGCTGGTGTCGTTCAATTACGCGGTTAAGCGCGCGTCGCCGGCAGTGGTCAATATTTACACCCGCAACTACACCGGTAACGAACGATTAGCCCTCAACACTCAGGGGTTAGGCTCTGGGGTGATCATGAGCGCTAAGGGCTATATTGTCACTAACTATCACGTGGTCGCCGAAGCCGACCAGGTGATTGTGGCTTTGCAAGATGGCCGTATTTTTACCGCCCAAATGGTGGGCAAAGATCAACGCACCGACTTAGCGGTGATCAAGGTACAAGCCGATAACTTACCCGTGATCCCGGTCAACGAGCGTTATCAGCCTGCGGTGGGCGATACGGTGCTCGCGATTGGCAACCCCTATAACCTCGGCCAAACCACCACTTATGGCATTATTTCCGCGACTGGGCGTACCGGGATGAGCTTTTATGGCCGCCAAGACTTTTTACAAACCGATGCCGCAATTAACCGGGGCAACTCCGGCGGCGCCTTGGTCAACAGTCGCGGCGAGTTAGTGGGGATTAATACCGCCTCGTTCCAGCAAGCCACCGATTTGGAAACCTACGGCATCTCCTTTGCTATCCCCTACGGCTTGACCGAGAAGATCATGAATAAACTGATTGCCGATGGCCGAGTGATCCGAGGCTATATCGGGATTGATGGACGCGATGTCAACCCAGTGATGGCGCGATTGCTGGATGCCGAGCAGCAACGAGGCGTCATGGTGTCTGATGTTGACCAAGGGGGACCGGCGGATAAAGCGGGGATCCAACCGCAAGATTTAATCATTAAGATTGATGGTCAGTCCGTACGCGGGGCACGCAGTGCCATGGATATGGTCACCGATACTCGCCCAGGCTCAACGCTAGATGTGACCCTTATTCGTGATGGTGAGACCCTGACACTGCCGGTCAAAGTGGGCGATGAAAGGCAGCGCCGCTAATACAATCGCTCTCGACGCTTATCGCGTCACGCTATAAAAAACGCCAGCAAGATGCTGGCGTTTTTGTGTCGAGTGAGAGGCAGGTTACTCCGAATCAATCCGCTCTATTTTGGCTCCCAAGGCTTGGAGTTTATCCTCGATACGCTCATAGCCTCTATCGATATGATAAATCCGATCAACAATGGTCTCACCTTTGGCAATGCAGCCAGCAATCACGAGGCTTGCTGAGGCGCGTAAGTCGGTGGCCATCACCTGTGCCCCGCTTAAGCTGTCGGTATCACCACAGATCACTGTGTTGCCCTCAATTTCTGCATGTGCGCCCATGCGCTGCAGTTCAGGCACGTGCATAAAGCGATTTTCAAAGATGGTTTCGGTGATAATACCCGTGCCTTTTGCCACCAAGTTGAGCAAGCTAAATTGGGCTTGCATATCGGTCGGAAAGCCCGGATGTGGCGCCGTGCGCACATTGACCGCTTTTAGCTCGCGATCGGTCATGTCGAGCTCAATGAAGTCATCACCGGTCACCACTTTAGCCCCCGCCTCTTCGAGCTTGTGCAATACCGCTTCGAGCAACTCCGGCGAAGTATGGCGACAAGTAATATGCCCGCCAGACACGGCCGCGGCGACCAAGAAGGTGCCGGTTTCAATCCGATCGGCCACGACTGAGTGCTTGCCGCCGCCGAGGCGCTCCACCCCTTCAATTTCAATCCGGTCAGTGCCTGCACCTGACACCTTCGCGCCCAGCATATTGAGGAACTTCGCGGTATCAACAATCTCTGGCTCACGGGCGGCATTTTCGATCACTGTGGTACCGTCAGCCAAGGTGGCTGCGCTCATGATGGTGACCGTCGCGCCAACGCTGACTTTGTCCATCACAATATGCGCCCCTTGCAAGCGGCCATCCACGGTCGCGCGCACATAGCCCTCATCCAAGGTGATGGTGGCACCGAGTTGCTCTAGACCATTGATGTGCAAGTCGACCGGGCGGGCACCGATGGCACAGCCACCAGGCAATGACACTTCGCCTTTACCAAAACGCGCCACTAAGGGCCCTAACGCCCAAATAGACGCGCGCATGGTTTTGACCAAATCATAAGGGGCACACAGCTCAGTAATGTCACTGGCATCGACATGCACAGAGCCGTTGCGATTAACCTTGGCACCTAAGCGAGATAACAGTGCCATAGTGGTATCAATGTCACGCAGCTTAGGGACATTCGCCACTTCGACCGGCTCTTCGGCCAGTAGTGAAGCAAATAAAATCGGGAGGGCGGCATTTTTCGCGCCGGAAATGGCCACATCACCTTTTAGCGGGCCATTGCCCGTCACTCGAAACTTTTGCATCAGACCCTCTTACAACTGCATCAGCTTTTTATCGCGCGCCCATTCAGTTGGGGTCATCGCTTTAATACTGACGGCATGGATATCATTGCGTGCAATATGCGCCATCAGCGGTGCATAAATCGTTTGTTGCTTTTTCACACGTGACATCCCGTCAAACATCTCTGCCACGGCAATCACTTCAAAGTGGCTGCCATCGCCTTTCACGTGCAGCTCGTCCACTGACAAAGCTGCCTCTAAAATGGCTTTAACTTCGCTTGCTTCCACGTTTAAACCCCTTTTTGATGCTCAGCATCGTCCAAAAATGTCTCTACATTGCTCAGCGATAAGAGCAACTTAAGTTGCTCTGGCACCCCTTGATAACGCACCTGTTGCCCTTTTTCACGCAGTTGCTTATCCAGGTGTAGCAACATCGCCATGCCGGCGGAATCTACACGTGATAGCGCGCTTAAATCCAGGCTCAAGGCAGTGTCAGTGGGGAGCCACTGGTCACGCTGGCGCCAAAAGTCAGGCACTGTGTCACGATCTAGCCGCCCTGACAAGTGATACTGTTGCCCGTCGCCGGCGGTGAAGCTCACGCTCATGAGGCGTCCTGCTTTTGTTTGTCTTCGCGACGGATGGGACGTTCAGCCAAGGTTTTTAATTGCTCGATGACCGAATCAATACCATCGCGACGTAGCGGTGCTTTCCATTCCGACTGCTTAGACTGGATCATACTCACGCCCTCGGCGGTGACGTCATAGGCTTGCCAATTTCCTGTCCGAGTATTTTTACGTAAGCTAAAGTCGAGGCGAATCGGTGGCCGTGACGGATCGGTAATATCGACCCGCACTTTGACAATCTTATCGTCAGGGGCAATCGGCTGATCTTTTTGTACCTCGACATCTTGGTCATCGTATTCAAGCAAGATCTGCGCGTAAGAGGCAATCATGTATTCAGTGAATGCCTCGGTAAAGGCGTCACGCTGCGCGGGCGTGGCTTTGCGATAGTACTGCGCGCCCAACACCAGTGATGCGGCATACCGAGTATGAATATAAGGCAGTAACTCATCTTTGACCACATCACGCAGCAAGTCAGGATCAGCGCGGAATAAGGTGCGGTCTTTACGCAGGCGGGTAAAGGTGTTGTCCGCCACTTGCTCGATGAGCTGATAAGGGTTGGATTGATCAACCGGCTCGCTCGCCTGGGCCACAGTGCCAAGGCTTGAAACCAGCAGGCAAACGGCGCTGCTCAGTGCGATCCATGTCTTTTTCATGCTGTTTACTCCTTGTCACCAACGCTATAGAGGAACTGACCAATCAAATCTTCGAGTACCAGTGCCGATTTGGTGTCCTGAATCTTGTCGCCGGCGTCTAAATAGCCAATACCCAGCGCTTCATCCACGAAGCCTGGGGTGATACCAATGTACTGTTCACCCAATAAACCTGCGGTATAAATCGATGCCGAGCTTGATTCCGGAAAACGTCCGGCGTCAGCATTGATTTGCAGGGTGACTTGGGGGACATAAGTCTCGGCGTCCAACGCAATGTCGGTCACTTGGCCAACGGTCACGCCACCCACTTTGACCGGTGAGCGCACTTTTAAGCCACCAATATTGTCGAACTCAGCGGTTAGCGTGTAAGTATCCGCCCGTCCCCAACGCTGGACATCGGCCACTTGAAACGCCAAGACCAATAACGCTGCAATGCCAGCAATGACAAAACAACCTACCCAAAATTCTGTTTTACGACTCTGTTGCATGATTAATTCCCAAACATGAGTGCAGTAAGGACAAAGTCTAGGCCGAGCACGGCCAACGATGAATGTACCACAGTACGCGTGGTGGCGCGGCTGATCCCTTCCGATGTCGGCGTGGCATCATAGCCGTTAAAAAGCGCAATCCAGGTCACAGCCACCGCAAACACCACACTTTTTATCAGTGCGTTGCCCACGTCATAGCCCAGATCGACCGACGCTTGCATCACCGACCAGAAACTGCCGTGGTCAATGCCTTTCCAGTCGACGCCGACCAGCTCGCCGCCCCAAATGCCCACCAGCATAAAAATCACTGCCAGCAGTGGCATGGCAATCACACCCGCCCAAAAGCGCGGTGCTATCACTCGGCGTAGCGGGTCAACCGCCATCATCTCTAGGCTTGATAACTGCTCGGTGGCTTTCATTAAGCCAATTTCTGCGGTCAGTGCTGACCCAGCTCGGCCAGCAAATAGCAAGGCAGTCACCACAGGGCCAAGCTCACGTAGCAGCGACAAGGCCACCATTTGTCCAAGGCTGGTTTCCGCGCCAAAGTCTGACAACACCAGATACCCTTGCAAGCTCAGCACCATACCAATAAACAGGCCAGAGACCATGATGATCGCCAGTGAGCGAACGCCTACCGAATAGAGCTGCTTGACCAATAGCGGGAAGGTTTTGCTCGGTTGCGGACGGCCAATCAGTGCGCCTGTCATCACAAAGGTTGCGCGGCCCATGGATTCGGCCACGCGCATGGCCCGGCGGCCCACGTCTTCTATGTGTGTTCTGATCACCGGAAAATCTCCTGGGTTAACTCGCCAGCGGGATAGCGAAAAGGTACCGGCCCATCAGCATGCCCTTCTAAAAACTGTTTTACCCACGGGTCAGGATTGTCACGCAGCGATTGGGGCGAACCACTGGCAATAATGCGGCTATCGGCGAGCAAATATACCTGATCGGCAATACTCATGACCTCTGGCACATCGTGCGAAACCACCACACATGTCAATCCCAGTGCTTGGTTAAGCTGACGAATCAAGGTCACCAGCACCCCCATGGTGATCGGATCTTGGCCGACAAAGGGCTCATCAAACAAAATCAATTCAGGGTCAAGCGCAATCGAGCGTGCGAGAGCCGCACGACGTGCCATCCCGCCCGATAAATCACTGGGCATTAATCCTTGCGCGCCACGTAAGCCCACCGCTTCTAGCTTGAGCATCACGATGGTGTGAATAAGCGACTCGTCCAAGTCGGTATGTTCGCGCAGCGGGAAAGCGACATTATCAAACACCGACATATCGGTGAATAACGCCCCTGATTGGAACAGCATGCTCATACGCTGACGGACTTCAAACAACTTGCGTCGTCCTAGGGAAGGAATAGCGTGGCCATCAAACACAATCTCGCCCGCATCGGGTTTAAGCTGACCGGCAATCAAACGCAGCAAGGTGGTTTTGCCTATCCCTGATGGCCCCATGATCGCGGTTACTTGGCCACGTGGCACTTGCAAATCAATATTGTCAAAAATGCATCGATTGCCCCGTGAGAAGGTCATCCCACTGATATCTATCAGGCTCTGTGCTGCCATGGCCGCATCTCATGGTTAGAAAGGAACAAAATTAAGTGGCTGATAATAAGGCGTCACCCACCCTAACACAAGCCACGCCGCACCTCAGCGCCCACAGGACGTGACTTATCCCTGATAATAGCAGCTTATCTTCGCTTTTCTTGTCAGACATAGGTCAGCTTACGTCCGACTAATGTAACGCTGCCATTCATAGCGACTGTTTCACGATGACCGTTTCATGGCGACCGTTTCATGGCGACCGTTTCACGGCGACCATTTCATGGCGACAACTCTCATGTTGATGAATGAAATCACCGATTTCATCGCTAAAGCACGGGCTTTTCGCTTCACATTTACCCCGTTAGCCGTCAGAATTGCACCTCATTTGTACCCAATCAAAAAACGCAAAGGATAGGTGTCATGGTCATAGCGGTTGCCATACTCATTGTTGGACTCATCGTGCTAGTGTGGAGTGCCGACCGATTAGTGTTCGGCGCGGCAGCAATCGCGAAAAACTACGGGGTCTCTCCGCTGGTGATCGGGATGACTATTTTGGCCATGGGCTCCTCTGCCCCAGAGATGATGGTCTCGGCCAACGCCGCCTTAGCGGATAAAACCGACACCGCCGTGGGTAATGTGTTGGGCTCCAACATCGCTAATATTGCGCTGATCCTCGGTTTCACCGCACTGATCAAGCCCCTTTCTATTGGCTCGACTATTATTCGTCGCGAGCTGCCTCTGATGCTAGGGGTCACCGTATTGGCTGGGGTGCTGCTTTGGAACAACCACCTAGGCTTTTTTGAAGGCGTGGGGCTGTTCACCCTGTTTGTGATTTTCATCCTAATGATGCTAAAAATCGGCAAAGACTCGGGTGGCACCGATCCAATACTGGCCGACCAACAATCGGATATTCCTAATGATGTCAGTAACCTGAAAGCGGTGCTGTGGATCATCATTGGTTTGCCATTGCTGCTGGTCTCTTCCGATCAAGTGGTTGACTCGGCGGTGACCATCGCGCAGTACTTTGGCATGAGCGATTTGGTGATCGGCTTGACCATCATCGCCATTGGCACCAGCTTGCCTGAGCTCGCCGCGTCGATAGCAGGGGTAATGAAAGGGGAAGATGATTTGGCCGTCGGCAATATTATCGGCTCAAACGTGTTCAATATTCTCGCGGTGATGGGGATCCCAGGGTTACTCAACCCCTCAGCGATCAGTGAGTATGCCATGAGCCGCGATTATTATATTATGTTGGTGCTTTCCATCATGTTACTGATTTTTGCGCTCGGTAAATCACGTAGCATCAACCGCATTGAAGGCGCTGTTTTTCTCCTTTGTTATATCGGCTATCAAGGCTACCTGTTTGTTAACGCAGCAGCCTAAACGGACACAAGTATGAGTGATTACAGTTTTGATTTTCGCCGCGCAGGGCTTGATGTGCTCAACATTGAGCAAGACGCGATTGCGCAGCTAAAAACGGCGATCGATGACCACTTCGCGGCCGCTTGCCAACTCATCTTACATGCCACGGGGAAAGTGGTGGTGATGGGCATGGGTAAATCCGGCCATATTGGTAAAAAAATCGCCGCGACATTGGCCAGCACGGGGACGCCCGCGTTTTTTGTCCATCCAGGGGAAGCCAGCCACGGCGATCTGGGAATGATAAACCAAGGTGATGTGGTACTGGCCATTTCCAACTCGGGGGAAGCCGGTGAAATCTTAACCTTGCTACCCGTGATTAAACGCCTCGGGATCCCCTTGGTCTGTATGACCGGCAACCCTAATTCCAGCATGGGTCAGCTCGCGAAAGTGAATCTTAATATTCATGTCCCGCAAGAAGCCTGCCCATTGGCCTTGGCCCCCACCTCCAGCACCACCGCCACCTTAGTGATGGGCGATGCCCTCGCGATGGCGTTGATGCAAGCCAGAGGCTTTACCGCGAACGACTTTGCCCTCTCCCACCCCGGCGGCGCACTGGGGCGTAAGCTATTATTACGTATCAGTGATTTAATGCACCAAGACGAGCGCTTACCCGTGGTTGAGGACTCCGCCACCGTCCGTGATGCGCTTTTAGAGGTGTCAGAAAAAGGCCTGGGCATGACAGCGATTGTCGATAGTCACGGGCAACTGACGGGCGTGTTTACCGATGGCGATTTGCGCCGCTTGCTGGATATGCGCATTGACCTGCATACCACCACCATTGGCTCAGTGATGTCGACAAACCCGGTGACCATTGAACCGGAACTGCTCGCGGCAGAAGGACTCAAACTCATGGAAGAGCGTAAAATTAACGGACTGCTGGTTGCTAAAAACGGCCAGCTGCTCGGCGCCCTTAACATGCATGACCTTTTAAAAGCCGGAGTTATCTAATGGCCTCCACTGTGATTGACACCCTCTATGGCCCTGTGGCTGCCGACGTTTTTCAACGTGCGGCGGCGATAAAACTGCTGATTTGCGATATTGACGGCGTCTTCTCCGATGGCCGCGTATACATGGGCAATCAGGGTGAAGAGCTCAAAGCATTTCATACCCGTGATGGGTATGGCATCAAGTCGATCATGAATGCCGGCATCGAGGTCGCAGTGATCACAGGCCGCCAATCGCAGATTGTCGCGAACCGAATGCACGCCCTCGGTGTCCAACATGTTTATCAAGGACAAAGTGACAAACTCACCGCATATCAAGACTTGTGCCGCCATGTTGATGTTTTACCCGCACACACGGCCTACATTGGCGATGACTTAATTGATTGGCCGGTGATGGAGAAAGTCGGGCTTGCCTGCTGTGTGGCCGATGGTCACCCACTCCTTAAGCGTCGAGCGCACTTTGTCACGCAAACAGGCGGTGGCTTTGGTGCCGTGCGTGAAGTGTGCGATCTGATGTTAGAGGCGCGTGGCGAACTCGACCAACACAAGGGCTTGAGTTTATGATCCGGCGGCTTGGCCTGCTTCTATTGGTCGTGCTTTGTGCGGTAACCGGTTACTATTTATTGGTTCAGCATGGCTGGCAGCGGGTACAGCAGGTCACGCCTGATGCCGAAAAACCGCTGTTTACTGGCGAAGCGATTCAAACCGTGCAATATGATGCGGACGGCGTGCGCAGCTACACGGTGCACGCCAAACATCTTGAGCATTATGCCAAGATTGATGAAACCCACTTTAACGAGCCCGTTCTGTGGACGTACAAAGCAGGCAAAGAGGAAGAATGGCGCGTGAGTGCAGACTACGCGATATTGTCCGATGACCACCTGTTGACCATGACGGGCAACGTGCGCATTTTTAACCTACTACCGAATGCGCAAATTGATTCGGTAGCCACTGATTCGGTGACCCTGAATCTCACCACACGAGATTTTTGGTCAGAGAGTCCGACGACGATCACCGGCACCCGTTTTCAAACCAAAGGTAAACGGGTGAAAGGAAATTTCGGTAACCACCAGATGGAATTGTTAGACGATGTTAGAGGCCGATATGAAACGACCCCTCGTTAAAGCGCTGGCAGGTGCCATGTTGCTGCTGTCGCATTACTCACTGGCTCTGAGCAGTGATACTGAGCAACCTATTTATATAGAGTCAGAAAGCCAGCACCTAGATATGGCGACCAACACGGTAACCTTTACCCAAAACGTGGTCCTGACCCAAGGCAGCATTAAAATCTTGGCCGATAAACTGATCGTGATTCGCCCAGAAGGCCAAGAAGGTGATGAAACCATCGAGGCGTATGGCAAGCCGGCGACGTTTGAGCAAACCATGGACGATGGCAAAGAGATTCATGGCGAAGCCAACAAACTGCGCTACGAAGTGGGCAATGAATTTCTTAAAATGTCGACCAATGCGATGCTTGAGCAAAGTGGCAATCAGGTGGAAGGCAACGTGATCACCTATGAAATCGACAAGCAACAACTTGTAGCAGAAAGTGATAGTACCAAACGCGTCACCACGATTTTGCAGCCGAGCACCAAATCGTCATCCTCTCAGGATGCATCCACGTCAGACGAGCAATAAGAGGCGACATGGCAACACTCACAGCAGCCAATTTGGCCAAAAGTTATAAAGGGCGAAAGGTGGTCGCCGATGTCAGCTTGGAAGTGAAATCCGGTGAAATTGTTGGTCTTTTAGGCCCTAACGGTGCAGGTAAAACCACGTCTTTTTACATGATTGTCGGCTTGGTCGCTCGTGACGAAGGGGCCATCTATATCGATGACAAAGACATTAGCATTCAGCCGATGCATAACCGCTCACGCCTGGGGATTGGCTACTTACCACAAGAGGCCTCGATATTTCGCAAGCTGAGCGTCTACGATAACCTAATGGCGGTGCTACAAACCCGTGAGTCGTTAAGCAAAGAAGAGCGCCAAGACAAGGCAGAAGATCTGTTGGATGAGTTTAATATTCAGCATATCCGTGACAGCCTGGGGATGGCCTTATCCGGTGGTGAGCGCCGTCGGGTAGAGATCGCGCGTGCATTGGCCGCCAACCCCAAATTTATTTTGCTGGATGAGCCGTTTGCAGGGGTCGACCCGATATCGGTGATCGATATTAAGAAAATCATCGAGCACTTACGTGATCGTGGCTTAGGCGTGCTGATTACCGACCACAATGTGCGCGAAACGCTCAGTGTCTGTGAACATGCTTACATTGTCAGCCAAGGACACTTGATTGCACACGGTACCCCTGATGAAGTGCTTAATGATGAGCATGTCAAACGGGTCTATTTGGGTGATCAGTTCAAACTCTAATGCACCTGATTACGCCAACTCGGTGAGCGTGTTCGGATAAAATATAGTGGACTGGCTCACGCTACAAACTGCCAATCAAGGCTATAGTTAATAAAGAGCGCTTGCCCTGTTAGCCAGAGCAAGCGTTTTTAACCTCTTCGGTCGTTGAAATAAGGAAAGGTGTACCGCCTCTATGAAACCCACGCTTCAGCTTAAGCTTGGACAACAGCTCGCAATGACACCGCAATTGCAGCAGGCTATCCGTCTGCTGCAATTGTCGACGCTGGACTTGCAACAGGAGATCCAAGAAGCGTTGGAAACCAACCCGCTGTTGGAACATGACGAAGGCCAAGAGCAGGAGGCCAGTCAGCACGAGCAATCCCATGATCAAGATACTGCTGAGCAAGAAACAGCAACCGCCAGCGCGGACACCATGGAAACCTCGGACGCGTTTGAAAAGAACGAAATGCCGGACGATCTCCCGGTCGATACGACCTGGGATCATCTCTACTCTGCCGGTACCGGCAACACAGGCGCAGGGGCCAGCGGATACGACGACCAACCCGTTTACCAAGGGGAAACCACCCAAACGCTCTACGACTATTTAAAATGGCAGCTCGAGCTGACGCCCTTTTCGGAAAACGATCAGGTGATCGCCATGGCGATCATTGATGCGGTGGACGATCAAGGTTACTTGTCGGTTAGCACCGAAGAGATCCTCGACAGCTTAGGAAGCGAAGAGATTGAGCTTGACGAAGTCGAAGCGGTGCTCAAACGCGTGCAACATTTTGATCCGCTGGGTGTGGCGTCTCGCTCACTGCAAGAGTGTTTGATGCTGCAACTGGCAACCTACGACGCCGATACCCCTTGGCTCAACGAGGCTCGTAAAGTGCTCACTGAACACATGGACTTACTCGCCAACCGTGATTATCGCCAGTTGATGCGTGAAACCCGGCTAAAAGAGCCTGAGCTTAAGTCAGTGATGCAATTGATTCATAGCCTCGAGCCGCGCCCAGGTAACTTGATTGTGACCAACGAGGCCGAATATGTGGTGCCTGATGTCTCCGTGTTTAAGCATCAAGGGCAGTGGGTGGTCCAAATCAACCCAGATAGCGTGCCCAAACTGAAAGTGAACGAGCAATACGCTGCCTATGGTCGTAATGGTTGTAGCCCCTCTGATAGCCAGTTTATTCGCTCACACCTACAAGAAGCCAAGTGGCTGATCAAAAGCCTGGAAAGCCGTAATGACACCTTGCTGAAGGTGGCACGCTGTATTGTCGAACATCAACACGACTTCTTTGAGTACGGGGAAGAGGCCATGAAGCCGATGGTGCTTAACGACATCGCCTTGGATGTCGATATGCATGAGTCAACCATTTCCCGTGTCACGACACAAAAGTTCATGCATACGCCGCGCGGTATTTTCGAGCTGAAGTACTTTTTCTCTAGTCACGTCAGTACCGACAATGGCGGCGAGTGCTCATCCACAGCAATTCGCGCACTGATCAAAAAATTGGTCGCTGACGAGCCGGCTAATAAGCCGCTTAGCGACAGTAAGATTGCCACATTGCTGGCCGAGCAAGGCATTAAAGTTGCACGACGGACCATTGCTAAGTACCGAGAGTCACTGGGTATTGCGCCGTCAAACCAGCGTAAGCGTCTGCTATAGGCGCCTCAACAGAAGGAAAGTGTGTATGCAAATCAATCTGACCGGACAGTCTGTCGACGTCACGCCACCACTACGCGAGTATGTGGAGACCAAGTTTGCTAAACTCGAGCGCTTTTTCGAGCACATTAATAATGTCCATGTTGTACTGAATGTCCAAAAGCTCGACCAGATTGCAGAAGCAACGCTCCACGTGAACAACGGGGAGATCCATGCAAAAGCACAATCGCATGATATGTATGCGGCCATCGATGGGCTGACCGATAAGCTGGTCAAGCAACTGAGTAAACACAAAGAAAAGCTCAAACAGCACTAAGCTATGGAACTGAAAGAAGTACTGTCAGTGGACTGCACCCGCAGTGCCGTCCACTGCTCTAGCAAGAAACGCGCCCTGGAAATCATCAGCCAGGTTGCTGCGGACAAGCTGGGCACCAACGCACAAACCTTGTTTGAATGCATGCTAAGCCGCGAAAAGCTGGGGACGACCGGCATTGGGGCGGGCATTGCCATTCCCCATGGCCGCACGCTCGACAGCCAACATGCCGTGGGCGTGCTGCTACAATGCGCCGAGCCCATCGAGTTTGATGCGGTGGACAAACGGCCTGTCGATCTGCTGTTTGCGCTGCTAGTGCCTGACGAACAGTGCAAGGTACACCTGCAAACCCTGTCTGCGATTGCCGAGAAGTTGAATGACAAAAAGCTGTGTCGTCAGCTGCGCAATGCCAATTCAGACCAAGAGCTGTACAATATCATTACCCAATAATGAGCAACGCTGACGGGAGCGAACTATGATGCTAAAAATTGTCAGTGGCCGTTCCGGCTCAGGAAAGTCAGTGGCATTGCGGGTACTGGAGGATCTTGGTTATTACTGCGTGGATAACCTGCCCGTCAACTTACTGCGTGACTTTGTTGTCTCGCAAGACGATGCGGACGCAAAAATTGCCGTCAGTCTCGATATTCGCAATTTCCCTAACGCTAAAGAGCCAGTTGCCGATACCTTGGCTGCACTGCGCGAAATCTGCGATGTCACTGTGTACTATTTAGACGCCGACGATAAAGATCTGATTAAACGCTTCAGTGAAACCCGTCGTCTGCATCCCCTTTCTCGACACAACCTCTCATTAGAGCAGGCCATCCAAGCTGAAAAGCAGCAAATGGCGCCAATTAAAGAGCACGCGGATCGGGTAATTAACACCACGGGCTTGTCGATTCACGACTTGAGTGAGTCCGTACGTTCACTAGTACTTGGTCGCACCAGCAGCGATTTGGTGATGGTGTTTGAATCCTTTGGCTTTAAGCATGGTTTGCCCGCCGATGCCGATTATGTCTTTGATGTCCGCTTTCTCCCCAATCCACACTGGGAGCCCGCGCTTCGCCCTCATACTGGGCTCGAGAAGCCTGTGCGTATGTTTCTCGCCGCCCAACCTGACGTGGCCATGTTAGTGGCGCAAATTAAAGGTTTCCTCGAGTCGTGGCTACCTGCACTTAAAAATAATAACCGTAGCTATGTGACCGTGGCGATTGGCTGTACCGGGGGCAAACACCGCTCGGTGTATGTCGCGCAATACTTGTCGGATTATTTTCAGGAGCTGGGCGAGCAAGTGCAAACGCGTCACCGTACCTTGGAGCAAAAACAGTGACCTCGGTATCGACTCAAGTGTGTATTCGTAACCGTTTAGGCTTGCATGCACGCGCCGCCATCAAGCTGGTTGAACTGGTGCAAGAGTATGATGCCGATGTGGTGCTGCAAAGCACAGATAAATCCGCCACTGCTGACAGTGTAATGGCCATGCTGATGCTGGAATCAGCGCAAGGCGAAACCATTACGGTATCGGCCAGCGGCCCGCAGGCAACAACAGCGCTTGATGCGGTGAAAGCATTATTTGAGGCGGGCTTCGACGAAGACAGCTAACGGTCTCGCCTCCTCAACCACTGCGCTGACCAGCGCGGTGAATGGCGCTAAATCCCCTCTATCACCGATTTGTCATGCGACAGACTCCCCTGATTAGGTTAGAATTTTAGTCATTGCATTTGGGGGAGTGGCCGATGGCAGACACATTAGAACAAGAACAAAGTAACCTAACCCACCAACGGCTCCAAGAAGTTACTCAATTGCTTGAGCAAGGCATGTTTGTGCGCGTACGCCGTATGCTTGAGGACATGGAGCCAGAAGACACAGCTCACCTTTTAGAGGCCTCTCCGCCGAAAGGACGTCTGGTACTTTGGCAGCTCACCGACCCGGAAGATCAAGGTGAGATCCTTGATGAGCTCTCAGAAGATGTGAAAGACGGCATCATGGTTCGCATGGCCCCTGATCAGCTCGCGGCAGCGACGGAAGGGATGGAAACCGATGATGTCGCTTACTTGCTCCGTAGCCTACCGCAAGACGTTTCCCAAGACGTGCTGGCGGAAATGGATGCCCAAGACCGGACGCGCGTACAGCAAGCCCTCTCCTACCCCGAGGAGTCCGCGGGCGGGATCATGAACACTGACGTCATCACCATTCGTGATGATGTGACCGTGGATGTGGTATTACGCTATTTGCGGATGCGCGGTGAGTTACCCGACACCACAGATACCCTGTATGTGATCGACCCAAACGGCCGATTAATTGGTAATTTGCCGATCAGCGCCCTGTTGGTTAACCAACCGGATACCGATATCGCTGACATCATGGATGCACCGGATGAGGCGATCAGTGTCACCATGGACGACGGTGATGTCGCCAGCCTGTTTGAACGCCGTAATTGGGTCTCAGCCCCCGTGGTGGATGAGCACAACCACTTGGTCGGTCGAATCACCATTGATGATGTGGTGGACATTATTCGTGAAGACGCTGAGCACTCGATGATGAGCATGGCAGGCCTTGATGACGAAGAAGACACCTTTGCCCCCGCGTTTAAAAGTGCGCGTCGTCGTAGCATCTGGCTGGGGATCAATGTATTGGCGGCCTTAACCGCGGCCTCGGTGTCCAACATGTTTGAAGGGACCCTGGATAAAATGGCGGCCATCGCGGTGTTGATGACCATTGTCCCCTCCATGGGCGGTGTGGCCGGTAACCAGACCGTCGCCTTGGTGATTCGCGGCCTGGCCGTTGGCCATATTGGCGACTCCAATACCCGCTGGCTGCTGGCCAAAGAAGCCACTGTCGGCATGATTAACGGCCTAGTGTGGTCGATGATCATTGGCGGTGTGGTGGTGTTATGGAAAGGCAATATTGAGCTGGGCTTGATCATCTCAGGCGCGATGATGGTTAACCTGTTTGTCGCAGGTATTGCTGGGGTAGCGATCCCCACGTTGCTGAAAAAGTACAATATTGATCCGGCATTGGCCGGTGGGATGGCCCTGACCACGGTCACCGATGTGGTCGGTCTGCTCGCCTTTTTGGGGCTGGCTACCTTATTTATTACTTAGCCTCTATTACCTAGCCTCTATTAACTAGGCTCGGTAGGATAAAAAAAGGCGAGCCATCTGGCTCGCCTTTCTTGTCAGGTCGCTTGAAACCGCGTCATTACTCGTCCAAGAAGCTACGCAATGTCTCAGAGCGGCTTGGATGACGTAACTTACGCAGCGCTTTCGCCTCAATCTGGCGAATACGTTCACGGGTCACATCAAACTGCTTACCCACTTCTTCCAGCGTATGGTCGGTATTCATTTCAATACCAAAGCGCATACGCAGTACTTTCGCTTCACGCGGTGTCAGGCCAGCTAGCACGTCATTGGTTGCCATTTTGAGGTTGTTCGACGTTGCCGAATCCATCGGTAGCTCCAACGTCGTGTCCTCGATAAAGTCACCCAGGTGTGAATCTTCATCATCACCAATTGGGGTTTCCATCGAGATCGGTTCTTTGGCGATCTTCAGTACCTTGCGAATTTTATCTTCCGGCATCAACATCCGCTCAGCCAGCTCTTCAGGCAGCGGCTCACGCCCCATTTCCTGAAGCATCTGACGCGAAATACGGTTGAGCTTGTTGATAGTCTCAATCATGTGTACCGGAATACGGATGGTTCGCGCTTGGTCCGCAATCGAACGCGTGATTGCCTGACGGATCCACCAGGTCGCATAAGTTGAGAACTTATAGCCACGGCGATATTCAAACTTATCGACCGCTTTCATCAAGCCAATGTTACCTTCCTGGATAAGGTCCAAGAACTGCAGGCCACGGTTGGTATATTTCTTAGCAATCGAAATAACCAGACGTAGGTTGGCCTCAACCATTTCTTTTTTCGCACGGCGTGCTTTCGCTTCACCGATAGACATACGACGGCTGATGTCTTTGATCCGCTCGACCGACAAGCCCGTCTCTTCCTCGATGATCTTCAGCTTCTGCACACAGCGGCGAAGATCTTCTTCGTAACGCGCCACACGCTCTGCGTAAGGCTTGCCAGAGTTCAGTGCTTCGTCAATCCATGCATCCGATGACTCATTGCCCGCAAACAATTGAACGAAGGTTTTCTTCGGCATTTTGGCCTGATCGACACAAAGACGCATCACCAAACGCTCTTGGGTGCGCACCTTGTCCATGGTTTGACGCATGTCATTAACCAGACGATCAAACTGTTTGGGGATCAGACGGAACTGCTTAAACGTTTCAGACAGCGCATCGATCGATTCTTTCGTACGCTCATCATAACGGCCGTACTGTTGGATCGCCGTTTCCATCGCCGCATAGGTGCGACGAAGCTCGCTGAACTTCTCACGCGCCAGTTCAGGATCGATACCAACATCTTCATCACTCTCATCGTCTTCGTCGGTATCGTCTTTGTCTTCGTCTTCATCATCTTCGTCATCAAGCTCTTTTTCGCTGAGCTCGGAGCCGATATGGGTCGCCGTAGGTGCGACGTCATCCTGGTCTGGATCGATAAAACCAGAAATAATGTCGGTTAAGCGAAGCTCTTCTGCTTCCACTTTATCGAACTGATCGAGCAGTGAGGCAATCGAGGCCGGATATTCTGCCACCGAACACTGCACCTGGTTGATGCCGTCTTCGATACGCTTGGCGATATCGATCTCACCCTCACGGGTCAACAGCTCAACCGTGCCCATTTCTCGCATATACATGCGAACAGGATCCGTGGTGCGACCGATTTCACTCTCCACGCTAGAAAGTGCTGCCGCCGCTGCTTCGGCTGCGTCTTCGTCGGCCACGGTTTCTGACATCATTAGCTCATCGGCATCAGGAGCGGCTTCCACCACTTGAATGCCCATGTCGTTAATCATCTGAATGATGTCTTCTATTTGGTCGGAATCGACAATGTCTTCCGGGAGGTGGTCATTAACTTCGGCATAGGTCAGATAGCCTTGCTCCTTGCCTTTTGCGACAAGCAACTTTAGCTGTGACTGCGGATTTTGATCCATAGACGATATCCAACTTCGGGTCTGAGTGAAGAATTTAGTATGCGGAAACGCAAACCGCCAATTTTAACAAATGTCACCTTTGCTGGCTACTTTCTAAACGGACTGGCTCTGTATCAGTAGCATCAGTTCCCGCTTCTCTTCGACTGATAAGCCGACGGTATTTGACTTCGCTTGCAACTTGGCTATTTGTTGTTCGACACACTGGGCGAGTATTTTATCCAGTGAATCGCAAAAAAGTTCTGACGCATTTTCATCGTCAACATGTAGATCCCAGCCAGCCAAGCGGGCTAGCAAGGGCTCTTGTTTGGTTCCCCGCCAGCGCTCAAGCAACTGACCGGTAGTGATATGGGGGCGCTGTCGACAAATCTCAAGGATGGGGTTTAACAACGCTAACCCAGGTAAATCAATGGTGTCGGCCGATGGTAACGGCGGCACCTCTTGGCCGAGTTTAGGGTACTGCACTAATAGCGCAATCACCTCACGCATCGGCGTGCGTTTAATATCCTGCTGACCATGGACTTTTGCCGGCTGGCCCTGACGACGAATCAGGGTATCGAGCTGATGGTCATCCATGATACCCAGTTTCTGTCCTAGGGTATTTCGCAAGTAAAGACGTAAGGTATCACCCGGCACCTTTTCAATCAGCGGCACCGCCAAATTCGCCAGCTTGGCTTTGCCCTCTTGGCTACTGGTGTCCACCTGCTTGAGCAACGTATTAAACATAAAGGTCGATAGGCTTTGTGCCTCACCTAAACGTTGCTCAAACCCCTCTTTGCCTTCTTGGCGGATCATGGAGTCAGGGTCGTCACCATCCGGCAAAAACATAAATTTTAATTGGCGACCATCATGAATATACGGCAACGCTTGCTCCATCGCCCGCCAAGCGGCATCGCGCCCGGCTCTATCGCCGTCGTAGCAACACAGTATAGTACCGGTTTGCCGGAAAAGGGTTTGAATATGTTCTCCCGTGGTCGAGGTGCCCAAGGAGGCGACCGCATAATCCACGCCAAATTGCGCCAATGCGACCACGTCCATGTACCCTTCTACCACGAGTATACGCTCTGGATGGCGATAGCGTTGCATCACCTCATACAAGCCATATAGCTCACGGCCTTTATGGAAAATCGGCGTTTCTGGCGAGTTGAGGTATTTAGGGGTGCCATCGCCTAATACACGCCCACCAAAACCGATCACTCGCCCGCGGCGGTCACGGATCGGGAACATCACGCGGCCACGGAATCTGTCGTAGCTATGGCCGTTATCGTTCTCAATCAACATACCTGCGGTAAGCAACTGGCGAATATCGGCTTGATTGCGACCAAAGCGGCGCTTAATGGTGTCCCATTTATCAGGGACAAAACCGATACCAAACTGTTTAACCACTTCGCCGGATAGACCACGCTGTTTGAGGTAATCAATGGCCACTTGCCCTGCATCAGTGCGTAATTCCCCACTGTAGGTTCGGGCAATGGCTTCCATCATCTCGTAGATCTGACGCTTGTCATCACTGGGCATACTCGGACGCGTGTTACCGCCTCCTGTTTGCTCACGAGGTACCTCTAAGCCTAACGTGCTGGCAAGCTCTTCGATGGCATCAGGAAACTCCAGTCGTTCAAACTCCATCACAAAGTCGATGGCATTGCCGTGCACACCACATCCGAAGCAGTGATAAAACTGCTTATCTTGGCTTACACTGAATGAAGGCGTCTTTTCGTTATGGAAAGGGCAACAGGCACTGTAGTTTTTGCCTTTTTTCTTGAGCTTGACCCGTGCATCAATGATCTCAACGATGTCGAGACGTGAAAGCAAGTCATCAATGAATGCGCGCGGGATTCTGCCTGCCATAACCTGAAATTTATAGGGAGAGAAGCAAACAAGCCGCGCCGTCCAAATAGGAAAGCACGGCTTGTTATAGAGTGGGAAAAGGCTAGCCTAGGTGTGCTTTAACACGCTGGCTTACTTTTCCCATATCAGCACGGCCTTGAACTTGGGGTTTTAATACCCCCATCACTTTGCCCATGTCTTGCATTGACGATGCACCGGATTGTTCAACCGCTGCTTTCACCAATGCATCGACCTCGTCATCGCTTAGAGGATGGGGTAGAAATTCTTCTATCACCGCAATCTCAGCGAGTTCTGTCTCGGCAAGATCATCACGACCGGCTGCTTGGTACTGGGCTACGGAATCACGGCGCTGCTTAACATTTTTGGTCAGCACAGCCTGGATCTCGTCGTCGCTCAGCGACTGACGGGTATCCACCTCTTGCTGCTTAATGGCTGCCATAACAAGGCGAAGCGTCCCTAGACGTGCCTTGTCTTTTTGTTTCATCGCCGTTTTCTGGGCGTCTTTTAGACGTTCAAGCAATTCCATAGCACCTTCCTGAATCTGTCTTTATTAGTACAGACGTACGCGGCGTTGGTTTTCGCGTGCCAACTTCTTCAGGTGACGCTTCTGAGCGGCAGCTTTAGCGCGTTTGCGAACGGTAGTTGGCTTTTCATAGTTCTCACGACGGCGAACTTCAGAAAGAATACCGGCTTTTTCACAAGAGCGCTTAAAGCGACGCAGTGCTACGTCAAATGGTTCGTTTTCACGTACTTTAACTACTGGCATGTGCCTTTCACCTCGGGGGTTGTCAGTTACTGCTGGCGAACAATTGGCCAGCCTTGATTAAAAATGGTGCGAAATTCTAATCCGAAGAGGGGGTGAATGTAAAGCACATCTGGCGAATTACTTCTAAGCCATGTAAGATTGCGCGCACGGTCAGTCTGTTCTGACCCTCTCTTCTCCACTTCGATTGTCACATTATATCATGTGGGCATTGATCTTAAATACACAATCTATCGGCTGTTAACCTGAGGTTATGATGCGCATTTTAGGCATAGAGACATCTTGTGACGAAACCGGCATTGCGATCTACGACGATCACGCAGGTCTCTTGTCACACCAACTTTACAGTCAGGTAAAACTGCATGCCGATTATGGCGGCGTGGTACCCGAGCTGGCCTCGCGCGATCATGTTAAAAAAACCTTGCCACTGATTAAAGCGGCCATGGCAGAAGCCAACCTCACCCCCGCCCAGATTGACGGTATTGCCTATACCGCCGGTCCAGGATTGGTCGGTGCCTTACTGGTTGGCTCCACCATTGGCCGAAGCCTCGCCTATGCCTGGCAAGTCCCCGCGGTAGGCGTTCACCATATGGAAGGTCACCTTCTCGCCCCGATGCTAGAAGACAACCCGCCGCCGTTTCCGTTTATCGCCTTGTTGGTCTCTGGCGGACACACACAATTGGTCGAAGTGAAAGGGATTGGTCAGTATCGCATTCTTGGTGAGTCAATTGACGACGCCGCCGGTGAGGCGTTTGACAAAACCGCCAAGCTGATGGGCCTTGACTATCCAGGAGGGCCCTTGCTGTCGAAACTGGCAGAAAACGGCACCCACGGCCGTTTTACCTTTCCACGCCCGATGACCGACCGTCCCGGTTTAGACTTTAGCTTCTCAGGGTTAAAAACCTTTGCCGCCAATACCATTGCCGCCAATGAGACGGATGCGCAAACCCGTGCTGATATTGCCTATGCGTTTCAGGATGCCGTGGTCGATACCCTGGCTATCAAGTGTAAGCGTGCGCTAGACCAGTGCGGACTAAATCGCTTAGTGGTCGCGGGCGGCGTGAGTGCCAACCGTCATTTGCGGGAAAAGCTCGAAGCGCTGACGCAAAAACGGGGTGGCGACGTGTTCTATCCTCGCCCTGAGTTTTGTACCGATAATGGCGCGATGATCGCCTATGCGGGCATGCAGCGGCTTAAAAACGGCGAGCATATGGGGCTGGGTGTGAAAGCGCAGCCACGTTGGCCACTCGACACGCTTGCCGCGGTCGACACCGACGCCTAACATTGGTCAAACCAGATAGACAAAAGGCAGCCTTACGCTGCCTTTTTGCTACTAACGCACCAGCGTATAACCTGCCTCTTACCTGTCGCTAACGTCGCCACCAACCAAGAAGCACGGGTTTTTCGTCACCATCCAACAAGCGCCGGATATTGTCGTAGTGACGAAACAAAATCAAACACGAAAGCATGGCGACGGGCATGGTAAATTGCGGCTTAATCCACCAGGTAAATAGGGGGGCGACGATCGCTGTTACAATCGCACTCAGTGAGGAGTAGCCCGTCAACACAAGCACCAGCCCCCAGGTCGCCACCAGCAAGCCGGTTAGACTCAAACCAATCGGCGCCATCGCGCCCAGTGCGGTCGCCACCCCTTTGCCGCCACGGAAATGGAAAAAGACCGGATAAATATGTCCAAGACAGGCAGCAATCGCAATCAGGCCCAGCAGGAATGGGTTAATGCCAATCAGGTAGCTTAGCCAAACGGGGATCATCCCTTTTAGCATGTCACACAGCAGCACCCATGCCGCGGCAAAGCGCCCACCAAGGCGATAAACGTTAGTCGCACCTGGGTTTTTCGACCCTTGATCTCTTGGGTCTGGCAGGCCAAACGCTCGACAGACCAACACGGCACTGGACACAGAGCCAAGTAAGTAGGCAGCGATGATGATGGCAATGGCCAATGCAGTCATGTGAAATCCCTAGAGTTTGTGCCGCATTCGTTGCTATAGTGCGCCGACGTTCATCGATAAACCTATCATGGATCGGAACGCATTGCGTATCCATCTGTCAATGAACACATCCAATAATACGAACTTTCTTACCACAGTGGTATCCGACCTGTCACGGAGTGTGAAAAAACATGGATTCCGTATTCATAGAGCAACTCGACGTGTACACCACTATCGGTGTCTACGATTGGGAACAAACCATCCAGCAAAAGTTGGTGTTGGATATTGAAATGGCGCACGATAATCAACCCGCCGCCCAACAGGATGACGTGGCACTGGCGCTTGATTATGCCAGTATCAGTGAGGCGGTCATCGCCCATGTACAAGTCAGCCGCTGTGCGTTGATCGAACGTGTCGCGGAAGAGGTCGCTCACTTAATCCAAACCCAGTTTGGCGTCCGCTGGATTAAAGTGCGGGTAGCCAAGCCAGGCGCAGTCGCGCAGGCTCGTAACGTGGGTGTAGTCATAGAGCGAGGCACACGGTGACACAAGCATTACTTAGTATTGGCTCTAACATTGAGCGCGATCATCACATCGAACAGGCCGTTAAAGCCTTGCGCCAGCTTGACCCACACTGCCGCTTTTCCCGCATTTTTGAAGCCGAACCAGTCGGGTTTGAAGGCCCTCATTTTTACAACCTGATTGCCGAGCTTCACACCTCGCTTCCGTTGCACGACTTTTGGCAAGCCGTTCGTGACGTTGAATCGCAACAAGGCCGCGAGCGCAACGATCTTAAATGCCGCGATCGCACCATAGACATCGACTTACTCACGTTTGGCGAACATTGCCAGGCAAAAGGGCCCATGCTGCCTCGAGACGATATCTATAAATTTGCCTTCACGCTCCGCCCGCTCGCCGAGCTCTGCCCTGACCAAGCTATTCCTGGCGATGGCCGTACCTTCGCCCAGCTTTGGCAGACCTTTGACCAAGACCAACCACTCTGGCCGATTGAGACGCCGCCGTATTTGAAGGATATTTAAGCACCATGAGCCTCTTTGAAGCCTTTTTTCTGGCCTTGATTCAAGGGTTAACCGAGTTTCTTCCTATTTCCAGCTCCGCACACCTTATTCTGCCTTCACAGCTTTTTGGCTGGGCCGATCAGGGGCTCGCCTTTGATGTTGCCGTACACGTCGGCACACTGGCCGCAGTGGTGGGGTATTTTCGCCGTGAAGTGTGGCGTCTGCTTAAGGCCTTTTTTGCCTCACTCAAAGGGGAGCACAGCTCGGATAGTCAATTGGCATGGATGATCGTCTTAGCCACGATCCCGGCGTGTGTGGCCGGTTTGTTCTTAAAAGACGTGATCGAGCTTTACCTGCGAGCAGCCTGGGTGATCGCGGCAACCACACTGATTTTTGGTGGTTTATTGTGGTGGGCGGATCGCAAAGCGACCCAAACATGCGATGAATATCAAACCACGCCCTACCGCGCGGTACTGATAGGCGTTGCGCAAGCCCTTGCCCTCATTCCTGGCACCTCGCGCTCGGGGGCGACCATTACCGCAGCCTTAATGCTCGGTTATACACGCGAAGCCGCGGCACGTTTTTCATTTTTGATGTCAATTCCTATCATCACACTCGCCGGCTCCTATCTAGGCCTACAGCTTGCGACCAGCCCAGAGCCGGTGGCGATGGACGCGATTGGGGTTGGCTTGTTGGTATCGTTTGTCAGTGCTTATGCGTGTATTCACGCCTTTTTAAAGCTGGTGACACGGGTGGGCATGTTACCCTTCGTGATCTATCGCTTGGTATTGGGTGTGCTATTGCTGGCGTTTATCGCCGGATAAAAAAACACCAAGCACGATATACGTGCTTGGTGATCTCACACTGAGGGGGATTAGCGACCTAAGCGTTATTCCCCCGCGACTTTCATTGCATCAATGATCACTGAGCCAGTTTGAATTTGGCTGCGCGTTTCGATATCGGTGCCAATCGCGACAATGTTAGCGAACATCTCGTTGAGATTACCGGCAATGGTGATCCCACTCACCGGGTATTGGATCTCACCGTTTTCCACCCAAAAGCCTGCCGCGCCCCGTGAGTAATCCCCAGTCACTGGGTTCACCCCTTGTCCCATCAACTCAGTCACCAATAATCCCGTGCCTAAGGTTTTTAGCATGGCATCGGCATCTTGGCCAGTGTGGCTAACGTACCAGTTGTGAATACCGCCTGCATGCCCGGTTGGTTCCATGCCCAGCTTACGCGCGGCATAACTGGTGGCGAGATACGTGTTTAGTACACCCTTTTCAATGATACGCCTGTCTTGCGTGATCATCCCTTCGCTATCAAAAGGCGCACTGGCGGAGCCTTTTCGTACATGAGGCAGCTCATTGATGGTGAGCCAATCTGGGAAGATCTGCTCGCCTTTCTTATCGAGCAAGAAAGAGGACTTGCGGTAAAGTGCGGAACCGCTGATGGCCATCACCAAATGGCCAAACAGCCCGGTCGCCACACTGCGATCGAACATCACCGGCACTTGGCATGTGGAGACACTGCGTGGATTTAAGCGCGCCACGGCGTGTTTGGCCGCTTCGACTCCCACAAAGGTCGGTGTCCATAAGTCCGCTTTGTCACGCGCCACGGTGTAGCTCATGTCACGCTCCATCCCTGCATCACTTTCCGCAATCACTGAGCAGCTTAACGCTTGGCGGCTCGAGGGATAGCTGCCCAGCATGCCATGGCTGTTGCCATACACTCGCACACCATAATGACTGTCATAGCTGGCACCATCACTGAATTTGATGCGGCTGTCGTGATTGAGCGCCGCTTGCTCGGCTTCAATCGCCAAGGCGGCGGCGGTATCAGGCTCGGGCTCATCGGGATAGAACAAATCGAGATCAGGATAGTCAAACGCCATTAACGCTTTAGGCGCAGGGCCGCCAAAGGGGTCAGGCGAAGTATAGCTTGCAATCTCAAGCGCCGCTTCAACGGTTTTCGCAATCGCTTTTTCTGACAAATCAGTCGTGGATGCGCTGCCTTTGCGCTGCTCACAATATACGGTGATCCCAAGGGCACCGTCTTGATTGAACTCCACGTTTTCGACTTCGCCCATCCGCGAGCTGACGCTGATGCCGGTACTTTTGGTAATCGCCACTTCCGCCTGGTCACTTTTGGCCGATGCCATGTCGAGCGCACGGCTGACAGCTTGACGAAGTTGCTGCTCTTGCTCGGCGACTTGTTGTTTCACACTCATAGTTGACCTTTTTGATTCGCATTCAAGTTCGACACACTCAGCGCCACGCGCCTATGATAAAAAAGCCCGCGTTTGGGCGCATTTCTTGTTAACATACGTGTCATTGCACATTCTCACTGAGGTTGAACATGGGCCGTAAAAATAAACCCGCTCCCTGGGAGGAAGAGGAAGAGATCATCTGGGTCAGCAAGTCCGAGATGAAACGCGATATGCTTGCCTTGCAAGAACTTGGCGAAGCACTGGTCAAACTCAAACCAGCCGTGTTAGAAAAATTCCCGCTCGACGATGACTTGCTCAGCGCGATTACCGACGCACAACGCTTGAAAAACGAAGCACGCCGTCGCCAACTGCAATATGTTGGCAAGCTTATGCGCTCTCGCGACCCTGAACCGATTCAGGCTGCGCTTGATAAGTTGCAAAACAAGCATGCTCAGCAAACGGTCGAGCTTCACAAGCTTGAGCAGCTCCGTGACCGCATCATTGACCAAGGCGACAGTGCAATTAGCGATGTGCTTTTGCAGTATCCTGATGCCGATCGTCAACGATTACGTCAACTGGCTCGTCAGGCGAAAAAAGAGCAGCAACAAAACAAACCGCCGAAGGCGTATCGCGAAATTTTCCAGTATCTCAAAAGCTTTTACGACCAAAGCCTGTAAACTGCCACGCCAGTGCCCCGCACTGGCGTGCAGACTTAGGACTCAGTGCCTCCAACCGTCATCGCATCCAGTTTCAAGGTCGGCTGTCCAACCCCCACAGGGACGCTTTGTCCGGCTTTACCACATACCCCCACACCTGGGTCAATGGCCAAATCATTCCCCACCATTGAGACTTGCTGCATCGCTTCGATACCGCTGCCAATTAAGGTCGCCCCTTTCACTGGGGTGGTAATTTCACCATTTTCAATCAGGTAAGCCTCTGAGGTGGAGAACACAAACTTACCCGAGGTAATATCGACCTGACCGCCACCAAAGTTTGGCGCATATAAGCCACGCTCCACACTGGCAATCATCGACGCTGGCGAGCTCTCGCCACCCAGCATGTAGGTATTGGTCATCCGCGGCATAGGCAGGTGCGCATAAGACTCTCGTCGGCCATTGCCAGTGGGCGCAACGCCCATGAGACTGGCATTGTGCTTATCTTGCATATAGCCTTTGAGCACACCGTTTTCGATTAACACATTGTACTGGCCCGGGACCCCTTCATCATCGATGCTCAGTGAGCCGCGGCGATCATTCATGGTGCCATCATCGACTATGGTGCACAGCGAAGAGGTCACCTGCTCGCCAAGGCTACCGGTAAATACCGATGACTCTTTTCGGTTAAAGTCCCCTTCAAGGCCGTGACCAACAGCTTCATGTAAAAGTACGCCCGGCCACCCCGCACCCAATACCACGGGCATGGTGCCTGCCGGTGCCGCGCCGGCGCGCAGGTTGACCAGGGCTAAACGAATCGCTTCATCGGCAAATTGCAGCGCGCGTGACTTACCTGCTTGCTCTTGCAGGAATACGTCATAGCCATAACGGCCACCGCCTCCCGCACTGCCGCGTTCACGGCGTCCATCTTGTTCAACCAACACAGAGACAGATAAGCGAACCAACGGGCGAATATCGGCGCCATAAGTACCATCAGTAGCCGCCACCAGCACTTGCTCATACAGGCCATTCAAGCTGGCATTTACCTCTTTCACTCGAGGCTCTTTGGCACGGATATAGCTGTCTATTTCTTTAAGTAGGGCGATTTTTTGCTCGCGCGTTAAACTTGCAAGCGGATCCGTCGGGCCATAATAAGGTTTGGCTTGTACGGCTGAAAAAGCACGCACTTTGCCTTGTCCCCCTGTCGGGGCAATACCGCGTGCTGCGGTGGCACTTTGCATCAAGGCGTCCGGGGTGAGCTGATCCGAGTAGGCAAACCCGGTTTTTTCACCGCTGATCGCTCTGACACCGACCCCACGGTCGATATTAAATGAACCGTCTTTGATGATGCTGTCTTCCAAGGCGAGGGATTCATGCCAGGTGGATTGGAAGAAAATATCACCGTAGTCAATCTGGCGACCGCTCAGGTGCGCCAGTGTCGCATGCAGTTGCGACTCACTCACGCCCGCCGGGCGCAGCAAGGTTTCTTCGACCTGTTCCAGACTCATTCGTTTACTCTTGGTTGTGGCTGCCGAACTGGCAGCCGAGAAAAAAGATAACGCGCCGAGGGTGCGCTATTTCAGTTGGCTTTGCAACCGGGTATGAGACAGTACGGGCATCTTATGCCGAATGGATTCCCCCACACTTAAATCAAGCTCAGCCCAGGTAACGCCTGGCTCACTCCCCAGTGACGCCACAACCTGCCCCCAAGGGTCGATGATCATCGAGTGCCCCCAAGTTTGGCGCCCTTTGCTGTGCTCACCACACTGCCCTGCCGCAATCACCCAACATTGGGTTTCTATCGCTCGCGCCCGCAACAAGGTTTCCCAGTGTGCTTGACCGGTCACGCGGGTAAAGGCCGCCGGCACAGTGATAATGTCGGCACCTTGGGCACGCAGCGCTTGATACATGGGGGCAAAGCGCACATCGTAGCAGATACTTAATCCAAGGCAGCCAAAGGGGGTATCGAGTGTTGCGAGACGGTCACCCGCTTCAAAGTAGTCAGACTCACAATACCGCCCGTGGGCATCGGCCACTTCCACATCAAACAAGTGCAATTTGTCATAGCTGCCGCGTAAATGCCCAGCGTTATCAAACACCAAGCTGGTACTGCTTAACATGCCGTTGTCGTTTTGAATCGGAAAGGCGCCGACCACCAGCCAAAGATCATAATGATGGGCCAATTCGGCAAGCTGTTGCTGCAATGGACCGTGACCCAATCGCTCGGCATGGCGCTGATAATCTTGTTTACTGCCAAACACCAGGGCATTTTCTGGGGTAAGCACCAGTTTGACGCCTTGTTCACTCAAGCGATGTAAACTGGCTTGCAATGCCTTCATGTTGTGGCTGGGATCGGCGCTGGATGTCATCTGGACAACACCTGCTTTCATCATGCTCACTCCTTGGCGTTTTCTGCTTGTTGGCGCAATCGTTCCGTCGCGTCGGCCGGCAATGCGAGTGCCTCTTTATCACGCGACACTTCCCTGATATCGGGCGTCCCTATCGGGCCGCTTACTTGATAACGGACTTGGGTGAAAACGTCCACCACGGGTGAAATGGCGGTGGTGACCGCTAACACATACAGCGCCGTCTGCGGCGTGACCGCAAACGCGCTCAGTACTGGGATCCCAGAGGTAATATCCGGCGTAAACCGAACATCGGCGTTGACGCGATTGGTCACCAAATTGGCAATCCCTTTAATAACCATATCACCGGCAATCCCATCCATGCGGATATTATCCGTCACAACCACGCCATTTGTGATCACAGCCCGTCCGGTAATGTCATCAAAGGCCAAACCATCTTCAAATACGCCCGAGAAATCGAGCTGGATTTTACGTAAGATAGAATCAAGGCTGAACAGCCCCAACAGTTTACCGGCGCCCCCCACTCCGCTTAAATAGCCGTCTTTTACATCCGAGCGAATGTCACCATTAAGGCTGGCAATATCGACCTGCCAAGGCAGGCCGGCGTAATCTAACGAGGCTTGAGTCGAAAAGCTGGCGTCTTGGATCCCACCACTGATGCCAAACCGTCCCATGAGATCTGACGTACTCTCCCCGCCTAACGCGAGGGTCAATGCGGTTTGATTGTGGCCTTGCTCGTCAATTAGCCAATGGCCGCTGATGGACGCGTGGTTTTTCCCACTCTCCAGCGTCAGAGAAGACAGGTCGACCTGAGAGGCTTTCTTATCAAGTACCGCCTCAATGCGTCCGAGCCGATACCCTTGTAACCACAGATCCTCAATCACCAAGTGTGTCGGCGGAATGGCGGCAAGCAAGGCTTTATCTTCCGGGGTCGCCCGTGTATCCACAGGTTCAAAAAGGGGGGTATCCGTCGGTTGCTCGTCGTCGGTCAACTGGCGATTGATATGCCAATGGTCAATCTCAACATTCAAGCGCCCTTGTGTCGGCCACATGGCTTGCCCGCTAAGCTCACGACTGCCCATTAACACATCCCAGCCATCGGCTTTGTGTCGCGCGGCTAAAGACACATCATGAAACGCTAAAGGGTCGGCACTGACAGAATCAACCTTGGCATTAATACGCTGAGGCATGGGTAAAGCAGGGTATTGTCCGCTTCCGCTCGGCCAAGATTGACGGGCTTGCTCCCAGACGTTTTTCCAAGCCGCGAGATCGAGTTGTTCAAGCTTTAGATCAAAACGATGATCACGCGTTGCCAATAGCCGGGTCCCTGGCTCTCCAATCTGCCATTGACTCGCTGTAAACTGCGGGCGCTGACCTTGGGTATCAATCCGTGCGTGATAGCTCACTTTGGGCAGGACCACGCGCCCCGTCAAGCCTTCACTGTTTCCCGTCGCCTCGATACGCGCCTGCCCTTTTTGCCAGCGTGGCTTGTTAAGCGGGGCTGGCAACGTCGACTGCAGCGGCGTGGTATCAACATCCACACCGAGCCGATAATCAAAACTGGTGTCATTTAAGGTTAAATCGAGCCCCGCCTGCCAACGTGCACCGCCCGCCAGATAGGGGTCAAGTGGCAACGAAAGCGTGTCCAGCAATGGCACTACATCCCAATCAGCGTCGAGATCTAAATCAAGCTGATACCCGGCCTCCACCGTTTCTCCGCTAAAGCCAAGACTGATCGGCTGCCCTAACCACTGCGCCTGCATCGATCGGGTAGTCAGGGTATCGTCACTAAAAGCCAGCTCGCCGGACAGGTTATCCAGTTGCATATCGGGTGCCTGAATCGATACCTGGTTGCCGGTAAAGCGAACCCTCCCCTCGGCATGAGGTTGCTCACCATTGAGCGGGATATCGAGTCCTAGGTCAGCGTTGACAAGCCCATCGACTTGCACATGGGTCAAGGCCGCTCCCACCGTATCGACCAAAGGCGTCGCCAGCATGTATTGACGGACAGCCGATCCGGTTGCCGCCAATGACGCGTTAATATCGAGGTAACTGTCCGGCTGGGTCATATCGGCAATCTCAGCCTGCACTTGGCGACTGACGGCGTCGCCCAAACGAACATGATCACCTTCAATCGCTAAGCGCGCATTTTCAAACAGTAAACGGGCGTCGAGCTCCGTCAACGTCGGCCAAGCAGTGTTAAAGCTAAATGCCCCGCCGCGAAGTGGCACCATGGCTTGGAAAATACCGCTGTGATCTGAGTAAGGGAAAGCGTCGAGGGCTCCAAACCAAAGAATTTCACTGTCTTTGGCTCGTCCGGCTTGAATGGCGCGAGAAAGGTAATCGGTTAAGGAGTCTGGCAATGCTCGGGTGGGGAGATAGCGCCATGTCTGTCCAGCATCAGATACGTCAGCCTGCACGTATAACGCCAAAAAAGGCGCGCCTTTTGAGGGAATATCCAGACGAAATGCGCCTGAGCCTTGCACGTCTGCCCCGCGCACCTTGGCCTTATCACTCCATACACTCAGGCCACGATCCGTTTGCTGCCAATTCAGGGTTAAACTGCCGTGCTCAAGCGGGAGCGGTGCTTGAAAAAAGTCCCCGTACGGCAGAGGTTGTGCCCCCAGCGCTAGCTCAGCTTGGCCTTGTCGGCCTTGCCCAGAAATCGTCGCGCTCAAGCCTTTGAACGCCGGCAGGTAGCCCCAGCGCTTGGCTGAGACCGCTTCGAGCTTGGCTTGATAACGTAACGGGGCGTCGGGTGCTTTACTCAACGCTAAGGAGCGGATCTGACCTGATGGGGACAACGCGGCCGCCACACTGTGCTGTTGCGCCGATTGACTGGCAAGCCCAAGCAAAGGCCGTAAAGAGGCAATATCGACGTCGGCCGCATTGAGACGCCAGTTGTCTAATGCCCCCTGCCAAGAAAGCTGTGACATCGCCGCTTGCGTGGTCGTGCCGGTTTGTACCCATAGTCCATCCGTGTCGAGGCGCCATGTCTGTTCATCCAAGGCCTGCAACTGAACATGGCTATCTTTTATCGCCCATTGCTTCGCTTGACGCTCATCCTCTTGCCACGCTAACGCGAAATGATCAATCGACAACAGTCCGTTGTCGACACGCCCCTGCTCCACCCTGACCCAGGCTTTTGCATCTAAACGCGCGGTGTTGATGGTGGCGGATGGCGTGAGCTGTTGGGTCAGCCAAGGGGCAATATCCATCGCCTCACTGGCCAAATAAAAATCTCCCGTTAACGTACTCAAGCCGTCGGTTTCGCGGAAGGCAGCATTAACACGCACCTTTTCCAGTTGCGTGCCTTGCATGCCAAGCCTGGCTTGTACCTGGTGCTCACCTTGGTTATTGCGCCAAAACAAGTCACTGATCACCAGCGTCTGCGTTTCCAGCGAAGGAGTGACCAGGATCACCTTGGCATTGGGGATCGAAAATTGCCCTAACCGCGCCAGGAATAAGTCTTCTAGCCGCTCGCGTACGCCCGCTTGGGTATTTTTATCTGGTAGCTGACCGGTATCAAACACCAAGCCGTCGAGTGTGACATGGGAGAATACCGGCTGACGCCGAATGAGGGTGGCAGAGACATCCAGTTGCAAACTGATTGCGCGAGCGGTTAACAGCGGGGGGCCGTTGTCGCTGGTGGCGAGCGCGACGTTTTCGAGTCGCAGTGACGGCGTCAGATTGCGCCACTGGCCCGCAATACCATCCAGTTGTGCGCTAAAGCCGGTTTGCGCCGATACCCACTGCCGGAGCGGCGCTTGCAAGATCTCCATATTGGGCAATAGAAAGCGCAAACCGCCGACTAGTAGGGCGGTTATCACTATCACACTGATCACGCTGACCGTAAGCCAGCGCATACCCCTTATCACCCAGGTCATGGATTACATCATTACTACGTCAAACTGTTCTTGCGTGTATAACGGCTCGGATTTCACTTTCACTTGCTTACCGATAAACACTTCTAACTCCGCCACAAGGTGCGAGTCTTCCTCTGCCAATGCCTCAATCACCGCAGGGGCCGCGTACACCACAAATTTATCCGCTTCATAAATGCGGTTAACGCGAGTAATTTCACGTAGCACTTCATAGCAGACGGTTTCCACGGTTTTAACCGACCCTCGCCCATCACAGGTTGGACAGCCACCACACAGTACATGTTCAATACTTTCTCGCGTGCGTTTGCGTGTCATTTCCACCAGCCCTAGCTGAGTGAAACCATTGATGTTGGTTTTCACTCTGTCTTGGCTGAGCGCTTGCTCGAGAGAGTGCAACACGCGACGCCGGTGCTCATCCGTGCTCATATCGATAAAATCGATAATGATGATCCCACCGAGGTTTCTCAGCCGTAATTGGCGAGCAATCGCGCGTGTGGCCTCAATATTGGTATTAAAGATAGTCTCATCCAGATTCCGCCGCCCAACAAACGCGCCTGTATTGATGTCAATGGTGGTCATCGCCTCGGTCTGATCGATAATCAGGTAGCCGCCAGACTTGAGCTGGACTTTGCGCTCCAACGAGCGTTGGATTTCATTTTCGGTATCATACATATCGAAAATCGGCACCTGACCGTCGTAATACACCAGCTTGTCGGCCAGCTCCGGCACAAACTCAGAGGTGAACTCTTGGAGCTTTTCATAGGCTTGCTTGGAGTCAACCCGAATTAAATCCAGCTCGGTACCCACAAAGTCACGCACGATGCGCTGTGCCAGTGCCAGCTCACCATACAGCATGGATTTGGCTGGATAACGCGTGCGGCGCTCTAACACCTTATTCCACAAACGCTTTAAAAAGGCAGCATCTTGCGCCATTTCATTGTCTGTTGCCCCTTCAGCGGCGGTACGGATAATAAAGCCACCGAGCTCGTCGCAATAATCACTGACAATGCTTTTGAGACGTTTACGCTCGTCTTCACTTTCAATGCGTTGTGATACCCCAACATGGGCCGCACCTGGCATGAAGACCAGATAACGCGAAGGCAAGGTAATATCGGTGGTAAGGCGCGCGCCCTTGGTGCCCAGCGGGTCTTTGACCACTTGCACCACAATATCTTGCCCTTGGCGAACCAGCTCGGAGATATCGCGCACTTGGAATTGTTGCTTCTCATTTTCCGACACACACTCGGTATGGGGAACAATATCTGAGGCATGTAAAAACGCGGCCTTCTCTAGGCCAATATCGACAAAGGCTGCCTGCATGCCAGGCAACACACGACTGACTTTGCCTTTGTAGATATTGCCTACAATACCGCGTTTGGCTTCTCGCTCGATATGGATCTCTTGGAGGTTCCCCCCCTCAATCATCGCCACCCTGGTTTCGCTGGGGGTGACGTTTATTAGCAGTTCCGCACTCATGGTTTCCCCGAATCTCTCAAAAGTGGGGTCTAGCGACAGATGTGCGCTCAGACCGAAAATTGTTTGAGCAGCTGCTCGGTTTCATACAGTGGCAAACCAACCACGGCGTGATAGCTTCCATCAATCCGGGTGACAAATTTACCGCCCAGCCCTTGAATCGCATAGGCGCCAGCCTTATCGACTGGCTCGCCCGATTGCCAATAAGCCTCAATCTGTTCGTCACTTAGCGTACAAAACCACACCTTGGTGGTCACCACAGTGGTGATCTGCTTCATGGCATTGGCGACAGTGACCGCTGTCATCACTTGGTGTTCGCGCCCTGACAGTTGCTTAAGCATTCGGATCGCCTCCGCTTTATCATGAGGCTTTTCGAGGACCTGTTCACCGTCAACCACAATGGTATCAGCACCGAGCACTGGGGTATGGCCACCGGTTTGCACAACCCCTGCCCGTGCCTTGTCTTGCGATAAGCGAGACACGTAAGCATAAGGCGACTCACCGGCCTGTTGTTGCTCCTCCACATCGACCACGACACGGGAGAAATTCACGCCCATCTCGGTGAGCAGTTCATGACGCCGAGGCGACCCCGAGGCCAGATATAAATCAAAGCTCATGATACCTCTTTACGATTAGTGCGTTAGCGAATGGCAAAGCGACGGCGTAAACGGCGCAATAATAGGAAGATCCAAGGCCAGAGTATAAAGTTAAGCACACCCGCCCAAAGCTGCTCTGGATTAAACTGTACGTTAGACACCAAGTACTCCGCCCAGAACTCGATCAATTTTCCCGCCAAGGTCAGCAATGCCAATAAGAGTGCCTGCTGCCAATACGACATGTTGCGTAACAATTGAAAGTTCAGCGCGACGATGTAAACCAAAATCGCCATCATCAAGCCACGCACCCCAAGGGTCGAGCCCAACATCAAATCCCATAAAAGGCCGAGTACTAACGCGGTACCGACATTAACCCTGTGGGGCAATGCCAGCACCCAATAAAACGTCACCAGCAATACCCAAGAAGGACGAAAGGGTGCAAGCTCCCCCGGCCAGGGCGCGGCTTGCAAAATCAGCGCTATGATAAAAGAGAGCCAAATTACAAACTGGCCGCGAAATGTCACATTTGCCATTACGGCGATTCTCCCTCACCATCTGGAGATGGCGCTGTATCAGGTGATGGTGCGGTGTCTGATGGCGGCTGCGCGACAGGTTGATCCGGGCGTGCATTCTCGCCCTTTTCAGGTGTTGGCCACACCAAAAGCAGATAACGCAGGCGATCAAACTTCACTGCTGTGGTGGCTCGCACTTGGGCAAATGGGCGCTTATTATCAAACGAAAACTCCGTCACCGTACCAACCGGGTAGCCTTCAGGAAAGACACCGCCCAGTCCCGAGGTAACTAACTTGTCACCCACCTTGATATCCGTGCTGCTAGGAATATTGTCTAAACCAATGTAGTGGGTCGACCCGCGCCCAGAGGCAATTACCCGTATATCATTACGCATGACCTGAACC
Source organism: Salinivibrio sp. VGrn1 (assembly GCF_009377995.1). Lineage (NCBI taxonomy): Bacteria > Pseudomonadati > Pseudomonadota > Gammaproteobacteria > Vibrionales > Vibrionaceae > Salinivibrio > Salinivibrio sp. VGrn1. The sequence continues at coordinate 49,097 of NZ_SATA01000012.1, forward strand.
GGGATCGCATGGGTGGGATCGGTCAGCAGCAGAACGCGGCTATTGTGGGCGCCCACATACGCAATTTGGCCAACCACCCCGTGCTCGTTGATTACCGGTTGCCCTTCATAAACCCCATTGGTCCGCCCTTTATCTAGCATGACTTGATGTTTATAAGGGTCCGAGTCAACGGCCATGACTTCAGCCACCATTTTGCGTTCGTCACGAATAAACGATGAGCCCAGTAGCTCGCGTAGGCGCTGATTTTCGCGCTCTGTCTGCGCTAAAAGAAGCTGGTCACTTTCCAGTTGTAACACCTGTTTTCGCAATGCGCGGTTCTCTGCAACTAAACGTTGATGAGAGCGAAACTGCATCACCAGTTCATCTAAGGTGTCGCGCGGGACGTTGGACGCATACTGTAGCGGTGCCACCAGCGTGTTTAGGAAATAACGCACTCCTGCGAACGCATCAAGACGACTATCAGCCAGCATAAGGCTGACTGATAGTAAAAGAGCGAAAAACAGGCGCAGTTGCAGAGAGGGTCCTCTGCCAAACATAGGTTTCATAATGAAAACGACCTGTTTGTAGGCGCAGTCACGTTAATCTTCGCTAAAAAGATCACCGCCGTGCATATCGATCATTTCTAGCGCTTTACCTCCGCCACGTGCGACACAAGTCAGCGGATCTTCGGCAACGACGACTGGAATGCCGGTTTCTTCGGTAAGCAAACGGTCAAGATCGCGCAGCAGCGCACCACCACCGGTGATCACCATGCCACGCTCAGAAATATCAGACGCCAGCTCTGGTGGGCATTGCTCTAGTGCCACCATCACCGCAGAGACAATCCCAGTTAGGGGCTCTTGCAGCGCTTCTAGGATCTCATTGGAATTAAGCGTGAAGCTACGCGGCACCCCTTCAGCAAGGTTACGACCACGTACCTCAATTTCACGCACTTCATCGCCTGGGTAAGCGGAGCCGATTTCATGCTTGATGCGCTCTGCGGTGGCTTCACCAATCAAGCTGCCATAATTTCGGCGAACATAGTTGATAATCGATTCATCGAAACGGTCACCACCAATACGTACCGACGATGAATACACCACGCCATTAAGCGAAATGACCGCCACTTCTGTGGTACCACCGCCGATATCGATCACCATCGAACCAGTTGCTTCTGATACCGGCAAGCCTGCGCCAATCGCCGCTGCCATGGGCTCATCAATCAAATAGACTTCACGTGCACCGGCACCTAATGCCGACTCACGGATGGCTCGGCGTTCAACTTGGGTTGAGCCACAAGGTACGGCCACCAAGACGCGCGGGCTTGGACGCATGTAGCTGTGATCGTGCACCGATTTAATAAAGTGCTGCAGCATTTTTTCGGTGACGTAGAAATCAGCAATCACACCGTCTTTCATTGGACGAATCGCGGCAATGTTCCCCGGTGTTCGACCCAGCATCTGCTTCGCATCATGACCCACAGCAGCCACACTCTTGGGAGAGCCTGCACGGTCTTGGCGAATAGCGACAACAGACGGCTCATCCAGAACAATGCCCTGTTCTTTTACGTAAATCAGTGTATTGGCGGTTCCCAAGTCAATGGATAGATCGTTGGAAAACATCCCGCGAAGTTTCTTAAACATGATGGTCGATTAATCCTGCAAGCTATGAAATCAGACAAATTGAGCTAAATGTATCAACGCGCAAGGTAAGCGGCAAGATACGGTGCTGTAAACCTGAATGAGATCTGTGTTTTTTTTCAATGCGCTGTCATTTTGATGGTTTTTCCATCAAAAACGCATTATTCCTTTTATCTTTATCGGGTCGGTGATTGGCATGACTGATGAATCACCAACTGCGTCGATGCCTTCGTTGACGCCGTTGCTTCGCGATAGGTCAAATAACAGGCCGTCGCGGGCTGATCGTGAAACAGCCAAATAAAATCGACGCGATCTTGCTCCGGATAGCGCCGAATACGCCACCGTGTTGCATCCTGCAGCGTTGTCACTAACTTGGGTAAAGCGCTGATCGCAGGATAACCATAAGCGATATCGATCTGCGTGCCATTAACACTCAGTGATTGTGTGGCTTGGCGGCTTATTTCATGTTTTGTGGCTAACGCGTGGGTGTGCGCCATGACGGTTTCGATGCCGCTTTTTAACCCTTTGAGTGCTGACACATTGGCATCCGCCTCATAATCGTAGAACTTTGGGATCGCAATCACCACCAGCACCGACAAAATACTGACCAGTAATAACGCTTCTAGCCACCCACGTCCCGATTGATGCGATAGCTTGATGGCTTGACTCATCGCTTCCCCCATCGGCGGCGTTTTTTCTGTGCTGGGTGCGGAGACATTTCCGCCCCAAGCAGCCGCCCTTGTCCGCCCGCGACACCCAGTTCTTTAACCACTGACCATTCCTCATTGGTTTCCACGCCTACCGCCAGTACCTCGGTGGTGGTAGCCTCACAAGCACCTAACACGCTGCGCAAATACAGCTGGTTCTCTGGCCGTTGGTGGATATTGCGCACCAAACTACGATGAAGCTTAATATAAGCGGGTTGAATATCTTTAACATAGTGAGTGCTTACTATCGTTCTACCTGCTTGGTCAACAACTAGACGGCACCCTAACGCGGCAATCATTCGTAAGCAAGGCCGCGCCGCATCAAAGTGTGAAACCAAAGCACCTTCAGACACTTCCACCAGTAAGCGATTCAATGTACTTCTTGGCGTTTGTAACAACATATCGCGCAACCACACCACAAACTCACGTTGACAAAGTGAGTACGCACTTACATTGACGGCGTAGTTATCGATGTAGTCACGCGTTTTTAGCCACCACAGCGCGCGACCCACGGTCGCCTTGTCAAACGCCACGTCCATGCCAACCCATTCTACCCCTGGCCAAAAGCGCGAGGCCTTAAGCACCTTGCCTTTTTCGTCCTTAATTCGGCCTAAAAGTTCATAATGAAGGCGGGTTTTGCCATCTCGCGCAAACACCGGTTGGCGATAAAGCATTGGCCCTTCTCCCGCCATCACCGACTCGAGTAAGGTGCGCCAACGTACACTACCACGTTTATCCAGTTGGCTTAGTTGTTTGTCGAACTGTGACCAACCATTCTGGCCGGTTAGCGCCGCCGCTTTAAGTGCACGTTCGGCTTCATCCATTAGTCGCCCACGTCGCTCACTGGCGCCAAATGAGGTCATCCCAAGGTGGAACCAATTATCTTGATCCAACGCCTCGGGTGGCGCGAGTTTATCTAACGCATTGGTGATTTGCGCTAAAAAGGGATGCACTTCTTCTCCCGCTTGGTTGACCAGCAAAATGGCAAAGTCCGAGGCAAAATAACGTGCCAACACGGCATCCGGAAAACGCTGAATCGCATTCGACAGAACATTGCCAATCGCTTGAATCAATTGATCGGCGGCTTCTTGCCCGTGCTGCGCCACCAGATCTTCCCATTCCGCCACCCTCACTAGGATCACACTGCCTTGGCTGGCATCATCACTAGCTAGTGTGTGCAAGCGATTATCAAACATCACTCGATTCGCGGCGCCGGTGAGTTGGTCTAAGAAGGTGTTGGTGCGAATAAAGGTGTCAAAACGACTACGCTCTTGGCGCGCTTCTTTAAGCTCTTCGATCAGTTGCGTTAACGCCGCGCTTGCCGGGATCGGCCACTCGCGGCTATCACCTTGCTGCGCATCATCGAGTCGCCCCGCTAAGATCAGTCGGCCACGCTGCTCAAGCACCTCACTGCCATACAGCTGACGCCGGAGCCAACGGATCCCCCATGTGAGCCCCAAGACAATCACCAAAATCGCCGCCGATAAGGAGGACAATGGACCAATGGAATAGGCAAACTCCGCATACGGCGGCACAAAGGTCAGTTTGACCGCAAACCCTGGGTTGCTATCGAGCGGTATATCACGAGAGATTACCTGTTGATTGGTCACCGCCTGGTATTGAATTTGCTCATATTGATACAAGATCCCAGCGTCCGAGTAGATAGTGAGGGACGTCACGTCACTGGCTTTAAGCATCTTGGGGAGCCAGCGCGAAAAGTATTGATTATCACGCTGGTCACTGGCCATCTCTTGATCAATCACCTCAACCATGCCGTCAACATAATGCGAGATGAAATCAATCCCCAATTGGCGGAAGCTGATCGCACCGCCGATAAACAACACAAAAATGGCGCACACCACAATAAGCGTGACAAATGCAACGAGTCGGTTGGTCAGCTTCATACCGCTGACTTTGATCGCACTGGCTGTTCTATCCATGATTCTCTGCTGACTTGGGTCGCCTTCGGGGGCTAGTAGCCGCTATTATCAGGCTTGGTTATCATAATGTGAATGCCTAGACCACGAATCGGTGGCTGTCTTTTTACGCAACGAGGACTCATGGACTGGATTACCTGTACACAAAGCTTTATCTGCGTGGTGGATCATGGCTCGTTGGCCCAAGCGGCCACCAAGCTACACACCTCAAGCTCTGCCCTGTCAAAACGCCTAAGCTGGCTAGAACGCCAACTGGGGGTTCAATTGCTCAAACGCACTACACGCAGTTTGTCGATGACAGATGCGGGTGATCTCTTCTACCACCGCGCCAAGACGTGGGTCGATGACTGGCAACAATTAGTCAGTGAGACCACCTCCACCTTTGGTGAGGTCAGTGGTGTATTGCGTATCGGTGCGCCATTGGTGACAGGGAACCGCTTTCTGGTCAACTTTATTGCTGAGTTTCTTGAGATTTATCCGAAAATCAAAGTCGAACTCACCACCCTCACCCCTGGCCAGCTGCCGGATCTGAATCTGGACGTGGTAATCAGTCGTGAACTCGAGTACTTTAACTCCGCCAGCTACATCGCCGCCAAATTATTTGATTTTCAACCTGGCTTTTTTGCTGCCCCTGCCTACCTCGAGCGCCATCCGCCCATCACCACGCCAGCGCAACTTACCCAACATAATATTTTGCTTTACGGTAATTCGCATCAGCCTCAAGAGCGGGTGTTTGAAGATGGCACCCGCTTACAATTGTCCGGTAATTTTGTCTCACCCAACCCTGAAGCCTTGGTCAGTGCCGCGGTGATTGGCATGGGGATCATTTTAGGGGGCGCCGGGACGGTGCAAAAAGAAATCGACCAAGGCTTATTGGTCCCGGTGCTACCAGCCCTTAAGCAACCACGATTATCGGCCTACGCCTACTACCCTAAGCTGGAATACAACCACACCAAAACCAAATTATTTATCGATTTTATTAAACAGAAAGTTAAAGATTTGTACGTTTAGTGTGCAGGTAAAGCAAGAGGTAACGCCAACTATCATCGGGGCTTAGCCGATTTTGGAAAAAGTATTTTATCTTTTATCTATATATCGATAACAATCACTGCGCTAGGGTGAGACAAGACACTCACCTCAACAACGTGCAATATTCATGGCCTATTATAATCCTAAGTACCCTGATACCCCCTCGCTTAAACGTGCAGCAAAACGGCGTATCCCAGCCTTCGCCTTTGATTATCTTTGCGGCGGTTGTCACGATGAAATTGGCGTGGCGCACAATGCCGGGGCGTTTGAACACGTAAAACTGCAGTCTGACTTGCTTGCGCCTACCCCAGAGATCGACTTATCCGTCGAGCTATTTGGCCAACGCTATGCCGCGCCTTTTGGCGTCGCCCCCGTCGGACTTCAAGGGTTAATGTGGCCCAAGGCGCCGGAAATTTTGGCAAAAGCGGCCTATCAAGCAAAGCTTCCTTATGTGCTCAGCACCGTATCCTCAGCGAGTCTTGAGACCATCGCCGAGATCTCTGAGGGAACGGCGTGGTATCAACTCTATAACCCAACGGATGCCAAGATCCGTAAAGATCTCATGGGCCGCATTAAAGGTGCAGGGTATAAAGTGCTGGTCGTCACTGTGGATGTGCCGACCTTCGGTTATCGCCCGCGCGATATAAAAAATGGCTTGGCGATGCCGCCGAAAATGAACCTACGCAATATCGTGCAAATGATGCAGTGTCCGGCATGGAGCTGGCAGACGTTACTGGCTGGCGTGCCTGAGATGCAAACCCTCAAGCCTTACATGCCAAAAAACATGCCCACCAGCGAACTGGCGAACTTTATGAACAATACGGTGATGGGCGCCGTCGACTTCGACAGCCTCAAGGTGATCCGCGATAACTGGGACGGCCCCTTGGTATTAAAAGGCTTGGTCAACCCAGACGATGTCAAACAAGCGGTTGCGCTCGGTGCCGACGCAGTGGTCTTATCCAACCATGGGGGACGTCAGTTAGATGTTGGCGAGTCGCCACTGGATACCATTCAAACCATCAAGCGCTTATATGGTGACAAGATTAAACTGCTGATGGACAGTGGCGTACAAAGCGGCGGGAATGTAGCCCAAGCGATGGCCATGGGCGCCGACTTCACCCTGCTGGGCCGCACTTTTGTCTATGCCTGTGGCGCGTTGGGCCATCATGGGGGGGAACACGCGATAGATATGCTCACCCAACAAATGACCCAAGTAATGGGCCAGTTAAAATGCCCAACGCCGGCGCAATTGCCGCACTTTTTAAAAGCGGGCCCTGGTGTCGCCTAACCCAGCCCGTTCAGTCACCGACCACGCCAAAAAGCAAAAAGCCCCAACAGGGGCTTTTTCGTTTCAACCACGTTGGCGTTGACTCGCCACTTAACGCAGTCCGTTTTAGAACGGAATATCGTCGTCAAAATCAGGCAGATCGTTGTATTGCTGCTGAGGTTGCGACTGTGGCTGTGGTGCCGACTGCTGCTGCGGTGGCTGTTGGTTAAAGTTTTGCTGTGGTTGTTGAGGCTGCTGAGGCTGCTGAGGCTGTCCCCATCCACCTTGCTGCTGCGGTGACTGCTGCATGGGCTGACCTTGGCTCTGACCACCACGGCCACCCAGCATTTGCATGCTGCCACTAAACGGTTGTACCGCGACTTCCGTGGTATAACGGTCTTGCCCGTTTTGGTCTTGCCACTTGCGTGTCTGCAGTTGACCTTCGATATACACCTGAGAGCCTTTGCGCAGATACTCACCCGCGACTTCGGCCGTTTTACCGAACAGCACAACACGGTGCCACTCTGTTTTCTCACGCATCTCACCGGTGTTTTTATCACGCCATGACTCTGAGGTCGCGAGGCTGAGGTTCGCCACCGCACCGCCGTTGGGGAGGTAACGGATTTCCGGATCGTTGCCCAAATTACCAATCAAGATGACTTTGTTTATGCCACGGCTGGCCATAGGTGACTCCCACTGTTCTTGGTTGCGCGCGAAACGATTTCGCAAACTGGATAAATAAGGAGGAAGTCTAGCACGAGCACCCCAGAGGTTCGAAGCTTTTCCACGCGATCTGTTTCCATATTCTGCAGTTAAAGCGTCAGCACAATGGGTTATCACTCGCAGCGTATACCTTAAAGATAAAAATGGTTTAGACTGATGGAAAGCTTGCCCAGCCTTGACGTCGGTGATCACCCCACTGACGTCACACGGATACGCATGTTGAGTCATCATCAGTAGGATGCTTATGAACCAGGCCGAAACCACCTCAGATAGTTACACACTGCTTCTTATTTCTCAGCCCAGCATGTCTGTGTCTGCACTGATGACATGCTTAGAAAAAGCAATTCATAGCGAGGTTGAGCTCGTGACGCCCGATGCGATCACTGACAAGCTCACCGCACGACCCGGTTTGGTGTTGGTAGACTTAAACGCCTTTGATGACATTGCCACCGAGCAGCTAAAACAATCGCTGATCCCCTTTGCCGACCAACATGTCTTTGCGCTGCTCAATGCACATGACTTAAGTGCCAAAGAACTCGCCAGCTGGCCATTTATCAAAGGGGTCTTTAAAAAAGAAGATGAGATCCGCCACCTATGTTATGGCATCGAAAAAATGTTCTCTGGCGAGTACTGGCTCCCCCGTCACAAAATGGCCGCGTTAATTCACTATTATCAGCAGCACCACCAACAAGCGATCGATGAGCAGGCCATTGTCCTGACCAACCGCGAGCAACAAATCCTGCGCCACCTTGTCACGGGCGCCTCTAACCAAGACATTGCCCGTGCATTGGACGTCAGTGAGCATACCGTTAAGTCGCACCTTTATAACGTGTTTAAGAAAATCAATGTTAAAAACCGAGTACAAGCCGTGTTTTGGGCGAAAAACAACTTGTCCCTAATTGGCTCGACGGGGCTTGAGGCCTATCCTGGCACCGACGACGATCACCGCTAGTTGGGTCAAGCTCACCCATCAAGGTAGGATGTCACGTTACTCAGTTAAAAAGGAATCACAGGATGGGATTTGATGTCTTTAACGGGGATGCCGATGGGCTTACCGCGCTGGTGCAATGGCGCTTAGCGCACCCACAAGTCACCACGTTAATTACTGGGGTTAAACGCGATATTGCTCTGTTAAAGCAAGTGCCCACAGGCCCCGAGCAGGTCACAGTACTCGACATTTCTATGGCGAAGAACCAAGGCGCACTCGCGAGATTACTCGCGGCTGGCACGCACGTGTTCTATGCCGATCACCATCAAAGTGGTCCCATCCCAGATTCGCCTTTGTTAGACGCACATATTCATACCAGTGCTAACACCTGTACCGCGCTTATTATCGATAAACTTCTCGGTGGGCAGTATCGAGAATGGGCGTTAGTTGGCGCGTATGGCGATAATCTGGATCGCACTGCAAATGCCCTTGCTCGACAGTCGGGTATTGACGAGCAAACGCGCGCGCGGCTGGCACAGCTCGGCCACTATCTCAACTACAACAGCTATGGCGCGAGCTTGGATGACCTCATTATGCCCCCCGCGGTGTTATATCGTCACCTGTGTGGCTTTTCGACCCCCGATGCTTTTATGCGCGCTTATCCGGACATCGTGATGGCGCTGGCTGACGCGTATCAAAGTGACCGGGCGCATGCGCAAACCCTAACCCCGGCGCTAGGCAATGAAAAAGCACAGGTGTATCAGCTTCCCGATGCCGCTTGGGCACGCCGAATAAGTGGCATGTTTGGCAACCAATTAGCCAACCGCCATCCTGATAGAGCCCATGCCGTGCTCACGCCGATGCCAGGAGGAGAATGGATGGTCAGTATTCGTGCCCCGTTAAATCGGCCTACTGGGGCGGCGCAGTTGGCCGAGCAATTCACGACAGGCGGTGGCCGCGCCGCGGCGGCGGGAATTAATGCCCTCCCACCGGCGTCCTTATCGACCTTTACCGATGCATTTATGGCGTATTTTTCCACCCATGCGGACTAAGCAACGCGGGGACGGTCACGCTATCTGGCCGCGTTGGCGCGCAGTACTTGCTTAGCCGCACTGAACCCAGCAAACTATTGACCCAGATAACATTGTTAGCAGCCGCTTGCTAACAACCCGCTTAGGGGTGTCGACCGCGTCATAAACCGCTCGCCACCCAACAAAAACGAAAGGATCTGAGATGATAAAAAAATGTCTGTTCCCAGCGGCTGGCTATGGCACCCGCTTTTTACCGGCAACCAAGTCAATGCCGAAAGAAATGATGCCAGTGGTCAACAAGCCTTTGATTGAATACGGCGTGGATGAAGCCTTGGAAGCGGGTATCAACGGCATGTGTATTGTCACCGGTCGTGGCAAGCATGCCATCATGGATCATTTTGATAAAAACTATGAGCTTGAGCATCAAATCAGTGGCACCAACAAAGAAGTGTTACTCGATGACATTCGCAATACCATAGAGAAAGCGTCATTCACTTACATTCGCCAACACGAAATGCGTGGACTCGGACATGCGATTTTAACCGGTCGCGATCTGGTCGGCGACGAAGCGTTTGCTGTCGTGCTCGCCGATGATCTTTGCATCCATCCTGACAATGGCGTTCTCAAGCAAATGGTCGCCCTATATAACCAGTTCCGTTGCTCGATTGTCGCGGTGGAAGAAGTCCCGGAAGATGAGACCCATAAATATGGTGTCATTGCCGGTCAAGAGATCAAAGATGACCTTTTCCGCGTAGACAACATGGTGGAAAAACCCGATCCCGGCGATGCGCCAAGCAATCTTGCTATTATTGGCCGCTATATTTTAACGCCAGATATCTTTGACCTGTTAGAAACGACCCCGCCAGGTAAAAACGGCGAAGTCCAGATCACCGATGCGCTGCTCAAACAAGCACAGTCAGGGTGTGTACTGGCGTATAAATTTAAAGGCGAGCGCTTTGACTGTGGCAGCGTAGAAGGCTTTATTGAAGCCACCAATCACTGCTACAAGCACCACTACCTTGGCGGAAGCAACAAAGACGAAGCGACGGTCAAAAACCGTCGATAACGTTAACCGCGTCGGATCGCGCGTTTTTCCCCTTCGAGTAAAGGCTGTGTAAATATACAGCCTTTTTATTTGGTCATGGTCATGTCTGTGCCATACTAGGCGACCAACCAGTGAGCTGACTGAGTAGTAGGATAATAATGGACAATATCGACGTCAGAGGCGCGCGCACGCACAACCTCAAAAACATCAACCTCACCATCCCTCGTGATAAACTGATTGTGATCACCGGCCTATCTGGCTCGGGAAAATCATCGCTGGCCTTCGACACCCTATACGCCGAAGGCCAGCGCCGTTACGTTGAATCCTTGTCAGCGTATGCGCGCCAGTTTCTCTCCTTAATGGAAAAACCCGATGTTGACCATATCGAGGGGCTGTCACCTGCGATCTCGATAGAGCAAAAGTCCACCTCGCATAACCCGCGCTCAACGGTCGGCACCATCACTGAAGTGTATGACTACTTACGCTTACTGTATGCGCGAGTGGGCGAGCCACGCTGTCCCACTCATGATGTGACCTTAGCGGCTCAGACCGTTAGTCAGATGGTCGATAAAGTGCTTGCGCTGCCGGAAGGAAGCAAGCTGATGCTGCTCGCGCCGATCATTAAAAACCGTAAAGGGGAGCATGTTAAGACCCTTGAAAACCTCGCTGCGCAAGGGTTTATCCGTGCCCGAATCAATGGCGAAGTGTGCGATCTATCCGATCCGCCGACACTCGAGCTGCAGAAAAAGCATACCATTGAGGTGGTGGTCGATCGCTTTAAAGTCCGTGACGATCAACAACAACGCTTGGCGGAATCTTTTGAGACCGCGCTCGAGCTAACAGGCGGCAGCGCGGTGATCAGTTGGATGGACGGTGAAGGGGAAGAGATCATTTTTTCCGCCAACTTTGCCTGCCCACACTGCGGTTACAGCATGCAAGAGCTTGAGCCGCGCCTGTTCTCCTTTAATAACCCAGCTGGTGCCTGTGGTACCTGCGACGGCTTGGGGGTGCAACAGTATTTTGATCCTAAGCGCGTTCTCCAAAATCCAGCCGTCAGCCTCGCGGGTGGGGCGATCCGCGGCTGGGATCGGCGTAACTTTTATTACTTCCAAATGCTACGCTCGCTGTCTGAGCATTATGGCTTTGATTTGGAAACGCCGTGGCAGGATCTGTCGGGCACCGTTCAGGACATTCTCTTGTACGGTTCCGGCCCGAAAGAGATCGAGTTCAAATACGTCAACGATCGGGGCGATATTCGCGTACGTAAGCATCCCTTTGAGGGGATCCTCAATAACATGGAGCGTCGCTATCGCGACACCGAATCGAATGCTGTGCGCGATGAGCTTGCCAAATATATCGCCACCAAACCTTGTGCCAGCTGCGGTGGCTCACGCTTACGCCAAGAAGCTCGTCACGTGTTTATCGACGGCCACAATCTACCCGAGATTTGTGAGCTGAGCATTCAACAGGCGCTGGACTTCTTTGAACAACTGACCTTGACCGGGCAACGCGCTAAGATTGCCGAAAAAGTGATGAAAGAGATCCATGACCGGCTACGGTTTTTAGTCAATGTGGGGCTTAACTACCTGAATTTATCGCGCAGTGCCGATACCCTCTCTGGCGGTGAAGCACAGCGTATTCGACTGGCCAGCCAAATTGGCGCGGGCTTGGTGGGGGTCATGTACGTACTGGATGAGCCCTCTATTGGTCTGCACCAGCGTGACAATGCCCGCTTGCTCGATACCTTGGAGCATCTGCGCGATCTGGGGAACACTGTCATGGTGGTCGAGCATGATGAAGATGCCATTCGCGCGGCCGACTACATCATTGATATTGGCCCGGGGGCCGGGGCACATGGTGGTCAAATTGTTGCCGAAGGCAGTTTAGAGGACATACTCGCCAGTGCGTCGTCACTGACAGGTCAGTATCTAAGTGGAAAGCAAGCGATCGAGGTCCCCGCAAAGCGTATTGAGCGCGACCCAAACAAAATGTTAACGCTGAAAGGGGCGACGGGCAACAACCTGAAAAACGTTGATCTCCACCTACCTGTAGGACTCCTTACTTGCGTGACGGGGGTGTCAGGCTCAGGCAAGTCAACGCTTATCAATGACACCTTTTTTAAAGTGGCCCACCAGCAATTAAACGGCGCGACCACCGCCGAACCCGCGCCTTACGAGTCGATTGATGGGTTGGGACATTTCGACAAGGTGATCGATATTGATCAAAGCCCCATTGGCCGTACCCCACGCTCAAACCCAGCCACTTATACGGGGATCTTTACCCCGATCCGTGAGCTGTTTGCCGGTACCCAAGAGGCACGGGCACGCGGATATAAAGTGGGCCGTTTTAGCTTTAACGTGCGCGGCGGTCGCTGCGAAGCGTGCCAAGGTGATGGCGTGATCAAAGTGGAAATGCATTTCTTGCCCGATGTGTATGTACCTTGTGATGTGTGTAAAGGTAAACGTTATAACCGGGAAACATTGGAAGTACGCTATAAAGGCAAAACCATCGATGAAGTCCTTGAGATGACCGTCGAGGACGCGCGTGAGTTTTTCGACGCCGTGCCCGCTATCAAGCGTAAACTGCAAACATTGATGGATGTCGGCCTGAGCTATATTCGCCTTGGCCAAGCGGCCACCACCTTATCGGGGGGTGAAGCACAGCGGGTCAAGTTAGCACGAGAGCTGTCTAAGCGTGACACGGGTAAAACGCTTTACATCCTCGATGAACCAACCACAGGACTTCATTTCCATGATATTCAGCAACTGCTTAATGTCCTGCACCGCTTGCGCGAACAGGGCAACACTATCGTGGTGATTGAGCATAATCTGGATGTGATAAAGACCGCGGACTGGATCATCGACTTAGGGCCAGAGGGCGGTAATGGCGGCGGTGAAATCATCGCGCAAGGTACACCGGAAGCGATCGTGGATGTGCTGGGTAGCCACACAGCCCACTTCCTCAAACCTATGTTGGAGCGATAATGACCTCAGCGCTGCCGCAGAGTCGCGTGATACGAAAGCCGCTAACAACCCCATTTCTACTAACGTTAGCGGCCTTGTGGTTGATCTGCTTACCACTGTACTCGGTGTCTCTCCCGCTGGTTGGCATACGCCACCCTGCAGCGGCGCTTTCCTTGTTAACGCTCGCGTTCACCTTGGGGTTTGCCTGCTTAGAAGTCGTGCGTCAGCATACTTGGCGGGCAAGCCGACTGACCTGGATGCTTGGTTTGGCAACGGGCCTGGCGATTATTCCTTATTACTACCCACACGCTGAGGCACTCAATAGCGGCTATGCCATGGCCGCCTTGATACTTAGCCTCGGTTTCTTCTCCAGCCTTCAACAGTTTGTTTTTAACCATTCGCAGCGGCAAAAGCTACTCGGGGTATTTTTACTCGCCTCTTGGCTAGCGGTACTGTCGGTGTTGGGCAATCAATCACCACCGGGCATGGCGCCTTTTATGTTTAACAACTGGGTGCCTCACTTGCCCCCTGCGGTCACGCATACACTGCTACTTACAGGTCTCACCTTAGCGGCGTATATTCTCGCCAGAGAGCCGAGTGGCCGCTACCGCCATCCCATCAGCCAAAGCTTATTGGCCGTCACCCCTTTGGTTTTTATTCCAGTGTTAGCGATGCAAGGCCAGCCCCTGCTGCTGCTCTTTGCCTTGTGTGCCATCGTGTTACAGCAAGCCTATTTGAGTCGCTTTGCCTCCAGGCGCCAGCACAAAGCTTGGCTTGTGGCAGTCTGTCTCGGCGCGATCCTGGCGATATTTGCCCTCAGTGGTCAAGATAGTTGGCAATGGCTAAGCGACGGCGAGCGACGTGCGTTGGGTTTAGCGTGGCAACAATGGCAGACCACGCCCTTTTTCGGCGTGGGCATGGGGAATGGTAAGCAGGCCTTGCTGTTGCTTTCTGCTTCACAACCCGGCCACCTTGGTCCAGTGAACCTGCCGAGTGCACTGCTGTTTTGGCTGTTGGAAGGAGGCTTATTGATTGGATTGGGCTATGTGTTGGTGATCATGGCGCTCGGCGTCAGGATCCTTCGTGCTCCCTCAGGGACACGGCGGATCTTAATTGCTTTAGTGCTACCTCCGCTCACTGGACTGATGATCTATCCGGTAAGCGGCACCCAGTGGTTCAATGGGGTATTGTTACTCCTTTGGCTATACTGGCTTGATAACCTCACCAGCAAATATCGCCGCTACCCGGTACTCACTCATGGTTACAGCCAACGTGTAGCCAGTCGCACCGTGATCACTGCCCTCGTCATCACGACACTCGTGTGCCTGTCATCCGTATATTTGGCCAATCGTTATTTGCGCGACTCTTTACTCAGCTCGCAACGCTTTGCCTTATACCAGCAACATCCATGGTGGCAGCAAAAGCTCGCCCACGCACAACAAAGCCGTCACTTTCAGGCTAATTTAGCAACTCTGTCTGACACTGAGCGCCAGCAACATCTTAACCAATTATTGCGCCAAGTCGCACAACGACCACGCTTTGCTGGCTATCAGCATGCCTATCAAGTGGCCCTACAAATCGGTGACCGTCAGCGAGCTCGCGATATCCAGCAAGAAGCGCGTTACTTGTATCCAAACGCGGCGAAGGTATGGACAATCCGCCATACCCTACCGGATCATTCAACGCCCTAGCGCAATGCCTCTTCAAGGGCTTTAAGGCACAGGGCAATGTTCTCATCCCTTGCGCCGTAGCCCATTAAGCCGATTCGCCAGGCTTTACCCGCCAAATCACCGAGGCCAGCGCCAATTTCCAAGTTATAGGTGTGAAGTAAATGCTGGCGCACGGCGGCATCATCCACGCCCTCAGGAATATAAACGGCGTTAAGCTGGGGCAAACGATAAGGTTCATCGACCACAAAGCCAATCCCTAAATTGTCCAATCCCGCTTTCAAACGCTGATGCATGGTATCGTGGCGTTGCCACGCGTTCTCAATCCCTTCGTGATACAGTTTGAGCAGGGCTTCATGTAGGGCATATAAACTATTCACGGGTGCCGTGTGGTGGTAGCTACGTTTGCCGTCGCCGCTCCAATACCCCAGCACCAAACTTTGATCGAGAAACCAGCTTTGCACCTTGTGAGTCCGCGCCTGCATTTTTTCTACTGCACGGGGCGAGAATGTCACTGGCGACAAGCCCGGTACACACGACAAACATTTTTGACTGCCTGAATAGACTGCATCTAATTGCCACTCGTCCACCTTCAACGGCACGCCACCGAGTGAGGTCACCGCATCGACAATAGTGAGGCAGCCGTGTTCACGTGCCAAGGTGGCAAGGGCCTGTGCATCAGAGCAAGCGCCTGTGGACGTCTCCGCGTGGACAAATGCGACTATGCTAGCCTCCGGGTGCGCCTTCAAGGCCGCTTCAACCTTTTCAGGATTAACCGGAGCGCCCCAGGCATCATCAACCATGACCGCATGTGCGCCACAACGCTCCACGTTTTCTCGCATCCGGTCGCCAAACACGCCATTGCGACAGACGATCACTGTGTCGCCAGGCTCCACCAAATTGACAAAACAGGCTTCCATCCCCGCACTCCCGGGGGCAGAGACCGCAATGGTAAACGGATTGTCGGTTTGAAAAGCGTACTGCAGTAGCTGCTTGACCTCATCCATCATGCCAATGAATAAGGGGTCAAGATGCCCCAATGTCGGCTTGCTCAATGATTGCAGCACCGACGGGTAAATGTCAGAGGGCCCTGGCCCCATCAATGTGCGAGCGACGGGTTGAAAAGACTGAATATCGGAAATTGCACGAGCCATCACGAATCCTTGTTGTTGGTACCGAGGCTCACCGTTATAGCATATTTTTTCGCCATCCCCCTAGCCTCTGGCACATGAACTGTGTGATCGCTAGCGGCGATTTATGTTTCTTTTCAGTGCCGATAGGGCGCAATGGCCTCCTTTCCCTCGGTGAAAGCGGGGGCTGGGCAGTGCTCCCCCATCAAGAGCAAAAACACGGTTGACACCCTGCGACCACACCCGTAATGTTAAAACTGTTCATGCGGTCACCAACCCATGACTGAACATGCAGAAGAGGTGCATTTCTCAGGCAGTTATCAGGCGGAGCCCCACTCCTAAGCGTGATAACCAGGGGAGACAATGCCGAGGTGGCGTAAAATCGGGGTCGATACGCTGCCGGCCTTGAAGGCTGAATCCTTCAGGCTGTCACTTGTCATCCATATGGACAGACAGGTGGAGCGCTTCTGGCAGAATGCCTGCCGTTTGCTCTTCCTACCTTGTCGCGGTATTTATCGCGGTCACGATGTGACTTCTGATGTTCCCCACTGACTTTTGAATATATTGAATCAATGAGCACGAGCTCAAAAGGGGAAAAGGACGTGAACCCGTTACCATCAATTTCAGTCGCTAAGTTTGGCGGCACCAGTGTCGGGACGCTAGAGGCGATGCAGAAAAGCGCCGCGGTTATCGAGCAAAACCCGCAAACCCGTTTAATCGTGATCAGTGCGTGCGCCGGAGTGACCAATCATTTAGTCGCGCTCGCAAAAGGGATCAGCGACCCTGACGTGCGCCAAGCCAAGTTGGACGCCATTAATGCCACTCACCAAGCAATATTGCAGCAACTTCCTGATTGCCAAAACACGCAAGCAGCCGTCGAGCACTGGCATCTCGCCATTGCCGAGTATGCCGAAAAAGCGGCCATCATTCCTGACACAGCGCTAACGGATGCGTTAGTTGCCTGCGGCGAGCTGATCTCAACCCATATTTTCACCCATTTGCTCAACAGCCGAGGTATAACCGCTTTGAGAGTAGATGCGCGTGAATTGCTGCGCACCGACAGCCAGTTTGGCTGTGCCCAGCCTGACCCACAACAGACGCGAACACAGTGCCACGACCAATTGCTTCCGCATTTAGCCACACATCGAGTGGTCACCCAAGGGTTTATCGGCGCGGATGCCCACGGACAAACCACCACCTTAGGCCGTGGTGGTAGCGACTACAGTGCAGCACTGTTCGCCGAAGCCGTGGACGCAGAGAGTTTGGCCATTTGGACCGATGTGCCCGGGATTTATACCACCGACCCGCGGATTGCCGAACAAGCGCGCCCAATCAGTGAGATTAGTTTTAGCGAAGCCTCAGAAATGGCCACGTTTGGTGCCAAAATCCTGCACCCGTCCACCTTGCTGCCTGCAGTACGCCAACATATACCAGTGTTTGTCGGGGCCGCGAGAGCGCCTGAGCAAGGCGGCACCTGGATCCGCGAGCACGCGCACTCGGCACCGCTGTTTCGTGCCGTCGCCTTACGACGAAACCAAACCATGGTGACACTAACCAGCTTAAACATGTTCCATGCATATGGTTTTTTGGCCAAAGTATTTGAGGTTTTGGCACGATTTGAAATCTCGGTGGACTTGATCACCACCTCGGAGGTCAGTGTCGCTTTAACCCTTGATCAAACCAACACTCAGGGCGACGCGCCGCAGCTGCCACAAGCGGCTATCGCCGAGCTGACCCAGTTATGTCATGTCGAGATCTGCGAGAACCTGGCGGTGGTAGCGCTGATTGGCAATGATATGAATCATACTGCTGGCGCGACAGCACCGGTGTTCAGTGCCTTAGCACAACATAAACTACGCATGATTTGCTACGGTGCCAGCAACCACAATGTATGTGTTGTGGTTGAAGATGACGATGCCACCCAGGTGGTGCAGCGGTTACACGCGGACTTATTTGAATAATAAAAAAGCCAGCACAGCCAATGTGCTGGCTTCTTTCGTTAGCCGTTTAAGTTCGGCCCGAGCCATTTCTCCGCTTCTTCGCTGCTCCACCCTTTGCGTGCTGCGTAGCTGTCTCGCTGATCGTTTTGGATCTTCGCCACCGCAAAGTAACGTGACTCAGGGTGGGAAAAATACCAACCTGAGACCGACGCCCCCGGCCACATGGCATAGCTTTCGGTAAGTGTCATCCCCGTATGTGCTTCTACCGACAGCAATTGCCAAATTTTGCCTTTCTCACTGTGTTCAGGACAGGCGGCATAACCCGGCGCTGGCCGGATCCCTTGGTATTGCTCGCGGATCAGCGCATCGTTATCGAGCGTCTCATCGGGCGCATAGCCCCACAAGGTAATCCGAATTTGCTGATGGAGGTACTCTGCAAAGGCTTCTGCGAGTCTATCGGCGACCGCCTGGATCATGATCGCGTTATAATCATCCCCTTTCGCTTTGTATTCTTCCGCCAAGGCATATTCGCCAATACCACCTGTCACCGCAAATGCACCAATCCAATCCGGCTGGCCACTGCTTTTTGGCGCAATAAAGTCCGACAAGCAATAGTTGGCACCACGTGGCTTTTTCGTTTGCTGACGCAAGTGGTTCAGTACGGTGAGCGTCGCTTGGCGAGACCCATCATCATAGACTTCAATATCATCCTCAACGCTGTTGGCAGGAAAAAGGCCACACACTCCCTTCGCGGCGACCAAGCCTTCTGCCTCGAAACGATCGATCCAAGCATTGGCGTCTTTATACAAACGGCGCGCTTCCTCACCCACTAGTTCGTGATCCAAAATCGCCGGGAATTTGCCACTGAGTGACCACGTCATAAAGAAGGGTGTCCAGTCGATATACTGACGTAAGGTCGCTATCGAGACATCATCGTAAACATGCACGCCCGGCTTCAACGGCTGCGGAGGAGCATAGTTTGCCCAGTCCGTTTGCCACTTATTGTCCCGCGCCTGCTCAAGGGTGACGGGAGCGGTTCGAGGCGTTTTGCGTTGATGTTGCTCACGCACCGCCGCATAGTCTTTGGTTAAACGGGCCACAAAATCCGGCCGCTGAGTCTGTGACAGCAACGATGAGCACACCCCCACGGCACGTGACGCGTTGGGCACATAGACCACGGGCGCATGGTAATGCTGTTCAATCTTCACCGCGGTATGGGCTTTGGACGTGGTCGCGCCGCCAATAAGCAAAGGAATATCAAACCCTTGGCGCTCCATCTCTTTCGCCACGTTCACCATCTCATCTAACGATGGGGTAATCAGGCCTGATAAACCAATAATATCGACGTTTTCCTCACGCGCCACCGACAGGATCTTATCGGTCGGCACCATCACGCCGAGATCAATAATCTCGAAGTTATTACATTGCAGCACCACGCCAACAATGTTTTTGCCAATGTCATGCACATCCCCTTTAACCGTGGCGAGCAAGATCTTGCCATTGGTCTGTCCTTGCTGCTTTTCAGCATTGATGTAGGGCTCAAGGTAAGCCACCGCCTGCTTCATCACCCGTGCCGACTTCACCACTTGTGGCAGGAACATCTTGCCTTCACCAAACAAGTCCCCGACCACGTTCATGCCTGCCATCAGCGGGCCTTCAATCACTTCTAGAGGTTTACTTGCCGCGGCGCGAGCCAGCTCGGTATCTTCAACAATAAACTCTGTAATGCCTTTGACCAGTGCATGTTCCAACCGCTTTTCCACCGGCCAACTGCGCCACTCCGCAGTTTCCGCGACCTCGTTCTCCCCACTATCGCGATAGCTGTCGGCGATCTCCAATAAACGCTCCGTGGCGCCATCATCTTTGTTGAGCACCACATCTTCTACTGCCAAGCGCAAAGACTCGGCTAAATCATCATAGATGGCTAACTGACCGGCGTTGACGATCCCCATATCCATGCCATTTTTGATGCAGTGATACAAAAACACCGCATGAATGGCCTCGCGGACTGGGTTGTTACCTCGAAACGAAAACGACACATTGGAGACACCGCCCGAGATCATGGCATGCGGCAGGGTTTGTTTAATGTCGGCCACGGCGTTGATGAAATCGACTGCGTAGTTATTGTGCTCATCAATGCCGGTGGCAACCGCAAAAATGTTGGGATCGAAGATAATATCTTCCGGCGGAAAGCCGACTTGCTCGACCAGAAGATGATAAGCGCGCGTACAGATTTCCACTTTCCGCGCTTGGGTATCGGCTTGACCTTGTTCGTCAAACGCCATCACGATCACCGCCGCGCCATAGCGACGGACTAAACGTGCTTGGTGCAGAAAATCCTCTTCTCCTTCTTTGAGCGAAATAGAATTGACGATGCCTTTCCCTTGAATGCACTTGAGGCCAGCTTCAATCACTTCCCATTTGGAGGAGTCAATCATCACAGGCACGCGGGCAATATCCGGCTCGGCCGCGCATAAATTGAGGAATCGCACCATGGCCTTTTCGGCATCCAACATGCCTTCATCCATATTGATATCGATGATTTGGGCGCCGTTTTCCACTTGCTGCAATGCCACTTCCAGCGCTTCGTCGTATTGCTCTTTAACGATTAAGCGTTTAAAGCGTGCTGAGCCAGTCACATTGGTGCGCTCACCCACGTTAACGAACAAGCTATCGGCATTAATGGTCAGGGGCTCGAGCCCAGACAAGCGACAGGCTACAGGGTGGTCAGGCAGAGAGCGTGGCGCATGTTTTTTCACCGCGTCACTAATCGCTTGAATATGCTCAGGCGTGGTGCCACAACAACCACCGACCAAATTGATAAAGCCAGATGCCGCCCACTCATCAATGTGTGTCGCCATCTCTTCGGGAGAAAGGTCATACTCACCAAACGCGTTGGGCAACCCCGCATTGGGGTGGACGGAGACAAAGCCCTCACAAATGTCGCTCAGCTCTTTGACATACTGGCGCAATTCAGCCGGCCCCAGTGCGCAGTTTAAGCCAAACGACAGTGGCTCAACATGGCGCAGCGAGTGATAAAAGGCGGCGGTCGTTTGTCCGGATAAGGTGCGTCCAGACGCATCAGTGATGGTGCCGGAGATCATAATGGGTAAGCGAACCCCACGGGCATCAAAGACCTTTTCAACCGCAAACGCACAGGCTTTGGCATTCAAGGTATCAAAAATGGTCTCCAACATGATGATATCAACCCCACCCTCAATGAGCGCTTCGGTGGACTCGGCATACACGTCGACTAACTGATCAAAGCTGACATTGCGAAACCCAGGGTCATTCACATCTGGTGAGATTGAGCACGTTCGATTGGTCGGCCCCAACACACCCGCGACAAAACGGGGTTTATCCGGCGTTTTAGCCGTCCAAGCATCAGCGACCTCACGCGCAAGCCGGGCTGCCGCTACGTTGATTTCCGCACTCAGCGCCTGCATGTCGTAATCGGCCATCGCAATTTGGGTGGCGTTAAAGGTGTTAGTTTCAATAATGTCCGCGCCCGCGGCCAGGTAATCACTGTGTAGCGAAGCGATCTTATCAGGCTGAGTCAGCACCAAAAGATCATTGTTGCCTTTCACATCACAGTGCCAATCTTTAAAACGTTGGCCACGATAATCGGCCTCATTGAGCCCTAACCCCTGAATCATGGTGCCCATGCCACCATCGATCACTAGAATACGGTCGCGCAGTTGCTGTGTCAGTCGGTCCATACTATTACGCTTATCATCTTCCTCGTTGCAGTCATTTCATCCTACCACAGCGAAAATGGAAATCTAGACGTCTATAAATAACAATTTATTTTGATCTATTTCAATTCAGCTGTTCGTTTTGACAACGATTTCTATTAATATTTTGACACATTTTTTCATTCCCTCGTTGTACTAGGAAGCGGCATGTCAACTTACGCAATCCTCAGCTTTATGGCTGCTGCAGCCATCTTTATCGCTTTTATTAATAGTAAAATCAGTCGAGTACAAACCACCATCGCCATCACCGCCAGCTCGCTCCTACTGTCTTTGTTGATAGTGGTCGCCGGTCAATACCAAGCCATTCCACTCAAAACCATGGCCGAGCAAATACTGACAGATATCCACTTCGATACCTTTTTGCTCAAAGGCGTCCTCGGCTTTTTGCTCTTCGCGGGGGGAATTGGTGTCAAGCTTCCCTCTTTCTCCGACCAAAAGTGGGAGATCACGACCCTGGTGATCGGCGGGCTATTGGTCTCTGTGTTTTTAATCGGCACCGGTATCTGGGGCGTGTTTCAGCTGATCGGTATTCCTTTCGATTATCTCTACTGCCTGCTATTTGGCGCGCTGATCTCGCCGACCGATCCCATTGCTGTTCTCGCCATTGTGAAAAAACTGCAAGCACCGATGCGGATAACGACACAAATAGAGGGAGAGTCGCTATTTAATGATGGCGTGGGTATCGTGATCTTTGTGACTCTTTTTACCCTGGCCTTTGGCGACAACAACCCGACGGTGGGCGGTACCATTGCCTTGTTTTTACAAGAAGCCGTTGGCGGGATTTTATATGGCCTGGTGCTTGGCTATCTTTTCCATCGCTTGATTTGTGCCACCAACGATCACTCGATGGAATTGCTATTAACGCTGGCTATCCCCAGCGCTGGCTATGTCCTGGCCGATATGCTGCATGTCTCTGGCCCGCTGGCAATGGTGGTTGCCGGGATTATGATTGGCAACTGGACCCGCTTTATTGGCTTTTCCAAAGAAAGTGAAGATCACCTCGACCACTTCTGGGAACTGGTCGATCAATTTCTTAACAGCCTACTCTTTCTCCTCATCGGGGTTAGCTTGCTGCAAATCAGTTTCCATAAAGAAGACTGGATCATTATGGCGGCGGTGGTGCCTATTGTGCTTCTCGCCCGGTTTATCAGCGTGAAAGTGTGTTACCTCGGCTTTAAGCGCTTTCGAACCTATAACCCTTGGGCAGTACGTATATTAAGCTGGGGAGGCTTACGCGGAGGGCTTGCGTTGGCCATGGCAATGGCCGTGCCCGCTGGCATCATGGTGGTGCCGGAAAAAAATATCGATGTTCGCGAGCTGATCCTCATCATGACCTATGCGGTGGTGGTGTTCTCCATTTTGGTGCAAGGCTCAACCATGACAGGCATGGTTGATAAAGCAAACGCAGCACAAGACGAAATGGATAAACATCAAACCTAACCGAGTCCCTAACCCAAAAGCGCCCGCGGGCGCTTTTTTATTCATCAAGGGTAAAGTTAGACGCGGAAAAGGCATCCAAGTCGAAGGGCGTTTGCTGGTAAACACAATAGTTTAGCCAGTTGGCAAACAGTAAATGCCCATGGCTGCGCCAACTCACATACGGTG
Organism: Salinivibrio sp. VGrn1; assembly: GCF_009377995.1. Lineage (NCBI taxonomy): Bacteria > Pseudomonadati > Pseudomonadota > Gammaproteobacteria > Vibrionales > Vibrionaceae > Salinivibrio > Salinivibrio sp. VGrn1. The sequence goes on from NZ_SATA01000012.1 coordinate 72,443, forward strand.
GCTGCGAAGGATCGTCATCTGGGTAATAGTTAAGGGGGACCGCGGGCTCCATGCCTTCTTCTAAATCCCGATGGTATTCATGATGCAGGGTATGAGAATCATACTCAGGATGACCGGTGACAAACACATTGCGCTTATCTTTCGTCGCCGCCAGATAGGTACCCGCTTCATTGGACGTGGCTAAAATATCGAGGTCGGTATGTTCGGCCAGATAACTCGGAGAAAAATCCGCATAGCGTGAGTGGGGCGCTAAGAAGCTATCATCAAAGCCGCGTAATAGCGGGTGTTTGCATAACTCAGCATTAATGTGGTGACGGTAAACCCCTGACAACTTCTCTTTGCGGGTTTTCTTGGGTAAATCATACAGCAACTTTAACCCTGCTTGCGCGGCCCAACAAATATATAAGGTTGAGGTAACGTGCTTATGCGCCCAATTCATCACATCTTGAAGGTGCTCCCAATATATCACGTCCTCAAACTGCACCAGTCCTAACGGTGCCCCCGTCACGATCAGACCATCAAAGTTGCGCGTTCGTACAGTCTCAAATTGACGATAGAAGGTATCAAGATGCTCGGTTGGCGTATTTTTGCTTGGTCGATTATCTATCCGCAGTAACTCCACATCCACTTGCAAGGGACTGTTAGAAAGCAGACGCATAAATTGCGTTTCGGTCTCGATTTTTTTCGGCATCAGGTTAAGTAGCAGCACCTTCAGCGGGCGAATGTTTTGACTCACCGCACGGGTTTCTGTCATCACGAAAATATTTTCGCGCCGCAGGATATTGGTCGCGGGGAGTTGATCCGGGATTTTAATCGGCATCACTGCCTCCTAGGGATGTTTAGACGTCCAGATATCTAATAACATAACGCAGCCACTGACCGAGCTCAAGCAATAATCAATCATTGCACAAGTGTTGTTTAAGCATAGGAAAAGACAGGATCAATGAGGAGAGGCAAAAACGAAAAAAGCCCCCCGCAAATGCGGAGGGCTTATAAATAACTCTTGGCAGTGACCTACTCTCACATGGGGAGACCCCACACTACCATCGGCGCAGCAACGTTTCACTTCTGAGTTCGGCATGGGTTCAGGTGGTGCCGTTACGCTATGGCCGCCAAGAAAATTCTGGTGCTGATAGGCAGATTTGAACTGCCGACCTCACCCTTACCAAGGGTGCGCTCTACCAACTGAGCTATATCAGCGAAAACGCTTCATCAAAGTCTTACTTTTTATCTGCTTTGATAATTAAATCACTTCTAATTAAAGTCTTACACTAAGCTGCTTTAATTAGGTTATCTTGTTTGATGCGATGAGAATTTTGAATCGAGACGCGCAGTGTATGCCAATACATGAGCATCGCAGCTATCAAAAATCGCAAGCAATAGGCGCAATTTATAATCAAAGCCTGGCGATGTCCTACTCTCACATGGGGAGACCCCACACTACCATCGGCGCTGCTTCGTTTCACTACTGAGTTCGGCATGGAATCAGGTGGGTCCAAAGCGCTATGGTCGCCAAGCAAATTCGGTAATCTAGAAAGCTGTTCGTTCTCACCACAATCAACTGGCTTATTTTAAGTCCAACCCAAAACCTCTTGGGTGTTGTATGGTTAAGCCTCACGGGCAATTAGTACAGGTTAGCTCAACGCCTCACAGC
>NZ_SATA01000013.1:0-73507 GCF_009377995.1 Salinivibrio sp. VGrn1
CACAGATTGCATAGGTCAAATTGTTAAAGAGCGTGTTGACTGAGTGGTTGGCATTTCGTGACTTGCGTCTCGTTGCCCCGTCAACAGGAAGCGCAGTATAGAGATCTCAGTTTTTCCCGCAACCCCTTTTTGCAAAAAAAATGTCACCTGAACAAAAAGCGTACAGAGCAAGATATTTTGCCTACTTTACCTGCTATATTTTGCCGCTCGTGTTCACATTGGCTTACATGTCCGATCGTGTCTTTCACTCTTCTCTACTCAAAATGAGGCATACATCATAAAAATTGGCTGGTAGCATAGCTCACCTGTTTCTCACTTGGGAGTCATCGATATGAAGCATTGGCTTTTTCTAGGGTTTGCTATTGTGGCAGAGGTGATTGCAACCGCATCACTCAAAAATAGTGACGGCTTTTCTAAGCTCGTTCCTTCGATATTAGTGGTAGTGGGATACAGTTTCTCTTTCTATCTACTCGCCCTCACTTTACGCGCCATTCCTGTAGGCATCGCCTATGCGATATGGGCGGGCGCGGGCGTGACATTGATAGCGCTCATTGGTTGGTTGGTGTTCGACCAGAAGCTCGATACGCCGGCGGTGATTGGGATGACACTGATTGTTGCCGGTGTGGCCGTGATGAACTTATTCTCATCCACTTCAACACACTGACGATTAAAATCGATTCTGGCAGCACACAACGAAAAAACCCAGCCGAAGCTGGGTTTTTCATTTCTGAGGGAAAGGCGATTACATCATGCCGCCCATTCCGCCCATGCCACCCATACCAGCAGCCGCGCCCATATCAGCACCGCCGTCTTTTTGTGGCAGATCGGTAACCATGGCTTCCGTCGTGATCATCAGACCCGCAACAGAGGCAGCGAACTGTAGTGCACTACGTGTCACCTTGGTTGGGTCAAGGATGCCCATCTCAATCATGTCACCGTATTCGCCGGTTGATGCATTGTAGCCAAAGTGGTTGTCGCCAGATTTCACTTTGTTAGCAACCACTGAGTCTTCATCACCCGCGTTAGTCGCGATTTGACGAAGTGGTGATTCCATGGCGCGCAGTGCAACACGGATGCCGACGTTTTGCTCTTCGTTGTCACCTTTCAGCTCGCCAACTTTGCTCGCCGCACGGATTAAGGCAACACCGCCACCGGCAACCACGCCTTCTTCAACCGCCGCACGTGTTGCATGCAGAGCATCTTCAACGCGATCTTTCTTCTCTTTCATTTCGACTTCGGTCGCTGCGCCGACTTTGATCACTGCAACACCGCCAGCCAGTTTCGCGACGCGCTCTTGCAGTTTTTCTTTGTCGTAGTCTGAGGTTGCTTCTTCGATTTGTTGACGAATCTGCGCAACACGCCCTTCAATCGCCGCTTCCTCACCGACACCGTCAACGATAGTGGTGTTGTCTTTAGTGACAGTGACGCGCTTCGCTTGACCTAGGTCTTCCAGCGTCACTTTCTCTAGATCCATGCCGATTTCTTCAGAAACCACAGTGCCTGCCGTCAAGGTTGCGATATCTTGCAGCATCGCTTTACGACGGTCACCAAAGCCAGGCGCTTTCACGGCAGCGACTTTGACGATGCCACGCATGTTGTTGACAACCAATGTCGCCAGCGCTTCACCTTCAAGGTCTTCTGCAATGATCAGCAGAGGACGAGACGCTTTTGAAACCGCTTCTAGCGTTGGTAGCAGCTCGCGGATGTTCGACACTTTTTTGTCGATCAGTAGGATAAATGGGTTATCCAGTTCAACGTTACCGGCTTCTTGGTTATTGATGAAGTAAGGAGATAGGTAACCACGATCGAACTGCATGCCTTCTACGACGCTCAGTTCGTCTTGCAGTGATTGACCTTCTTCCACGGTGATCACGCCGTCACGGCCCACTTTTTCCATCGCTTGAGCGATGATCTTACCAACGGTGTGGTCAGAGTTCGCTGAAATCGTGCCCACTTGCTCGATGGCATTATTGCTGGTGCAAGGCGCTGACAGGTTTTTCAGCTCTTCCACCGCGGCCACAACCGCTTTATCGATACCGCGTTTCAGATCCATTGGGTTCATGCCCGCTGCAACCGCTTTCAAGCCTTCATTGACGATAGATTGCGCCAATACAGTTGCAGTTGTCGTACCGTCACCCGCCGCGTCGTTTGACTGAGACGCCACCTCTTTCACCATTTGTGCGCCCATGTTCTGGAACTTGTCTTCCAGTTCAATTTCACGGGCAACAGAGACACCATCTTTGGTGATGGTTGGGGCACCGAATGATTTGTCTAGTACTACGTTACGGCCTTTAGGGCCCAGTGTGACTTTCACGGCATCAGCCAGAACATTCACACCTTCGAGCATTTTCGCACGCGCGTCGTCACTAAATTTAACGTCTTTAGCAGCCATGATTCTATTCCTTTCTTAATTTATTGATTGGAGGTGAAATGAATTATTCAACGATTGCCATGATGTCGCTTTCAGACAAGATCAGAACTTCTTGACCCTCGATTTTTTCCGTCTTGGTGCCAAAGCCTTCAGAGAAGATAACAGTGTCACCCACTTGAACGTCCAATGGCTGCACGTTGCCGTTTTCAAGAATACGGCCTTTGCCTACCGCCAGCACTTTGCCGCGGGTAGACTTTTCTGCAGCAGAACCAGTTAACACGATGCCGCCTGCTGATTTAGACTCAGCTTCTTGGCGCTCAACGATAACGCGATCATGTAGTGGACGAATGTTCATCGGTCGTCTCCTGAATTAGTAATGATGTTCCGTTTGATGAAGTAAGTATGCACACAGGCCGTACATGCGTCCGGTTCCTGATGTAATTCCCTATGTGGGGACGCCCTTTTTCTTTCCCAAGGGTTTTACAGTAATTTTTTTGTTTTTTTAGACTGGCAACTTTCTCCGATTGTGAGGATCCGCTAGGGTAAGCCGTCCCAACCCAGTGATAAGCGATTATGAACGACAAACACGGGCTACTCTCCGCCCCGATCAACCTCACATTGCGTAAGATGACCGTGCCCATGGTATTTGGGCTGTTCGCGATCATCATGTTCAATGTGGTGGATACCTTCTTTATTTCACTGCTTGGCACGGAAGCACTCGCCGCGGTGAGCTTCACCTTCCCCATCACCTTTGCGGTTAACTCCATCACGCTCGGGTTAGGGGTCGGCATTGCCGCCTTGGTGGCGCGATTGCTTGGTCAAGGCGATCATCAAGATGCCGCGCGGGTGTCGAGTCACGGCTTGATCTTGGCGGTATTCATTGTGATGACCGTCGGCTGGTTAGGGGCCGTCACCATCAATCCAGTGTTCTCCGCACTGGGAGCAAGCGACAACTTATTGCCGTTGATCCACGACTATATGCAGGTATGGTACTTCACCATTCCATTACTCGTGGTACCCATGGCAGGAAACGCCGCTATCCGCGCCACGGGCGACACCAAAACGCCGGCGAAAATCATGATGGTCTCCGGCCTGATTAATGGGACGCTCGACCCCTTACTGATTTTTGGCTTGGGTCCGTTTCCCGAGCTGGGCGTAAAAGGGGCCGCCATCGCCAGCGCCGTCAGTTGGGCGGGGGCATTGATAGCCGCGCTAAGTATACTGATTCGCCGTGAACGGCTACTAATCGCACCACAATGGACCAAACTGGCGACAGACGTGCGTCAAATCCTTAAAATTGGCATGCCCGCTGGGATGACCAATGCCTTAAACCCGGCGGCAGGTGCCATTTTAATGATGATGCTCGCCTCGCAAGGGACAGAGAGCGTTGCCGCCTATGGCGCCGCGCAACGCATTGAAGCTATTTTATTAATTGTGATGATGGCGATGACGTCATCGCTCACGCCCTTAATGTCGCAAAACTTTGGCGCGCAATACCATCAACGGGCCTTTCAGGCACTGTTTAGCGCGATGCGCTTTGCCATCTTGTTCCAGTTTGCCTTGTACTTGTCGCTATGGCCTTTTATCGATCTGATTGCGAATTTGTTTAGTGACGATGTGCGGGTTCAACAAGAAATTGCCCACTATTTGATGGTGGTTCCGGCCAGTTACGGCTTACAAGGCACCTTGATGTTATTGGTCGGCGGCCTGAATGCGATGAAGCGTTCATTGCATTCGTTCGCCTGCAACCTCGTCCGTTTGTTTGTCTTCTTGGTGCCCTGTGCGTGGCTGGGCGGCATGGTCAACGGCACCCATGGCCTGTTTGCGGGAATCGCCATTGCTAATCTACTGGCCGGTATTATGGCGTACCTGTATGCCGTGGTGCTGCGCCGTCAGACACTCGCGGCATCATTGTCCGTCTGAGCCAACTCAAGAACGCGGTGCTGCAGAGCGTCTAACGCCTGATAAAGCGCTTGATACTGCGCCGCACTGAGTCCCTCAAGCATGGCTGTTTCCCACTCCAACACCTTGGGGACAATAGTCTGATAATGGGTGCGTCCTTTATCGGTCAAATGGACTAACGCGGCGCGCTGATCACCTTGGCACGCGCGTCGCTCTACCAGTTGGTGCTGCTCTAAACGGGTAAGCAAGCGCGACACTTTTACTTTATCCAGCCGCGTTTCTGCGGCTAAATCTTTCGCCATCACGCCATCCCGTGCCCCCAAAGAGGCCAGCACGCGCCATTCTGGACGCGATAATCCAAACTCTGCTTCATAACGTGCCGCAAGACTATCGGCCACCAACTCCGCCGTGTGAACCAGCTTATAAGGCAAAAAGCTATCGAGCGCTAAATGAGGAAGGGTCATATCAGTTAGTTTCAAGTGAAATCATATAACCTACTTTACGAGAGGCTTCGATAAGATGCAAAGGTAGTGCTTTGTTTACACTTACGATTTTTAGGCGGCAAAAATACTGAACACTCAAAGTAAAATATTTGTTAACAGAGCGTTGCTTTTTCTCGTCTCTGATCGCTAGTATAAACGGATAGATTGTTTCTTTTGAAACTATTTGGCCGTCCCGGTGAGCACGGCCGCCCAGCACAAGGAGCGAGTTATGCGAAAGTGGTTTTCATTCCCCATTCGTGAAGGGGATGCCTCACGTCAAGCCCACTGCGACTTTCCCGAGGGAACCTACGAGCGCGAGTGTGGCAAGGAAGGCTTTTTTGGCCCGGCCAGTCATATGTATCACCGCCATCCCCCGACGGGCTGGAGCGAGTGGGAAGGCCCATTACGACCGCATGCTTTTGATACCAACCGAGTTGAAACGCAAGGCACGTCGCCAATGGATGCACCTGTGCTGTTATCCAATGCCAACGTTCAGGTTCGCTTATGGCGCACCGATACCGCCATGTCTTATCTGGTGCGCAACAGCGATGGCGACGATTGCTTGTTTGTCCATCAGGGCGAAGGCTCGCTGTATTGCGATTATGGCCACTTGCGCTACAGCAAAGGCGATTATTTGATCGTTCCTCGCGCCACCAGCTGGCGACTGGTGCCGGATGAGGTCACCACCTTGCTGATGATTGAAGCGACACATGGCTCCTACATGAGCGCCGAACGAGGCATTGTCGGCGAACATGCGGTGTTTGACCCTGCGGTGTTAGAACATGCGCGCATTGACGATAGTTTTAAAGCCCAGCAATCCGACAGCGAAAGCTGGCAAGTGATGATCAAATCGCGCCAACAGCTTAACCGTGTCACTTACCCTTATAACCCACTCGATGCCGTGGGCTGGAAAGGCAACCTCACCGTATTCCGGCTCAACTGGCGAGATATCCGCCCGTTGATGAGCCATCGTTACCACTTACCACCATCCGCGCACACCACCTTTGTCGCGCAAGGTTTTGTGATTTGTACCTTTGTCCCCCGCCCGATCGAGTCAGATCCTGGCGCACTGAAGGTGCCTTTCTACCACAATAACGATGACTACGATGAAGTGCTTTTCTATCACCAAGGTGACTTTTTCAGCCGCGATAACATTGATGCCGGCATGGTGACTCTACACCCTTGTGGCTTCCCACATGGTCCTCACCCAAAAGCCTTTGCCGCAGGCAAAAAGCATCAGAAAAAAGAGACCGACGAAGTGGCGGTGATGATTGATACCCGCATGCCACTTGATATGGGCGACGCGGCGAAAGCCACCGAACTGACCGATTATGTTCACTCTTGGCGCACGCCAAGTGACGCAGAATAGCGAAGGAGAAAGCAATGAAACTGGCTTCACTCAAACACGGACGTGATGGCAAATTGATTTTGGTCTCTCGTGACCTTACTCGCGCCGTCCACGCCGACGATATTGCGCCCACACTACAAGCGGCGCTCGATAACTGGGCGACACTTGCGCCCAAACTGACTCAACGCTACGACGCGCTCAACGACAACCAAGTCAGTGAGTCCTTTGCCTTTGACCCGAGTGTCTGCGACTCTCCACTGCCCCGCGCCTTTCAGTGGGCGGATGGTAGCGCCTACGTTAACCACGTTGAACTGGTGCGCAAAGCACGCGGCGCACAAATGCCTGAGAGTTTTTGGACCGACCCACTGATGTATCAAGGCATGTCTGATGGCTTTCTCGGCCCACGTGACGAGATTGAATTGGTCGATGATGCGTGGGGCTGTGACTTTGAAGCCGAGCTTGCCGTCGTCACCGATGATGTCCCCATGCATCTTAGTGCTGACAAAGCGGGCCAACACATTAAACTGCTGATGCTGGTCAACGACGTTTCACTGCGCAACCTCATCCCCGGCGAGCTTGCCAAAGGGTTCGGCTTTTTCCAATCCAAGCCGGCTTCTGCATTTTCACCAGTGGCGGTTACCCCAGATGAGCTGGGCGATCACTGGTGCGATCATAAAGTCCACTTACCGATGCATGTCACCCTCAACGGCGAATGGTTCGGGTCACCCGACGCCGGTGTCGATATGACCTTTGATTTTGCCGAGCTGGTCGCGCATGTGGCGAAAAGCCGCCATGTCAGTGCGGGGACCATTATTGGCTCCGGTACTGTGTCCAACACCGATCGCAGCAAAGGCTCGTGCTGCTTAGCCGAAAAGCGCATGCTGGAAATTATCGACCAAGGTGAGGCAAAAACCCCGTTTATGACCTTTGGCGATAGCGTCACCATCGATATGCGCGACAGCCAAGAGGCATCTATTTTCGGCGCCATTGAGCAAACCGTGACCCGTTACATCCCGGAGTAACCTTGATGCGCGCCTAGAGTCTCTAGGCGCGCTTGACGTTGACGCCGTCTAGGAGCTTGTATGCTGCTTTATGATTACAGTAAGTCGACCGCGGCCTACCGCGTCCGCATCGCCCTTGGCCTTAAAGGCCTCACCTACCAACGAGAAACCGTGTCCCTGCTGGATAAACACCAGCACAGCGACGCCTATCGGTCGCTCAATCCCGCCGGTTTAGTGCCTACCTTGGTCGATGGCGATGTCACCTTGAGCCAATCGCTCGCCATTATCGAATACCTCGACGAGCGCTATCCACAGGTCAAACTGCTCCCCAGTGATCCAGTGCAAAAAGCCCAGTGTCGATCACTGGCGCTCGACATTGCCTGTGATGTGCATCCACTCAATAACTTGCGGGTTCTGCAATACTTAACCGGCCCCTTTGGCCACAGTGATGACGACAAAATCACTTGGTATCACCATTGGCTAAAACAAGGGTTCGATGGTTTGGAAGCCAAATTACAAGGATTAGACAGCTCCTTTATTGGCGGCGAAGCGCCCAATTTGGCCGATATTTGTTTGGTCGCGCAGCTGTTTAATGCACGCCGGTTTGCGTTTGATTTAACGGCCTACCCAACCCTGACGCGCATTGAATCACAATGCCAAGCGCTGGATGCATTTATACAGGCACACCCTGATAAGAGCTAAGGAGAGGACATGAAAGACGGATTGTTGTGGGCACCGGATAAGGAACGTCAAACCCACACCTTACTCGCCGCGTTTATCCGTGCCGTGAATCAAGATCACGACACCCAGCTGAGTGGCTATGACGATCTTTATGCATGGTCAGTACGCCAAAGCGGCGATTTTTGGCAACAGTTATGGCAATTTGCTGGCGTGATCGGCGATCCGGGCGAGAGAGTGTGCGATATCGACCCCGAGCACCCTAATCGGGATAGCCAGTGGTTTCCCACCGCACGTCTGAACTATGCCGAAAACCTGCTCAAGCACGCAGAGCAATATGCCGACCAACCGGCGATGATTTTTAGCGGTGAGCATGAGGTAGCACGCACCCTCACTTGGCGTGAGCTCGTCGATCAGGTGGCGGCCATCCGTCACTACCTAGATACGCAAGGCGTTCAACCAGGCGATGTGGTTGCCGGCTATTTACCCAACCTACCGGAAACCGTGATTGCGATGCTTGCCACCGCGGCACTAGGCGCGATTTGGACCTCAACTTCACCGGACTTTGGCGTCGACAGTGTGTTGGACCGTTTTGGCCAAACCGAGCCCAAAGTGCTGTTTACCACCGATCACTATCATTACAACGGCAAAACCTATGACTGCCTGAATAAAGCGCAGCAGGTGGTGGATAAGGTATCGGCCATTGAGCGCCTAGTGGTGATCCCTTTTGATGGCGATCGACCTTCTTTACCTGCTGGCGTGGATAACTGGCAAGACTTATTAGCTAACGACGCGCCGCCGCTTCGCTTTACCCGCGTGGCGTTCAATGCCCCACTCTTTGTGCTGTACTCTTCCGGCACCACGGGAAAGCCCAAGTGCATTATTCATTCGGTGGGGGGGATATTGCTCAATCATTTGAAAGAGCATCAGCTCCATTCGGATGTGCGCCCCGGCGATCGCTTTTTCTATTTCACCACCTGCGGCTGGATGATGTGGAATTGGCAAGTCAGCGCTTTAGCAAGTGGCGCGACCTTGGTGCTTTATGATGGCTCGCCGTTTTATCCGGATGCGGGAGTACTTTGGCGACTGGCCGAGCGGCACCAGCTCACCCTTTTTGGCACGGCGGCGAAATACTTAGAGGCATTGGAAAAACAAGGTGTGGCGCCAAAAGATGATTACTCGCTGGCGTCGTTACGTGTCCTGTGTTCGACCGGCTCGGTACTTGCGCCCGAGCAGTTTGATTATGTCTATCAAAAGATAAAGTCCGATCTGCAGTTAAGTTCGATTGCGGGTGGTACCGACATTTGTGGCTGTTTTGTTCTTGGCAGCCCACTGTCACCGGTTTATCGCGGCGAAAGCCAAAAGCGAGGCTTGGCGCTCGATGTACAAGTGTTTAACGCCCAAGGGCAAGCGGTTGAAGAGCAGAAAGGGGAGCTGGTGTGTTGTAATAGCTTCCCCAACCAGCCGGTTGGCTTTTGGCACGATACCGATGGCAGCCGCTACCACAATGCCTATTGGAACAAGATTGATGATATCTGGTTTCATGGTGACTATGTACGCCTGACTGCACAAGGTGGTATGGTGTTCTATGGCCGGTCTGATGCGGTATTAAATCCAGGCGGGGTACGAATTGGTACGGCGGAAATCTATCGCCATGTGAATCAGCTTAGCGAGATCATGGATTCGGTGGTCATTGGTCAGCAATGGCAAAATGATGTCCGCGTGGTGCTATTCGTCAAACTCGCCGCCGGAGTCACACTGGATGAGTCACTCAAGCAAACCATCAAAAAAACCATCCGCACCCAGTGCACGCCGCGTCACGTTCCCGCCGTAATTGCCGAGGTGAGCGATATTCCACGCACCAAGTCAGGGAAACTGGCCGAGTTGGCAGTGCGCGATGTGGTCCATGGCCAAGACGTGGCGCAGTTAAGTGCGCTGGATAACCCAGCATCACTCGACCAATACCGTCAGCGCCCCGAGCTCACCGAGTAAGCGGGACGCCATGATCGAAAAAGGCCGCATCCTCATGCGGCCTTTTGGCTGGGTTTAACCCCGACATGGCTTAGCGCAGGCGATGGTCATCATCGTCGTCATCTTTGCGCTCATATTCCCCCTCAAAGGTATTGCCATCCTCACCACGGCCTCCGCGACGGAACGGATCCTCACCAAAAGGACCTTGCGCATTGCCCCCTTGATGGAAGTTACCTTGGCTAAAGCTCGCTTGAGACACAGTGACGCGCTTCATCACTTGTTTGGCGAGCGCGGCTCGCGGCCCAGGCAAAAGCACCAACATCCCCATCGCATCGGTCATGAAACCTGGCGTTAACAGCAGCACACCGGCGACGGCCAGCATCACGCCTTCAAGGATTTGCTGGGCGGGTAACTCACCGCGGTTGAGCCTATCTTGCACCGAAGCCAGAGTCATCAGTCCTTGACTCCGTACCAAAGAGGCGCCGACGAATGCGGTGATCAAAACCAGCGCCAGTGTTGGCCACAATCCCAACCAACCACCAACCTGAATGAACAGGCCGATTTCAATCACTGGGACCAGAATAAATAGCAGCAATAAGATTGGAAACACGGTTCACCTCGCGCTGGAAATGGACTGTTCATCCTAACATCAAAATCCGCCAAAAGCCGAACAACGAAACCGAATTTAGCCCTTGAATCAAAGTGCAAGAAAGCGCATTTTGTCTGTGCGCCATGCTACAGCTGTGACCGGGGTCAGCCCTTTTCACCGCATTATATGCTGTAATGGCGGCTGAAAGGATGTAACAGATAATACATCCAGCCAAAATCTCTGAGGAATGGATTCTACAGCAAAATTTGTGGCGACGTTTTAATCATTATAATAACTTGATGTTAAGGCCAACGCATGTCTCAGACGATTATAACACCCAATGAAACCTCAACCCTAACCACAGCAACCCGTTTAGAAGAAGATTTACTCGGCCAACGCGCGGTACCTGCCGATGCCTACTACGGCATCCATACGCTGCGGGCGATCGAAAACTTTACTATTTCCGGCACCCGGATTTCTGATATCCCCGATTTCGTACGCGGCATGGTTTACACCAAAAAAGCCGCCGCGATGGCAAACCAAGAGCTCGGCGTGATCCCCGCAGATGTCGGCGATTACATCATCAAAGCCTGCGACCAAATCCTACAAACAGGCAAATGCATGGATCAATTCCCCTCGGACGTCTTTCAAGGCGGCGCAGGGACGTCAGTCAACATGAATGCCAATGAGGTGATTGCCAACCTTGCGCTTGAGCTGATGGGGCACGAAAAAGGTGACTATGATGTGATTAATCCCAACGATCACGTCAATAAGAGCCAATCGACCAATTGTGCCTACCCCACCGGTTTTCGTATTGCCGTTTACAACAGCATTCTAAAACTAATGGATGCGATTGATTATCTGCAAAAAGAATTCGACGCCAAGGCCGAAGCCTATGCACACGTGATCAAAATGGGCCGCACCCAGCTGCAGGATGCGGTGCCGATGACGGTCGGGCAAGAGTTCAAAGCCTTCTCAGTGCTACTGCGCGAGGAGATTAAAAACATCAAATACACCGCAGCGTTACTGTTAGAGGTAAACCTCGGCGCGACCGCGATTGGTACTAAGTTGAATGCCGCCGAAGGCTATCAACAACTGGCGGTAAAACGCCTAGCTGAAATCACGGGCTTACCCTGTATCCCGGCCGAAGATTTGATTGAAGCCACGTCAGACTGTGGGTCCTATGTGATGGTGCATGGTGCGCTAAAACGCCTGGCAGTGAAACTATCGAAGATTTGTAACGACCTCCGTCTACTTTCCTCGGGCCCACGTGCGGGGCTCAATGAAATTAACCTACCCGAAATGCAGGCCGGTTCATCCATCATGCCCGCTAAGGTTAACCCGGTGATCCCTGAAGTGGTTAACCAGGTTTGCTACCGGGTAATGGGGAATGACACCACCATCACCTTTGCCGCCGAAGCCGGTCAGCTCCAGCTTAACGTGATGGAGCCCGTCATTGGGCAGGCGCTGTTTGAGTCTATCTCGATTTTAGCCAATGGTTGCCGCAATCTCGGTGAAAAATGTGTGAGCGGGATTACCGTTAACCAAGCGGTGTGCGAGCACTATGTGCATAACTCGATTGGCATCATCACTTATCTTAACCCCTTTATCGGCCACCATGAAGGCGATATTGTCGGCAAGATTTGTGCTGAAACAGGTAAGAGCGTTAAAGAAGTGGTGCTCGAGCGTGGTTTAATGACCGAGGCGGAGCTGGACGAGATCTTCTCGGTTGAAAACCTGATGCATCCTAAGTATCGCGGTAAACGTTTTAACGCGTAGTGGGTCAGTCATCGTAGTGGGTCACTCACAACAGACACCGACGACCGATAGAGACAACAAAGGGCGCTGATAGCGCCCTTCTTTTATACCGTAAACCGCCGTTACAGCACCTGCGTAATCAGCAAACCACAAGCGATACTGAACACCATACTCAGCAAGCCTGGTGCCATAAAGCTGTGATTAAAAATGTACTTACCTATCCGCGTGGTGCCGGTTCGGTCAAAGTCGATGGAGGCAATGATAGGCCCGTAGTTAGGAATAAAGAAGTAGCCATTCACCGCTACAAAGGTCGCAATAATCATCGAAGGCGGTAGCCCCAAGGTAATCGCCACCGGCACCAACACCGCTGTCGTTGCACCTTGGCTGTTCACCATCACTGACAAGGCGAACAGCGCAAACGCAAATGTCCACGGTGCCATCTCAACCAAGCCAGACACCGCCTCTTTGACCATCTCGCCATGGCCACCAATCAAAGTATCACCTAGCCAAGCAATACCAAAGATTGCGACGATGGCACGCATCCCCGCATGGAATACCGAACCTTGGCTAATCGCATTGCCGTCCGGCTTACAGGTCAAAATGATCAATGCACCCACTGACAGCATCACGATTTCAATGGTATGCGCCATCCCCATTGGCTCGCCATCAAAGGCCGGGCGCAGGGTTGGGAATGCCCCCATTATGACCACGGCTAAGGCACCAAATAAGAACAAGCCAACCGATTTCTTCGCCTCCGGCGTGACTTCGATATCTTCCACCGCCAAATCCGCTTCCATTTCTCGACGAAAGTCGGGATCTTGTAAACGGCGTTGATATTCAGGATCGTCTTTAAGCTCTTTACCCAGCTTATTAACAATCACACACGCCAAAGCAAGACCAATAAAGGTGCTAGGAATGGTGACCGACAGCACATCGGTAAGGGTAATGCCTTGCGGCTCTAAAAAGGCCACACATGCAACCACCGCTGCCGCGATGGGGCTGGCTACAATCGCAAATTGCGAGGCAATGACCGCCATACCCAAAGGGCGAGCCGGACGAATGCCGCTTTTGCGACTGACTTCAGCAATCACCGGCAATACCGAATAGGCAACGTGTCCGGTTCCCGCCATCATGGTGAAGACATAAGTCACTAAAGGGGCAACAAAGGTAATGTGACGTGGGTTTTTACGTAATATATTGGTGGCAATTTTAATTAAAAAATCCAAGCCACCTGCAGCTTGCATGGTGGCTGCAGCGGCGACCACCGCCATGATCATCAGCAACACGTCGATAGGTGGATGCGTGGGTTGCAAACCGAAACCAAAACTGAGTACCGCGAGCCCGACCCCGCCCATCACACCTAAACCAATGCCGCCGATACGGGCACCGATTAAGATGCAGCTGAGTACCACTAATAACTCAACCAAGAACATAACTTTCTCCTACTTTGGATAGACGTCCCCACGCGTCCGTTCACATGCATTCATTGTCTATGGCACGCCCATGGCGTATTGGGGGTAGATACGATATGACGGCTCCTCCGTCGGCCTATCGCCACTAATAAGCACCATCCTTGGTGGGAGATGTGAGCAACCGCGCTCAGCACCATGGCCAAATCCTAACCAGGTGCCGTCACGCGCATGTTGATTCAGGTAAGAAAAAGTAACACTTTTCGCGAACTGACAACAAAAAGTTGGGGAAATGAGATCTTTAACCTGGACGCTGATGCACTTTTCATCCTCCTTAGTAAGTGTTATGTTATATCATAACAAACAATAGGGAGTCGTTATGAAAGCCAATATCCATCCCGAATACCGTTCTGTCGTTTTTCATGACACCAGTGTTGACGCCTATTTTATTGTCGGCTCAACCTTGCAAACATCACGTACCATCGAGTGGCAAGATGGCAAAACCTATCCTTACTATCCACTGGATATCTCGAGCGCCTCACACCCGGTATATACTGGGAAGGCACGAGCGACGAACAAAGAAGGGCGCGCGGCACACTTCGCGCGTAAGTTTGGCCAAGTAGGCCGCCGCAAAAAGGCGTCGTCATGAAGGTCGTTAACTCACTAAAAAGCGCCCGTCAACGTCATCCTGACTGTCAAGTCGTTCGGCGTCGCGGACGCATGTTCGTCATTTGCAAAACCAATCCACGTTTTAAGGCGGTGCAAGGCCGCGCGAAAAAACACGCCTAAGCGTCGGCGACGCACTGCCACTGATGGGGCAGTGCTTCTCGGCGTGCAAACATCTTGATGTGGCTACTGACCGTCTCAGTCACCAAGGTTAAGCTCGCTTCATCATCGGCATGGCATGTAACACGCAACTGGGTTCCTTGCACCTGCATATCACACACTCCCGCAGGGAAATGTACGCGTCCTGTTTGCTCATCCCAGCTCGCCTCGACTTTGCGACCAAAGTGACGACACAAGGTCTGCAAGTAACGTGGGGCATGCTCGGAGTCAATCATCGTCGTCATACTAGGCATCAATGCTCCTTGATAGGTGGGCGCAAGCGCCCACCTCTTTGCGATTAAAATTGATAGGATGCCGTCAATTTAATATTGCGACCGGGCTCGTAATCGAGGATTTCTGCGCCTCGTTTACCTGACGTTGACGCATGCGAGCGATAGCGACTGTCAAACAGATTGTCGACCCCTGCCGTCAAAGTGAATCCGTCTACTGCCATCGGTTGCCACTGAGCGAACACGTTGTGGACTGTGTAGCCCGGCTTGGTCAAGTTGCTATCAGGAACGGTGGTCGATCGCTGAATTTGAGTGTTCCACCCCAGCAAAACATCCCAACGGGTCAACGCGTAATCCGCATTCAAGGCTACGGTATCGCCGAGGTGGCGGGCGCGACCAAAAATCTGATCCAGTTGATACGCCTCTGAATAACTCACATCCGTGCGACTGTAACTGGCTGACGCCGTCCACTGCTGCCATGCCCAATAGGTACTGGCCTCAAAGCCACGATAGGTGGCATCGCCACGGTTGGTGGTTTCATACGCCCAATTACCACTGCCATCTTTGTAACTACGCACCACAATTTCATCATCGAGCTCAGTGCGAAACACCGTCAGATTGGCGGTTAATAAATAGTTTTCTTGCGCCGCGGCATTCGAGAGGCGCACACCAATTTCATCGGTCCGGCCATGCTCGGCTTTCAAGTCTTTATCCGCGCTTTCACTCAGTGCTGTGGTGGTAAATGATTCATTCAATGGCGGTGCTTTGTGCAGCTCTCGACTGTTGGCAAACACGGTGAGATAGTCGTTAGCGACAAACTCGGCCCCCAATGCCAACGACACATCATCATAACGCTGACTCGAGCTGGTCGCTCGGCGATCAAAGCTGTCATAACGCGCCGCGGGCGTCACCGAAAAACGTGGGGTAAGCGCGATCTTGTCTTCCACATACAGCGCAATCTTGTCGGCCGATTCCAAAATCTGTACACCCGGTTTGGCAAATTGGGTGTCGTTGTCTTGATTTTCATAGTGCGCACCGTACGCGAGTTGGTGATCGCCAATACGCTGTGACACACTGAGTTTTACCCCAAGGTTCGTGTCTTCCGCCACGTTGACGCCTTTGCGGTCAGCAAGAAATGGGTGGGTGGCAAATTCGGTTTCATCACGGGTGAGTGACAGCTGGTTATAATAGGCCAGCGCTTTCAATTCGATAGCTTGTGACGGGGTGTATTCGTAATTGATCGTGGCGGTATCACGATCGTAGGTCACTGGCAGTATCATTTCACCGGTACGATTACGGTTGAAGCTTACACCCATATCAGGACGCGGCAGATAGTCGCCCTTATCGCGATACTTATCATAACTGAGTTCAAAGCGATGCCCACTTGCAGGCTCCCAGCCTACTTTTACTAAGCCATTAGTGATCTCTCCCTCACCGCCAAAGGTGCGATGCCCATTACCATCTTTAAAGTTGTCCCGATCAAAACGGCTAATATATGCCATCGCATCCCATTCATCACTCAACAACCCATAAACGGTCAACGAGCCTTGTTGGGAGTCATTACTGCCCCAACCAGCACTTAGGCGTGCTCCAAATGTCTCATTAGCACGCAAGAGATCGTAGGGATCTTTGGTTTCAAACGCGACCGCGCCCCCCAGCTCGCTGGTGAGAATCGACGAGGCGCCCACCGCGACATCAACACGCTGCAAAATGTCAGGATTTAAAGTGAGGTTGCTGATGTGGTGGAACATTTTACCGCCTTGAGAGGCGCCATCGACGGTGATATCCAGATCTTGTTCGGTAAAACCACGGATATTAATGCGCTGGGTGAGCGAGTGCGTGCCCCCCACATCCACACCGGGGATATCACGCAATAGATCAGAGAGGTGATCCGGTTGCTTGACGGTGAGATCCGTTTCTCCCAGGTAACGGGATGAGCTGGACACTTGCGTCCCCCATACTGAGACAGTTTCTATGCTTTCATCCTCAAGATTATCAGCAGCCACCGCAGGGGCATATAGAGCACTGGCTATACTAAGCGTCAGCAAGCCCAGACGTGCTGGGACAGGTAGTAACAACGTCATACTTCATTTCCTTCGTCGATAACCCAAACAACTAAATGGTAATAATTCGCATTTATGTTACTATTTCAGTGCTTTTCAGGAAGAAAAAACAATTATGCGCACGCATCAAGCTTTTATGCGCAGAGCGTTTATGCATAGCACGTTTATGCGGCGTGTTACGGAGGAATACGATGGCAGCACCCGTCTCTGTTGTTTGCACACAGCGAGAGTCCAGCGCAGATGGTCACGCCGAGATCATGGCTAATCACTCAAAACGGACGCAACCCTTGGTACGGGGACAGTTTTTACATACTTCATGTCCGGGTGGGTTGCATATCGATAGCGGGATCACCGATGAATTATGTGATGCCAATGTCCTCCACCGTGCCCATCAGGGGATCATGCTAGTGATAGTCCTCGAGGGCGTGCTGGAGTTTGCCTACGATGACCACACGTATCGGTGCAATGCATGCCACCAGCCCCAAGCACTTGCCGTCTCCGTGTGCCGTGACAGCACCTTTCGTCGTCGCTTAATTGCAGGGAATCACCTTAAAAAAGTGAATATATTGCTACCGCCCGAGTGGCTTGATGGATATGCAGACGAGCAAGCCTTGCCACTGCTTAGTGCCTTGCATCGTCATCATTTAGGCTGTGTACGCTGGCAACCTAGTACCGCCATATTCGACCCCATTCAAGCCTTATTACCCCGCTTTAGTAGGCAAAACGAGGCTGATCCCCTGACCCAGCACTTACATGCACTCACCATCATCAAGCACCTGTGTGAGCAAGCCTCTCATCTCACCATTGAGTCTGTTACCGAACTCATCCCTGCAACTCATGAACCACAAATCGCAAAAGCCGTCGCGTATATTGAAACTAAGCTGCACACCGCATTAACCTTATCGACCATTGCACACGCATGTGGCCTGAGTCGCAGCACACTGCAGCGCCGTTTTCGTACCCATCTAGGCATGCCCGTTTCAGATTACATCCGTCGTCGTCGGTTGGTGGTGGTCAAAGAAAAGTTACTGCATGAGGCGATTTCAATTGGCGAAGCGGCTTACTGGGCGGGCTACCATCATCCCTCTAATTTTGTTACCGCCTTTAAGCGTCAGTTTGGCATGACCCCCGGCCAGTTGATTCAATCGCAAACCCATACAATGTGATCATGGTATGTGTGTATACTCATCCTATTGGCATGAAAAGGAAAAAGTATGAGACAAGGTCGCCGCTTTGCACTAACGGCTGGGTTATTGATTGCCGCACTGGGTGCTGGTGCGCTTCACATCGTTCGCTCGCAACAAGTCACCGCGCCGCCAAAAGCGTCTGCTACCGCACCGCCATTTATCACCGTCAACTCGCAAGAAGCACTTGATGCAGAGCTCGCCAGCGCTGCGGCTAATCAACAAATAGCCTTGGTTGATTACTACGCCGATTGGTGCATTCCGTGTAAACAATTCGCCCAAAAAACCTTCACGGATCCGGCTGTGGCTCAGCAGCTCAGCCGCATGCACCGCATTAAAGTGGATCTGAGTGAAAATCGTCCTGATGATTTTGCGTTAATGCGCACCCAAGACGTGGCCGGGCTGCCCACACTCGACTTTTGGTTGCCCAATGGAGAGCGTCATGCGACAGCTCGCATTACCGGCTTTTTAGCACCTCAAGCTTTCATGACTCACCTACGCCAGCATGGATTGAAACATGAAGTAAAAAGCGAGCAATGATCAATCTCTTAGTTCTCTTGTTACAAAATTGATAAACCCCATATCTGGTGGTAGCTTTATTGAAAACAAAGGGAAGATAGCCGCATTATGGAAGCGCAACACACCATCGTTATCGCTGATGATCATCCACTGTTTCGGAACGCCCTCTTTCAATCCGTGCATATGGCGATAAGCGGAGCCAACCTGCTAGAGGCAGACAGCTTAGACAGTTTAAATCAGATCTTAGCGCGAGATGCTGAGGTCGACTTGGTGCTGCTCGACCTAAAAATGCCTGGCGCGAATGGCATGTCAGGGCTGATTGCGCTGCGTCACCAATATCCCACCCTACCGATTGTGGTGATCTCTGCCAGTGAAGAGCCGAGTGTGATCCGTCAGGTACGCGCTCATGGTGCCTTTGGCTTTATTCCTAAATCCAGCGATATGCGTGCGTTGGTACAGTCGTTAACCCAAGTGCTCGACGGCACGCCCTGCTTTCCAGATAATCTCGGCGAAGACGATGAGAGCGAAAGCTTATCTGACAAACTCGCCACACTGACCCCACAGCAGTACAAAGTATTGCGAATGCTTTGCGATGGCTTGCTGAATAAGCAGATCGCTTATGACTTAGCGGTATCCGAAGCGACCATTAAAGCCCACATGACGGCTATATTTCGTAAATTGGGCGTGAAAAACCGCACGCAAGCGGTGATTTTATTGCAGCAATCTAATATCGAACTTTGATACGCTAGCGCTCTAGACACCGACTTTGGAGCGCCTATGTTAAGTATTCTTGCGACGCAATTCGTAATTTTATGGGCCGTAATCGACCCTGTCGGTAGCGTGCCCATCTATCTGTCACAAACCAGCCACATGTCTGCCAAACAAAAGCGCCGCGTCGCGGTGAAAGCCGTGGCAATTGCCTTTGCCATTTTGCTGTTCTTTTTAATTGTCGGTCAGATTTTGCTTGAAGCCATGCAAATCCCGTTACCCGCATTCCAAGCGGCCGGTGGCTTGGTGTTGCTATTGTTTTCCCTCACCATGATTTTCGGTGAAGGAAAACCCGGCCAAGAAGCCAAAATGCTGAGTGAAGACGTTGATAAAGCAGAAATTGCCGCCACCGCGGTTTATCCACTCGCCGTCCCTTCCATTGCCTCCCCCGGTGCCATGATGGCGGTAGTCATGCTCACAGATAACAATCGGTATGCCATTGCGGAACAAGCGGTGACCGCTGGGGTGATGTTTGTTGTTTTGGTCGCGACCTTGGTCTTACTCCTCGGCGCCAATGTGATTCACAAAGTGATTGGGAATGTGGGGGCGTCGATTATCAGCCGCGTCATGGGGCTGATCCTTGCCTCGGTCGCCGTTGCGAATTTACTCGAAGGCATCCAAAAGTTTTATCACCTCAGTTAGACCTTTGGCGAAAGACTTGGCTGGCTCAACCCGAGTCAGCCGTACCTAGCTCACAAAAACCCTGCTTTTTCCGCTCATTATCGCTGACTGCGCTCGACTAAAGTTGCAATGTCGCTTCGTCCATCCCCTGCTATCGTCTTCAAGTAACATTCCATTAACGTGCTAAACAAGGAGAAGGCGATGGCGTTTCAAAGCAAGGAACACGCGAAAGCCTACTGGGACAGAAACGTCAAACTGATGATCAGTCTGCTGATTGTCTGGTTTGTTGTCTCATTCGGCTGTGGGATCTTATTCGTGGATGCCCTCAATACTATTCAAATTGGTGGCTACAAACTTGGGTTCTGGTTTGCTCAGCAGGGATCGATTTATACCTTCCTCGGCATCATATTTGTGTATGCCAAACAAATGCGCAAACTCGATCGCGAGTTCGGCGTGGACGACGAGTAAGAGGACTAACACATGGATTTAAGAACCATTACTTATATTGTTGTCGGGTTCACGTTCGCCCTCTATATTGGGATTGCGATCTGGGCACGCGCAGGCTCCACCAAAGAGTTCTATGTCGCCGGTGGCGGGGTGAACCCAGTGGCGAACGGGATGGCGACCGCTGCCGACTGGATGTCAGCTGCCTCGTTCATTTCTATGGCCGGCTTAATCGCGTTTATGGGCTATGGGGGCTCGGTCTTTTTGATGGGCTGGACGGGCGGCTTCGTGCTCCTCGCACTGTTGCTCGCCCCTTACCTACGTAAGTTTGGCAAGTTTACCGTGCCAGAGTTTGTCGGTGAACGCTTCTATTCAAAAACCGCGCGCATTGTTGCCGTTGTTTGTTTGATCATCGCCTCCGTCACCTATGTTATCGGCCAGATGAAAGGGGTGGGCGTCGCCTTTGGCCGCTTCTTAGAAGTCGACTATTCCACCGGGCTATTAATCGGTATGGTCATTGTCTTTATGTATTCCGTGATGGGCGGGATGAAAGGCATTACCTACACCCAAATTGCTCAGTATTGCGTGCTCATTTTAGCTTACACTATTCCCGCAATCTTCATCTCCCTCAAACTGACGGGTAACCCATTCCCACAGCTTGGTTTAGGTAGCACCATGGCGGGGACGGATCAGTACTTGCTCGACCGACTCGATCAGGTGGTGACCGAACTCGGCTTTGTCGAATACACCACCGCCGTGCGGGGTAGTACACTCAACATGTTTGCCTACACCATGTCACTGATGATAGGTACGGCCGGTTTACCCCACGTTATTATTCGCTTTTTCACCGTCCCTAAGGTGCGTGATGCACGGACATCTGCCGGTTGGGCACTGTTCTTTATCGCGATTTTGTATACCTCAGCACCTGCGGTGGCGGCAATGGCGCGCTTGAACTTAATGGACACGGTGAATCTACCGAACGGTGACAACCTCGCCTATGACCAGCGTCCAGACTGGTTTAAGAACTGGGAAACCACCGGGCTGCTAGGCTTTGAAGATAAAAACGGTGATCAGAAAATTCAATACACCTCGAATGCAGAAACCAATGAGCTACGTGTTGACCGCGACATCATGGTGCTGGCCAACCCAGAGATTGCCAAGCTACCTAACTGGGTGATAGCCCTGGTCGCCGCCGGTGGCTTAGCCGCGGCACTGTCGACTGCCGCCGGGTTGTTGCTTGCGATATCGTCAGCCATATCCCACGACTTAATTAAAGGGGTCGTCAATCCAAATATCAGCGAAAAAGGCGAGCTGCTGGCAAGCCGGATATCTATGGCATTAGCCATCGCTGGGGCCGGCTACTTAGGGCTCAACCCACCAGGCTTTGCGGCCGGGACGGTGGCACTGGCGTTCGGCTTAGCCGCGTCATCGATTTTCCCGGTACTCATGATGGGGATCTTTACCAAGACCATTAACAAAGAAGGGGCGATTGCCGGTATGGTCGCGGGGATCAGCGTTACCCTGTTCTACGTATTCCAACACAAGGGGATTTTGTTTATCTCTGACTGGACATACTTAGAAAGCCTCGGTAGCAACTGGATACTGGGTATCGAGCCCAATGCCTTTGGCGCAGTAGGGGCCGTGTGCAACTTTGCCGTGGCGATCATTGTCTCGCGCATGACCAAAGAAACACCGCAAGAGGTGCAAGATTTGGTCGAGCACGTTCGTATGCCGTCTGGAGCCGGCGATGCGCAATCACACTAATCCCGTGTTAACCTATCAAGCCCCTGCGGGGGCTTTTATACTGTTGGTTACGACCAGCCAAGGAGAGGCATGATGTCAACGGTCACGCGTTTACTCACCAATAAACATGTGGTTATTGCGATGCTGGTTGCGCCAGTGTTAGCGGTGATCGCCTATTTTGCCGTCGATGCCAGTGTGTCTGAGACGCCCAAAGCCGCTCAGCCAGGGCAAAGCTATCCGCTGGCGGTCCGTTCTAATTGCCGTTATACCAGTGGGTTTTGTCAGCTCGAAAATGGCGATATGAAACTCAAACTGGAATCGCAAGGCGTCGAAAACAATCGGCTAACGCTGCGGTTGGTCAGCGAGCTGCCCCTGGAAGGCGCACAAATCGGCCTGACAAACATCGCACCGCAAACCATGCAAATCCGCGATGAACAAGGCATGACCTGGACGGTCTCTCTGCCAGCACCACGCAGCGAAGAGACGCAAATCCGCCTGGCCGTGAGTATGAAAGGAAGCCACTATTATGCCGAAACGCCAGTGACCTTTATCGAACATAAAACGTTTTATACCGAGCACCAACAGGCGCAGGATGCGTCATAATGTGAGACGGTTGCCATTCACGCGTCAATTGACATCAACGATGTTCGGATCGCCGCTACGATGGTGGCGATTTTGTTTTCATACGCTTGCTCTGTCAGCCAATGACTCACATCCGCCCACCCATCACCGTCTAGGTGTGCCAATTCATCAACCTCGATATGCCCATCAACAGGGTTAAAGTGCCCTGCCACTTTAACAATACCCACATCTGTCTCTAGGCGCGGTAGGGTAAAAGGGGTCATTGTTTTCCTCGCTGTTGTAATAATGCACGCAACTTAAGCGGCTTTACCGGTTTAGAGAGATACATAAAGCCTAGTCCAGTCACGGTCTGTTGTGTCTCGGCGCTGCGGTCAGCACTGATGATCACCCCCTGAAAGCAGCACCCTACTTTTAGTTGGCATTGTTGTAGCACTTGCAACCCCGTTTGCTGGTTCGTTAAGTGATAGTCACTCAGGACAAACTCAGGCTGCCATTGCTCGCCGATCGTCTTGATCGCACCACTCACGTCAGGGGCGCAGCGAACGTCGCATCCCCACCGTGATAAAAGCTGCGCCATCCCATCCAAGATGTCTTGCTCATTGTCCACACATAAGACACGGCAACCTTCGAGCTCTCGCGCCGATGAAGTGACAGGCGCCACAGGACTTGGCTCGATCTTTTCCGCTTGACTCGCATTCACTGTCATCGAGAACACCGTGCCTCGACCCGGCCAGGATTTCAACGCCAGAGGCTGAGAGAGGATTTGGCTAATGCCCTTCGCGATCGCCAACCCTAAGCCCAACCCCTGCTCCGCACCTTCGTGATCAATGCGTGTGAACTCTTGAAAGATATCTTGCTGACGATCGACAGGGATCCCGTCGCCATCGTCCCACACCTCAATGCGGTAGTCGCGCCCTGCCCGTCGCACACCTAACAACACTCGGCCCTCAGGGTTGTAGCGAAAGGCATTGGTCAAAAAGTTTTGCAGCACCCGGCGCAGCAAGTTCTTATCAGACTGAACAAACACCTGGCTGGTCACAACGCGAAAGTCCAACCCCTGGCGGCGAGCCAGTACGCCAAACTCCGCCTCTAGCGCATGAAACACCTCGCTTAATGCAAAGGTCTCGATACGTGCTTTCATTTTGCCCGACTCCAGGCGTGAGATATCGAGCAAATCACCAATCAACACTTCCGCACTTTCTAGTGCGCTTTCTATGTGCTGAGCAACGGCTTCAGTATCTCGGTTTGCCGCCATCTCACTGAGTGACGAAGCAAACAAACGTGCAGCATTAAGTGGCTGCATCAAATCGTGACTGACCGCGGCCAAAAAGCGACTCTTCGACTGTGAGGCGGATTCAGCCTTGCGGGTCGCATCAATCAATCGGCTATTTAGCCGCTCTAATTCACGCGTTCGCTCAGTCACCCGCGCTTCAAGGGTTTCATTAGACTGCTTGAGCGCCGCTTCCGCATCCCGAAACGCGGTGATATCGGTAAATGTCATAACAAAACCACCGCCCGGCATCGGGTTGCCCTGCAGCTCAATCACTCGTCCGTCTGGATGCACTCGCGAAGAGGTATGCGGTTTTCGTCGTGTTAAGTGCAGCACTCGCTTGCTGACATGCTCTTCCGGATCACCCGGCCCACAAAGTCCGCGCTGAGCATTGAATCGGATTAAGTCCGCGACCGGTCTCCCGACCTGAATAAGCCCAGGTGGAAATTGAAACATATCAATGTAGCGCTGATTCCATGCCACCAGCCGCAGTTGCTTGTCCACCACAGAGATCCCTTGGTTGATATGCTCGATAGCCCCTTGAAGTAATCCCCGCGAGAAATCAAACAGCTCAGAGGCCTCATCAACAATGGTGGCAATTTCTTCCAACTGCATATTGCGCCCCTGAAGGGCCGATGAAAGGACTAAGCGTGCCGACGACGAACCAAACACGCCTGCCAACACCCGCTCGGTATGACGTATCAGCGGTGCGCTGGCTTGTTGTTGGGGCATCAGCTCTTCACCACGCTGCTCTGCAAATTGGCTAAACGCCTGGCGCATGCGCCGGCGACCCACGAAGCGAGCCGCGAGCATCTCCAGCTCCGCCACTGTCACCCGGCTTTGATACAAGCGCGCATCATCGTTTTCCGGCAGTGGCATGCCAACAAACGCGGCGGCCTGTAAACGCTCACTCAGTGATGGTCGCGTGAGTAAAGAAATCACCACAAAGCCAAGAGCATTCATTAACACACTGAAGGCCAGGCCCCAATCCACGGTATTGAGGTGAGTAAACGGTGAAAAGTCGGGAGGGGTGATAAGCCAAATCAATAGGTTAGATTGGCCATCTCCTGCCAGCATGCCGGTTTGGGTCATCATGGTCACCAGCCACAGTGAAAACCCCACGAGTAAGCCAGCATATACGCCTTTTTTGTTGCCTTGACGCCAGTACAAGGCGCCAATCATCGCAGGGGCAAACTGAGCAATGGCCGCAAAGGAGAGAAAGCCAATTTCCGATAAAGTGGGCACAGTGAGGATCAGATGATAGAAGCCCCACGCGGCAATTAAGATCAAAAAGATCAGCGCACGGCGAACATTAAGTAACAGCCCAGAGAACTGCGCAAAGTTACGGGATTTCAGCTTCATTCGCCGCAACAACAGTGGCATCACCAGATCGTTCGATACCATGATCGCCAACGCAATGGTTGAAACAATCACCATCCCGCTGGCAGCCGATGCGCCCCCCATAAAAGCCAGTAGCGCCATCCCCTCAGCCCCTACCGATAGCGGCAGCCGAATCACATACGTATCAGCAGGTGCCCCAGGTAACAACGCTTGCCCCGCATAGGCGAGCGGTAGCACAAAAATCAGCATCAGTAACAAGTAGGTCGGGAAGACTTTACGCGCCGTATTCAAATCACTCGCGCGCGTGTTTTCCACCACCATGGTGTGAAACTGGCGCGGCAAGCAAATGATTGCCGCCCCTGTGAGCAAGGTGTGAATGATTAAGCTGCCCACATCCGGGCGACCAATCACGCCAGAGTCCTCAAGACTCACGGGCAAGCTGGGCGCTTGGAATAGCAGCCATACCACAAAAATACCCACCCCGAGAAACGCGACCAGCTTGACGATCGACTCGAAAGCGACCGCCATCATCATCCCTCGGTGGTGCTCCGTACTGTCAATATGACGCGTACCAAATAACACGGTAAATGCAGCCAAGGAGAGACACACGAGCCAGGCGATTTGGGGCTGTGCCAAGCCAATGCTTTGCCCCAGCTCTGGCGACAGAACATCGAGCCCCATGGCAATACCGCGCAGTTGCAACGCGATATAGGGCAGCACACCGACCACGGCAATCAAGGTCACCATCACCGCTAAGCCCTGCGATTTGCCATATCGCGCCGCGATAAAGTCGGCAATGGAGGTAATGTGCTCGCGCTTGGCGATCAAGATCATTCGGGCAAGAAAACGCCACCCAAGGGTAAACACCAAGATAGGGGCAAGGTAAATCGGTAGGAATGACCATGGTGAGCTGGACGCTTGGCCAACCGTGCCAAAAAAGGTCCAAGAGGTGCAATACACCGCGATAGAAAGGCTATAAATCCACGGGCGCCATGAGCGTAACCAGCGCGGTTGACGATCACCATACCAAGCAATCGCGAACAGTGCGCCCATATAAAGCAGTGAAACAGAGACAATTACCCAGCCTTGTGTCATGGCTCCCTTCCTGACGCAATCCTTTGCCGAACCCTTGAGCTGGGTGTAACACGGTATCGGCGCCCACTCAATCGTCTCGTATTCGCTTTGTGGGCACCTTAGCTAACTTTACTGCAAGCCTAATCGTGGTTTATTACAGCTTAGGCCTGTTTATGCCACCTTAGCTTGCTTGGCACGCCAAAATGCCGGCTCACGCAGGGGTAAAACGAAAACAGGCAACGCAAGCAGCGCCATGGTATAAAAAGTGCCAGAGGGCGATACAGCATAAATCCACCCACTTGCCGTGGTCAGCGCCGCCACCACTGCGCCCATTGGTAGCGCATTGTACGCCGCTTGTGTGGCCACCAATCGCGCCCCACACTCGCGCTGAATGTACTGCATCGCGCCAAGGTGTGCGCCGGCAAACGTAATACCATGAAGCAGTTGCACCAGTATCACAGGCACCGCAGCGGTCGTCGTCCCTGTGATCCCCCAGCGCAGCAATACACCCACAGCCGCCAATTGGAACAAGGCTTTTGATGACCAGCCATTAAAAAGCCGCGCCCCCAAGGCAAATACTGCCACTTCCGCGACAACCCCGAGGCTCCACAAATAGCCCACGATGCTCTCGCTATATCCAGCCTGCTTCCAGTAGATCGCACTAAAACTGTAGTACGCTGCGTGGCTGCCTTGCAGCAGGGAGGCGATTAACAAGAACACGACCACCTGACGGTCGCGGAAAAGCTGACGCATCGAGACTTTGCTATTGGTCATATCGTGCTCGCTTTGTGGCATCAATGTCGGTCGACGCAACGTCAGTAGCAAACAGGCAGACAAGCCGCCAATCGCGATCCAGGGAATAATCGCCGCCGATTGCTCGGTCACCAGCCATCCGGTCAAACTCGACCCAACAATAAAGGCTATCGATCCCCAGAGGCGAGTTCGACCATAGTCGATAACTTTATGGCGCGCATAATAGTTGGCGAGCGCATCTGACAGGGGGACGGAGGGACCAATGGCTAAATTAAATAACACGGTCACCAAAGCCAGCCACCACACATTGGCACCCATCATAGGATGCAAGGCACACGTCACTAACGCCATGAGTGTCAAGGCCCGCAGCGCCGGCAACAAGGCTTCAACCTGTTGTACGCGCGGTGTGAACACTAAGTTGGCCACACAACGGGTTGCAAAACCAAGCCCAATCAAGGTGCCGATCACGCCTGAATTGAGACCAAGATACTCAAACCAAACCGCCCAAAACGGGAGATACACACCATAGGAAAAAAAGAAACCGCCAAAGTATTCTGACAGCCAGCGAAACGGGGAACATTGGGTTAAGGTCATCTCATTACTTCACATTAAGATAGATACCCGCTAAGTGTCGCAGCTCTGTGCGAGGAAAAAAAGACACGCGCGCCACGATTGTCGACAAATACATGGTGGTGACCAGTCCAGGTGCATGACTGGCTAGACTAAAGTCGGCTAGCGAGATCGGAAAGGGTGAGACACACTGTGAATATCACAGTGAGGAGTGCGACTATGCCTGAACCTTTTGACACCTCTCATGCGCCCTTTGACTGCCTAACCGCATCACAAGTCAAACAATGCCGCCAAGCACTCGACGTCGCCTACTTTCGCCGTGGCGACACCCTGATCCAGCCCGGTGATACGGGCGAGCAGCTCTTTATCATTATCAAAGGCAGCGTGGAAGAAGTGTCAGAAGACGGCAAGGAAGTGTTTTCTCATTACACCACCGACGACTTGTTCGACGTGCCAGCACTGCTTAATGGCACCGCCAAACACCGATACCGCGCGCTAGAAGATACCCTCTGCCACCTGTTACCCGCCGAGGTGTTCCTCGCCATTTATCATCATAATCACGCGTTTCGAGGCTACTTTGATACCAACCTTCAGCGCCGACAAGCACTGATGGTGCAAGCTCGTCAGCAACAAAATCTCGCCGAGTTTATGCTGACAAGAATTGATGACAGCAATATTCAACCTGCCTTGTGTGTCTCCCCCGACGTGCCCCTGCATGCCGCTACCGCCCAGATGAAAGCGGAGCGCTGCGACTGCGCCTTGGTCGATGATGAAAATGGCGACTGCGGTATTATCACCCGCACCAATTTGCTTCATGCGCTCGTGCTCGAAGGCTACGATCAATCCGTGCCTGTTGGCGAGGTGGCCACACGTCCGGTGATCAGTGTGGAACGCGGCGACTTTCTCTTTCACGCCATGATTAAGATGACACGCCAGCGTGTAAAACGTGTCCGGGTCGTCAATGAACACGGAAACACCGCAGGGATGCTCGATCTTCCTCAGGTACTGAGCCTCTTTTCGACTCACTCTCACGTGCTTAACTTACAGATTGCCCGCGCACAAACCATCGACGAACTGGTGATCGCCGCAAACAGCCAGAGCAAGCTGGTACACACCTTATTTAACAATGGCATTCATACCCGCTTTGTGATGCAGCTTATCGCCACGGTGAATGAGCAAATCATGGAAAAAGCCTTTCGCTTGTTAGTGCCCGAGGCTTACCAACGTCAGTGCTGCTTGGTGGTCATGGGCTCTGAAGGGCGCGGCGAGCAAGTACTCAAAACCGACCAAGACAACGCCTTGATTCTCGCCGACGATCTCAACTGGCCCGATTGCCAGCAAGTGATGGAGACCTTTTCACATACACTGTATCAACTCGGTTACCCGCCCTGTCCAGGTCACGTGATGGTCAGTAATCCCAAGTGGGTAAAAACCGCCACGCAATGGCAACAAACCGTGCGTAATCTGGCACAAAGTGCCAACCATCAAAGTGTCATGGACTTGGCGATCCTTGCTGACAGCCAGCCGATCGCTGGCGATCTTAGTCTGATTGATGCGATCCAAGCACCACTCAAAGACAGCTTGACCGACAATATGTTGACGCTCAACACCTTTGTCCGTCCTGCGCTCGCCTTTCGCGTTCCTTTGACCGTATTTGGCTCCCTCAAAAGCAGCAAAGAAGGGCTGGATATCAAAAAAGGGGGGATTTTTCCCATCGTCCATGGCGTACGTACCATGAGCTTGGAAAAAGGTGTACCACACACCAACACCTTTGAGCGGCTGGAGCAGCTTGCCAACCTAGGGGCACTGGCGGAAGAAACGGCGGAAAACCTCTCCGAAGCCTTGAAGCTATTTATCCGATTACGTTTAAGACAACAATTGAGTGGCGAACCACAAAGCAACTACCTCGACGTAGCTCAACTCCCTTCTAGCGAACGCGACTTACTGCGCCACGGGCTGCATGTGGTGAAAAAGTTCAAAGAGTCACTCGCTTTCCATTATCACGTGAGGGATTAATTTGAATTGGCTGACTCGGCATTGGTACCGTCATCGTCTACGACACTCACCCTATCGGGACTTATTTTTGCCCCCCGACTCAAGCACGCTGATTTCACTGGACTGTGAAACGACCAGCTTGGATCCGCGCCGTGCAGAGCTGGTTACGATTGCGGCCACTCCGATTAAAGGCAATCGGATCCTCACCAGTCACGCTCTCACCTTGACACTGGCCGCGCCAGAGAGTTTGAGCGCCGGCTCGGTCAGAATTCATCGTCTGCGCCACCAGGATCTGGTTCACGGTGTCACTGCAGATCAAGCAATCACCGCACTGGTCGACTTTATTGGTAATCATCCATTGGTCGGCTATCACATTCGTTATGATAAAAGTATTCTCGATCGCTACGCGCGGCATTTTCTCGGCTTTCCTCTCCCCAACCCTCTGATTGAAGTCAGTGATATTTATCAACGCAAACTCGATCGCCTGCTACCTAATGCCTATCACGACATCAGCATGGAAGCCATTAGTCGTCACCTCGATGTCCCTTTGCCGGCCCGGCATGATGCATTGGATGATGCGCTCGCCGCCGCATTGATTTATGTCCGCCTCACCCAAGGTGAGATGCCCATGCTGCAATCCAAATAACGCATCGAAGCCGCGACTTGCGCACGAACGCAAAGACAAAGTGGGATCTAGCCCCCACTATCTGGCCTGACAACTGCGCAAATCGCTTAAAAATCAATGGGGTCATCCTAAAGTCTAATTGTCGGACGTCCCGATATGTCACATCTTTACTGCATGGTTTTCGTTTGCCAGGCAGCGGTAACGCCTGACATCTCATGACATGGAAGCGCCGCGTGGAGCATCGCGGACACGAGGAGAAACAGGATGAGCGATAGTCACGTATACCCCGTCATGCCTTCAATAGCACAAAAGGCACACGCGGATGAAGCCAAGTATCAAGCACTCTATCAGCAGTCAGTGGCCGACCCAGAAGGCTTTTGGCGCGAGCACGGGCAAATTCTGGATTGGATGACGCCTTATACCAAAGTCAAACACACCTCGTTTGATACCGGCCACGTGGATATCCGCTGGTTTGAAGATGGCACACTCAACGTCGCAGCCAACTGTATCGATCGTCACCTCAAGGCGCGAGGCGATCAGGTTGCCTTGATTTGGGAAGGCGACGACCCCAAAGACGATGCCACGCTCACCTATCACCAACTCCACCAGCAGGTATGCCAATTTGCCAATGTCCTAAAAGATAACGGCGTAAGAAAAGGCGATGTGGTGTGTCTTTATATGCCGATGGTGATGGAAGCCGCCGTCGCGATGCTGGCGTGCGCCCGTATCGGTGCGGTGCATACCGTGGTATTTGGCGGCTTTTCTCCCGAAGCATTGGCCGGTCGGATTATTGACTCCAATGCCAAAGTGGTGGTGACAGCCGATGAAGGGATACGTGGTGGCCGTGCGGTGCCCCTGAAGAAAAACGTCGATGATGCCCTAGCAAACCCCAAAGTGAAATCGATTGAAAAAGTGGTGGTGTACCAACGCACCGGGGGACACATTGACTGGCACAGTCATCGTGATGTGTGGTGGCACGAGGCCGCCGCGAAGGTGTCAGACGACTGCCCCGCCGAAGAGATGAAAGCCGAAGACCCTTTGTTTATTCTTTACACATCAGGCTCCACAGGCACCCCAAAAGGGGTACTGCACACGACCGGTGGCTATCTGGTGTACGCGGCGATGACCTTTAAGTATGTCTTCGACTATCAAGAGGGAGACGTGTTCTGGTGTACCGCAGATGTCGGCTGGATCACCGGTCACAGCTACCTTGTCTATGGTCCGCTTGCCAATGGTGCGAAAACAATCTTATTTGAAGGTGTCCCCACTTATCCAAGCACGGCACGCATGAGCGAAGTGGTCGATAAGCACCAAGTGAATATTCTTTACACCGCGCCCACCGCGATTCGCGCACTGATGGCAAAAGGCAACGAAGCGGTCGCGGGCACCCAACGCGACTCACTGCGGATCATGGGCTCGGTGGGTGAACCCATCAACCCAGAGGCTTGGGAGTGGTATCACAGCACCATAGGGAACCAAGCCTGTCCGATTGTCGACACTTGGTGGCAAACAGAAACCGGTGGGATCTTGATTACCCCGCTACCGGGCGCCACCGCGTTGAAACCAGGCTCGGCAACCCGTCCTTTCTTTGGCGTACAGCCTGCATTAGTGGATAACATGGGCAATATACTCGACGGTGCCACCGAGGGTAACCTGGTCATGCTTGACTCGTGGCCAGGACAAATGCGCACCGTCTTCGGTGATCATGACCGCTTTGAGCAAACCTACTTTTCCACCTTTAAAGGGATGTACTTTACCGGCGATGGGGCGCGTCGCGATGAAGATGGCTATTACTGGATAACCGGCCGTGTCGATGATGTCCTCAATATCTCGGGGCACCGGATGGGAACGGCAGAGATCGAGTCGGCGCTCGTCGCATTCGATAAGATTGCCGAAGCCGCGATTGTTGGTGTGCCACACGATATCAAAGGCCAAGCGATCTATGCGTATATCACCCTCAATGCGGGTGAAGTGCCCAGCGCCGAACTCCACAAGGAAGTCAAAGAGTGGGTGCGCAAAGAGATTGGCCCCATTGCGACACCCGACTTCATCCACTGGACGGATGCACTGCCTAAAACCCGTTCAGGCAAGATCATGCGTCGCATTCTGCGCAAAATCGCCACTGGTGATACCGGTAGTCTTGGCGATACTTCCACATTGGCCGATCCTAGTGTGGTCGATAAGCTTATCGCAGAAAAAGAAAGTGTGGTTTAACCCTAACGAAAGATTGCTTAGCAACCTTTGCCGCCTTCGGGCGGCTTTTTTGATCCCCAGCACACGGTAAACTGAACTCTTTCCCTCCCTCGCAATCACACAAAAAGTAGGGACTTGCGGTGTCATCCCGCATCAAACCGCCGACGAGCAACCCTTTTGATATCGCTAACAGACAAACTGTGCTGATTAGACCAGTATTTTGCTGCGATTTGCGCTGAAGTCTCTATAATTGCTGTCAGTAAGGACAAAATTGCATGGTATGCGCCGTCATAACATGTCCATCGGCTGGAATCCGCGTTAAGCTGCACAATAACAGCGAATAGGAGAAGTAAGCGTCAAGATGTCTACAAGAAACCAAGTTTTAGTGTTAAATGGCCCAAACCTTAATTTGCTCGGTCAGCGTGAGCCCGAACATTACGGCGCCCAAACGCTTGGCCAAATCATGGCGGCTCTCGAGGCACAAGCCACGACCTTGGGGCTCAATCTTGAACACTTTCAATCCAATAGCGAAGCTAGCCTTATCGATAAAATCCACCAAGAGATGGAGACCGTGGATTTTATCATCATCAACCCAGCCGCGCTGACCCACACCTCCGTAGCCCTGCGTGACGCTTTACTGGGTGTGAGTATCCCCTTTATCGAAGTGCATTTGTCGAATGTTTATGCCCGAGAGCCCTTCCGGCATCACTCGTACTTATCAGACAAAGCCGTCGGGGTGCTCAGCGGGTTTGGCGCTGATGGTTATGAATTCGCCTTAACAGCGGCCGCGCGTCATTTAGCGTTTGCGGCTGAGTAAAACAAAACATATAGAAGAGACCTATCATGGATATCCGTAAGATTAAGAAACTGATCGAACTTGTTGAAGAGTCTGGCATCTCCGAGCTAGAAATTGCCGAAGGTGAAGAGTCAGTTCGTATCAGCCGCTCTTCCCCTGCTGCACCGGTACAAATGGCCGCCCCGCAATACGCGGCACCAGCGGCCCCGGCCCCCGCGCCAGCCGCCCCTGAAGCGCCGGCTGCTGAGCCTGCAAGTGCACCACAACCGACGGGACACCAAGTGCTTTCCCCAATGGTCGGTACCTTCTATCGCGCTCCAAGCCCTGAGTCTGCCGCATTTGTTGAAGTCGGCAGCCAGGTGAATGAAGGCGATGCTCTGTGCATTGTCGAAGCGATGAAGATGATGAACCAAATCCAAGCCGACAAGAGCGGTGTGGTCAAAGCGATTCTATGTGAAGACGGTCAGCCCGTTGAATTCGACGAACCACTCGTGATCATCGAATAAGCGAGGGCGCATGTTAGATAAAATTGTAATTGCTAACCGCGGTGAAATTGCACTGCGCATTTTACGTGCGTGTAAAGAGCTGGGGATTAAAACCGTCGCGGTGCACTCTACCGCAGACCGTGATCTTAAACACGTGTTGCTCGCCGATGAAACCGTGTGTATTGGCCCAGCGCCAAGCAACCAAAGTTACCTCAACATTCCCCGCATTATCAGCGCGGCTGAAATTACCGGCGCGGTGGCGATTCACCCCGGTTACGGATTCTTATCCGAAAACGCGGATTTCGCCGAACAAGTTGAGCGTTCAGGGTTTGTCTTTGTCGGCCCCAAAGCTGACACCATCCGTTTGATGGGCGATAAGGTGTCGGCCATTGAAGCGATGAAAAAAGCAGGGGTGCCCTGTGTGCCTGGTTCAGACGGTCCATTGGGCAGCGATCAGGAAAAAAACAAAACCATTGCTAAGCGCATTGGCTACCCGGTAATCATCAAAGCATCAGGCGGCGGCGGTGGCCGGGGAATGCGCGTGGTTCGCTCCGAAGCTGAATTGGTTGATGCGATTGCGATGACCCGTGCTGAAGCCAAATCGGCGTTCAGCAACGACATGGTTTACATGGAAAAATTCCTGGAAAATCCACGCCATGTTGAAGTACAGGTGCTCGCCGACGGTCAAGGCGGGGCGATTCACCTGGGTGAGCGCGATTGCTCGATGCAGCGTCGCCATCAAAAAGTGGTTGAGGAAGCGCCAGCCCCTGGTATTACCGCAGAGATGCGAAAATTCATTGGCGAACGTTGCTGCCGCGCATGCGTTGAAATTGGCTATCGCGGCGCAGGTACCTTTGAGTTCTTATATGAAAACGGCGAGTTCTACTTTATTGAAATGAACACTCGCATTCAGGTCGAGCACCCCGTTACCGAAATGGTGACCGGGATTGACTTGGTCAAAGAGCAACTGCGTATTGCAGCAGGTCAACCTCTGTCGTTCACCCAAGACGACATCCAAATTCGTGGCCATGCGGTTGAATGCCGGATCAACGCTGAAGATCCAGAGCGGTTTATCCCTAGTCCAGGGAAGATTGAACGCTTCCACTCGCCAGGTGGGATGGGCGTGCGTTGGGAGTCACATGTGTACGCAGGCTATCAAGTACCGCCCCACTATGACTCCATGGTCGGCAAGCTTATCTGTTACGGTGAGAACCGCGATGTCGCCATTGCGCGCATGCGTAATGCCCTCGCGGAAACCGTCATTGATGGGATTAAAACCAATATTCCTCTACAACTCGATATTATGAATGACGAGCACTTCCAACATGGGGGCGCTAACATTCACTACCTCGAGAAAAAGCTTGGTTTGTCTTAAATAAGACACTACATATAATCAGCCGCCGTTTATCCGGCGGCTTTTTCATGCTTTTATGTCATCTCGCGTTCTAATGCTTCAATGCCCGCCACAACTTGCTTAGAAAGCGGTTCAATCTGCAAATATTTCTCTTCTGCGCCCGCGCGATCGCCCTTCTCATCAAGTTCAATAATTGATTTTATCGTCCGATGCAGCTCAGCGTGTGGTTTCTCGAGTGCACGATAGCTATTGAGGTGGCCATACTGATCCTTACCCTCGCCATAGTACCACTGGCCGAGCGCACACTTGTGATGCGAGCAAGCAACCTCACGATTCATGGCGGTACTATCACCACTTAAAAAGTCTCTTACTTTGGTTTTCCAAGCTAAATGAGCATTTTTAATCGCACTAAAATCTTTTTTCGACGACTGTCCACTGACGGTAAAATCACTCAATATGTCACTCAACATATGCGACTGTTCAGTCAATTGACGAGCAATGTGTGACGTCTCTGTTGCTTCACTGCTGGCACTTTGGCTTTGTGTGTGAATGTTTTCCACCGCTTCACTCATCTCCTTGGTCACACTGGCTTGTTGATCAGCCGCCGCTGCCACCTGAATGCCCATTTGTTTGACATCATTAACCTTATCCAATATGTCATTGAGTACCTGGTTGGACTCAGTCACATACGTGAGGGTTTGTTGTGCCGTTTGGTTATTACTCACAATCCGCTCTGAGGACTGGCGGATACCCGATTGTAACCCTTCTAGCATCTCTCGGATGTCGCCCGTCGCCTGCTGTGTACGCTGAGCCAAACCACGCACTTCATCGGCCACCACCGCAAAGCCGCGTCCTTGCTCGCCCGCTCGAGCGGCTTCGATAGCCGCATTGAGCGCGAGTAAATTGGTTTGCTCGGCAATATCACTGATGGTCTCTGTCACTGTGGTGATTTTCTGACTCTCATCCGCGCTCTTTTGGATCTGCTCAATGGTCGCTTCCAGTTCGCCAATAAAGGTTTCCATACTCGTCGTCGCTTGGGTAACGACGCCCGCGCCCTCATTCACTCGCGCTTGCGTTTGTTCAATCGTTTCCGCCGTGCGATTCATATTTTGCGCAACTTCATCAACAGTGGAGGTCATTTGTGACATAGAACTGGCCACTTGTGTCGTCTGCCCTACCTGCGATTCCATTGAGTGTTGAACGCCATGTCCTTTATCGGACAACTTGTCGGCTTGGCCAATAAGCGAATTGGTATTTTCAATCACTTGACCAATCACTGCGCCAAAGCGTGCTTTTACCATTTTAAAATTATCCGCCAGCTGGCCCATTTCGTCATATCTGACCGGCTCATTGGCATTTTCAAGGTTACCAGAGGCTAAGTTATTTAACGCCTCACTGGTCATTTTAATGGCGTCGATTATACGTTTTTGCACCACCCACGTGCTCACTGCGGACAAGGCAACCATGGTGCCGACTAGCCACATGACGCCAAAGTTGTCTTGGCGGTACGCCATATAACCACTCGCGAGGCCAAGCAGGCACATCACTGCCAAAACGGTGTAAAAAAAGTGGCGAAGCTGGATGCGCTGAGTAACCGGAGGCTTGGGTAATTCCCGTGATGGATCCTGCCGCATTTTTTGGTACAAATTCTCAGCCTGCTCAACCTCTTCGCGGCTTGGCTCGCTGCGCACCGATTGAAATCCAATCATGTTGCCGTTTTTAATCACCGGCGAAACAAACGCTTGTACCCAGTAATGATCGCCATTTTTACAGCGGTTTTTCACCATACCACGCCAGTTATTGCCCGCTTTAATGGTTTTCCACATATCAGCAAACGCCGCTGGCGGCATGTCTTTATGGCGAACTAGGTTGTGATCGCTGCCCATTAATTCATCACGGGTAAAACCACTGATAGAGACAAACGCGTCGTTAACGTATTGGATCTTGCCACGTAGATCGGTGCGCGATACCAGCTCACCGCGCCCCTCAAACCGCACCTCTTTTTGCGTAACCGCTCCATTATCCCGCATACTCTCTCCTCATCTGCTACTCGTGACACCTCAATCGTTAACTTTGTTCAATTTTTGTTCCGTATCGCTATAAGGCTATATGATCAACCCCTTGTGTGTTTTATCACCATGCAAATTTGCCAAATTACGCACAAGAACCAAGGTTAAAAGCAAAATGCAAATCAAATTGCGAAGCTGAGAACACGAGCGGTTTAGGTGCCAGTTTGATAAAATGGAGAGATATTTTCCGACACGAGATACACCATGCCTTGGATCCAACTCAAACTGAATGCAACGTCTGACAACGCCGAAGCGATTGGCGACCTGCTAATGGAAGAAACGGGCGCCCTATCTGTCACCTTCTTAGATGCCAAAGACACCCCGGTATTTGAGCCTTTACCCGGCGAAACGCGCTTGTGGGGCGAAACAGACATCATGGCCTTGTTCGATGCTCAAGCCGATATGGGCACGGTGTTAGCGGTATTACAAGCCAGTCCATTGCTGGCTGAAAACTTTGCTCATAAAGTCGAGCAGTTGGAAGACAAAGACTGGACACGCGCATGGATGGATAACTTTAAGCCAATTCAATTTGGCGAGCGGTTGTGGATCTGTCCAACTTGGTGTGAGGTACCTGATGACAACGCGGTGAACGTGATGCTCGACCCGGGCCTCGCCTTTGGCACCGGCTCGCACCCGACCACCGCACTATGCTTGGAATGGCTTGATAGTCTGGATTTAAGCGGCAAAACCGTGATTGATTTTGGCTGTGGCTCCGGCATTCTCGCGATTGCGGCGATTAAACTTGGGGCCGAGCGTGTGATTGGTATTGATATTGACCCACAAGCGCTGCTGGCATCAAAAGATAACGCCGAGCGCAATGGTGTCGCCGACCAACTTCACCTCTATCTTCCTAACGATCAACCGGCTGACTTAAACGCCGATGTGGTGGTGGCCAATATTCTTGCCGGACCATTGCGTGAATTATCGAGTGTCATCAAAGGCTTGATCAAACCCGGTGGTCAGCTGGCGATGTCTGGCGTGCTAGAAACTCAAGCGGATGACGTGGCGAACCATTACCGTGATAGTCTCACTATCGACCCGATTGTCGAGCGCGAAGAGTGGTGCCGGATCAGCGGTCATTTGCCCGAGTAACTGGCCAAATGATGATGCCATTGGCTTACCGCCCCTATTCACTGTCGTCGGTAAGCCATGGCTGACGTGCTACTCGAACTGCTTGATTAATCAGCGAAACACCATCGATACAAAAACTGCTGTAAAAATCAAGCCATCAATGCTCAAATATTGTCCTTTTCAGATGCTGAAAAAATGCGTAAAATGCGCGCCCTTGCTGACTCAGAGCGGCTGAAGAGGATTTAGAGCTTTTGCGTATCGGACCCTACACCCTGGATGTCCCCTTGATCGTTGCCCCAATGGCAGGCGTGACAGATAGACCATTTCGTGAGTTATGTCTTGCACATGGTGCGGGCATGGCTATTAGCGAAATGATGTCGTCGAATCCAGCGTTGTGGCGGACGAGCAAATCGCAAAAGCGCATGGTTCATATTGACGAGTCCGGTCTGCGTTCGGTGCAAATCGCGGGGGCTGAACCCGAGCTTATGGCTGACGCAGCGCAGTTTTGTGTTGAAAACGGGGCGCAAATTATCGACATCAACATGGGTTGTCCGGTGAAGAAGGTCAATAAAAAGTTAGCAGGCTCTGCCTTGCTAACGCGGCCTGATCTCATTGAGCAAATCCTCAAAGCCACGGTAAACGCGGTGGATGTTCCCGTGACACTCAAAACGCGCACAGGCTGGGATCCAGACAATAAGAATTGTGTTGAGATCGCCCGGATGGCGGAAGATTGTGGCATCCAAGCCCTTGCACTGCATGGCCGCACGCGTGCCTGTATGTACAAAGGTGAAGCAGAATACGACAGCATTAAGGCTGCCAAGGCAGCGGTATCCATTCCGGTGATTGCCAATGGCGACATTGACTCACCAGAAAAAGCTCAGTATGTCCTCGACTACACGGGTGCGGATGCGGTAATGATTGGTCGCCCTGCTCAAGGACGCCCGTGGATTTTTCGCGAAATCCACCACTATCTCACCACAGGTGAGCACTTGCCTGCCCCTTCACTAGAAGAGGTTAGGACAATTTTGTTGGGTCATGTTCAAGAGCTTCATCAGTTTTATGGGGAGCTCAAAGGGTTACGTATTGCCCGTAAACACGTGGGCTGGTACCTAAAAGAGCATGACCAAATTGGCGACTTTCGCCGCACCTTCAACGCAATCGAAGATGCACCACAGCAGATCGATGCGCTGCAAGGCTACTTCGACAACGTTGCATAAATACGAGAAGAGCTGACAGAATATGTTCGAACAAAACCTGACTTCCGAAACATTGACAGTAACGACTGTAACTTCACAAGATCAAATTACGCAAAAGCCACTTCGTGACTCTGTAAAAGCGTCCTTGAAGAACTACCTCGCGCAATTGAATGGCCAGGAAGTCAACGATCTGTATGAGCTTGTCCTCGCAGAAGTTGAGCAGCCACTGCTGGATACCATCATGCAATACACGCGCGGTAACCAAACGCGCGCAGCCACCATGATGGGCATTAACCGCGGTACATTGCGTAAAAAACTGAAAAAATACGGCATGAACTAATCAACCATTGGTTTGGTTGTGATAAAACGGGCTAACCGTCAATCGGCTAGCCCGTTTTTGTTGCCTCTGACTGCGCATAAGTGCTCCCTCTTTAGCAGCATGAGTTGGAGTCCTCACTCTCCGCCAGGGTTTCCAATATCGAGCAATGGGTCGCGTCATCGTCGTCCATACCGCAGCAGGCGGCATTTAAACGTGTCAGTGCATGCTTGACCCGCTCAAGCGCCGCTATCTTCTCTGAGACCTCATTCAGGCGCCGCTGGGTGATCCCTTTTACTTCTGCACAAGTGTGTAAGGTCGCTTCTTCGCGAATGTCGGACAACTCGTGAATTTCATCAAGCGATAACCCCATCTCTTTGCCGCGCAAAATGAACATCACTTGGCTAATGGCCTCATCGGCATAAAGCCGGTATCCACCTTCGGTGCGCGCACTCGGCGCCAGCAAGCCTGATTTTTCATAAAAACGCAGTGTGTCGGTAGAGACACCACAGTGCTTGGCAAGCTCGCCAATTTGCAGCAATTTGGTCATCACCGCTCCTCTATCGTAATGCGATTGATCCTTCTTTTTGTAGCAAAGCCGCGACCTTATGACCAGCATTGCATGAGAACCAGAAAAAGCTGAAGTGTAAAAACAATAAAAGTGTCGCCATCAGCAAATAGCAATCGATTGCGCAAACAAAATCAGATAGAATATCGCCGCTTTGACAATTGGCGATTTAATAAAGCTTATCCATGTTGATAGACACGATGGGCTTTGATAAGCATTCAATCTGTCAGTGAAGAGAACTAAGCCATGGAAAATCTGCGTCCTATTCGTCGCGCGTTACTCAGCGTGTCTGATAAAACCGGTGTGGTCGAGTTTGCCCAAGCACTCGCCCAACGCGGTGTCGAACTGCTATCGACCGGCGGTACTGCCCGTTTACTCGCAGAAAACGGCCTCGCGGTCACCGAAGTCTCCGAGCATACCGGCTTCCCCGAAATGATGGATGGCCGCGTGAAAACCCTCCATCCGAAAATTCACGGCGGCATTTTGGGCCGACGCGGTCAAGACGATGCGGTGATGGAAAGCCATCAGATCGCACCGATTGATATGGTGGTGGTGAATCTCTACCCGTTCGCACAGACCGTTGCCAACCCAGACTGCACACGTGAGCAAGCCATCGAAAATATCGATATCGGCGGTCCGACCATGGTACGTTCAGCGGCGAAAAACCATGCCGACGTCACCATTGTGGTGAACAGCCAAGACTATGATCGTGTGCTGACCGAGATGGATCAGCATCAGCACTCTTTGACACATGCCACGCGCTTTGATTTAGCCATTGCCGCGTTTGAGCACACCGCGGCCTACGATGCCATGATTGCAAATTACTTTGGCACCCAAGTCCCTGCCTACCATCACGCCGAAGAGAGCCAAGACTCGCCATTCCCGCGCACCCTGACGCAACATTGGGTCAAAAAGCAAGACATGCGCTATGGCGAGAACAGCCATCAGGCAGGCGCGTTTTATACTGAAACTCAACCGCAAGAGGCCTCGGTAGCGACGGCGACCCAACTACAGGGCAAGGCGCTGTCTTATAACAATATCGCTGACACCGATGCGGCATTAGAGTGCGTGAAAGAGTTTGAACAGCCTGCTTGCGTGATTGTAAAGCACGCCAATCCCTGTGGCGTTGCCATCGGTGAAGACTTACTCAGCGCCTATCAACGTGCTTATCAAACCGATCCTACCTCAGCATTTGGTGGCATTATTGCCTTTAACCGTGAACTGGACAGCGACACGGCACACGCCATTGTCGAACGTCAATTTGTTGAAGTGATCATCGCACCTCGCGTCAGTGACGCCGCCAAAGCGGTGGTCGCAGCGAAGAAGAACGTACGCCTTCTCGAGTGTGGTCAATGGCAAACGCGCACCACAGGTTGGGATAGCAAGCGGGTTAACGGCGGCTTGTTAGTCCAAGCCCGCGACCAAGGCATGGTCGGCTTAGACGATTTGCGTATTGTCACTGAGCGCCAGCCCACAGACAAAGAGCTAAACGATGCGCTATTTTGCTGGAAAGTGGCAAAATACGTGAAATCGAACGCGATTGTGTATGCTAAAGACAGCATGACCATTGGCGTCGGCGCCGGCCAAATGAGCCGCGTCTACTCGGCGAAAATAGCCGGTATTAAAGCGGCCGATGAGCATCTCGAAGTGGCCGGTAGCGTGATGGCCTCCGATGCTTTCTTCCCTTTCCGTGACGGCATTGATGCTGCGGCAAACGCTGGGATCACCTGCGTGATCCAACCGGGTGGTTCGATGCGTGATG
This sequence comes from Salinivibrio sp. VGrn1, assembly GCF_009377995.1. Taxonomy (NCBI): domain Bacteria; kingdom Pseudomonadati; phylum Pseudomonadota; class Gammaproteobacteria; order Vibrionales; family Vibrionaceae; genus Salinivibrio; species Salinivibrio sp. VGrn1. The sequence goes on from NZ_SATA01000013.1 coordinate 41,927, forward strand.
AAGAAGTGATTGCCGCCGCCAATGAGCATGGCATGGCGATGGTCTTTACCGGTATGCGCCATTTCCGCCACTAAGTGGGTATGAAGGAGAAAACATGAAGGTATTAGTGATTGGTGGCGGTGGCCGTGAACATGCCCTGGCGTGGAAAGCCGCGCAGTCATCAAACGTTGAAATCGTATATTGCGCACCGGGCAATGCCGGCACCGCCCACGAGGAAAAAGTCAGCAATATCGCCATTGCTGCTGATGACGTTGAGGGATTGCTGGCCTTTGCGCGCGAGCAACAGATTGGCTTAACCATCGTGGGCCCAGAAGCGCCACTGGTCTTGGGCGTGGTCGATGCCTTCCGTGAGCACGGCTTGGCTATCTTTGGCCCTACTCAAGCAGCGGCACAACTTGAAGGCTCAAAAGCCTTCAGTAAAGACTTTTTGGCACGTCACGGTATTCCCACCGCTGACTACCAAACCTTTTCTACGGTTGAGCCCGCGCTAGCCTACATCGCTGAAAAAGGTGCGCCCATTGTGGTCAAAGCCGATGGCTTGGCCGCCGGTAAGGGCGTCATTGTGGCAATGACCGAGCAAGAAGCCACCGACGCGGTACGCGATATGCTCTCGGGTAATGCATTTGGTGAAGCAGGCCACCGTGTGGTCATCGAGGAATTCCTGCAAGGTGAAGAAGCAAGCTTTATCGTCATGGTGGATGGCGAGCATGTGCTCCCCATGGCCACCAGCCAAGATCACAAACGGGTCGGTGAAGGCGATACCGGCCTGAATACCGGCGGGATGGGTGCATACTCACCCGCCCCTGTGGTGACCGATGCGATTCACCAACGCGTGATGGAAGAGGTGATCATGCCCACCGTGAAAGGGATGCACGAAGACGGTGTGCCCTACACCGGCTTTTTGTACGCAGGACTCATGATTACCGCCGATGGCACCCCAAAAGTGATCGAGTTTAACTGTCGCTTCGGCGATCCGGAAACCCAACCAATTATGATGCGCTTGCAATCTGACTTGGCTGCGCTTTGCTTGGCGGGCACAGAGGGACGCCTTGATAAGGTCGAGTCTCACTGGGATCCGCGTGCAGCCGTGGGTGTGGTCTTAGCCGCTGGTGGCTATCCAGGTGAGTATCGAAAAGGCGATCGTATCACTGGGTTGCCCACCGATAGTGAGACGGCCAAAGTGTTTCACGCAGGTACCGCGCTAAAAGACGGCGATATCGTGACCGCTGGCGGACGTGTACTCTGTGCTACCGCATTAGGTGAGAATGTGACCACGGCAAAACAAGGGGCTGACGCGCTCGCGGCCTTGATTCATTGGCCCGGTTGTTTCTACCGCTGTGACATCGCCCACCGCGCCGTTTCACGCGAGCAAATGGCATAATTGTCGCAACACATGATATAAAAAATGCGCCAAGTAGGCGCATTTTTTCACCGCTCTTCACTTTACTCATCCAGTAAGCGAGGGCGCTGTAAACAACGCTTTTCCCCCTCGACATGTACCAAAAAGTCTATCTGGTCGCGACCGATACTTGGGCTCCCTCCTGCAATCACAAACGTGCCAGGCTGGTTGAGACGCTGCACTAAAGACGGTGTCATCGTCTCGGGAAATGCCCAACGCTGACGGTCGTCGTCGCAATCAAGCCAATATTCACCTTGTCGCTGCGCTTGCAGCACCGAGACATTGTTGGCTAATTGCGCCTGCGCTTGGCGCTCAATTTGATTCGCTTCTTGATACAGGCGGGATAAAGTCGCACTGTCTAAAGGCAACAGCGCATCACCTTGATGATAGCGCTGGAAAACCGGCTCACCATTGGCGTCAAACCGTACGTGCATCGAAAAGGGCACCAAGCGGTTATCGACCAGCTTTTTCCCTTCACGCTTTAACGCACGCAGACTACCCGCTCGCCAAGCATATTCACTGCGGTACTGACCGTAATCGCCTTGCCACGCTTTCTCCGCCAAACCGATAACCTGCCCTTGTTGGCTATCTAGCCAATAAACGGCGCGATAATCTCCCGCTGAGAATGCGGTAGTATGAGTGACGGGCTTTGGCGGTTTACCGCTAGAACAGCCTGTCAGTGCCATTACTAAGGCAAGTATACAGAGGTAAAATCGCATGGCGGGCTCAGAGACAAAAACGCCATAGCAGGAGGCTATGGCGACATCAGCATGCGTGCTTACTTAACCGCGTCTTTTAACGCTTTACCTGCGACAAACGCAGGGACGTTTGCTGCAGCGATTTGAATTTCTTGACCCGTTTGTGGGTTACGACCGGTGCGTGCTGCACGGTGGTTAAGCTTAAACGTACCGAAGCCAATCAGTTGTACCTGCTCGCCTTCTTTTAAGGCGCCTTCAATACCGCCCAAAGTCGCTTCCAAAGCTGTTTTCGCTTGTGCTTTTGAAAGGTCTGCTTTTTCCGCGATCAGGTCGATCAGTTGGGTCTTGTTCATTATGTCTTCCCTTCTAGGTTTTTTAGAGACGAAGTCACTCTAATTCAAAAGAAGCCCGGCTGGCAAAGGTTTGTGGCGCTGAGTGTGGCTGTATGGAGGCTCTTTAACCACAAACTGAGCGCGATCTCACAATTTGTTGCGTTTTTTCTCAGTTGAATGGTTGTAAAAGCCCGCCAATGGCCTGATCTTTAGGGTGTTGATTGGCTTTTAACTCCGGAAACCTATGCTCATTCTGGTTCTTTTTATTTCGCTTTCTATTGGTGTCTCATTCATCTGCTCTGTGCTCGAAGCGATTTTGCTTAGCATCACCCCTAGCTACATAGCGAACCTGCGCCATCAAGCGCATCCTGCCGCCGAGCGGCTCAATGCGCTTAAGAAGGATATTGATCGCCCTTTGGCCTCCATTTTAACCCTCAATACCATCGCCCATACAGTCGGGGCAGCTGGCGCGGGGGCGCAAGCGGCTCACGTGTTTGGCGATGCGTGGGTCGGGGTTTTCTCTGCCGTATTGACGCTTGCGATTCTGCTTCTCTCAGAAATCATCCCTAAAACCATTGGCGCGAACTTCTGGCCGCAATTGGCACCTGGCGCGGCGCTGGTACTCAAGTGGATGGTGTGGGCGCTGACGCCATTCGTTTGGCTGTCTGAACAAATTACCAAGCGACTTAGTGCGGACACCACCCATGTTAAACTGCGGGACGAAATCTCAGCGATGGCGATGCTGGCCTCAGAAAGTGGAGAAATGGGTGAGGACGAAACGCAAATGCTTCATAACATGCTGAAGTTACGTGACCTGCCCGCAACACAGCTGATGACACCGCGCCCGGTCCTGTTTCGCATTCCTGCCGAGATGGATGTGAATACCTTCCTCGACGAACACGGTGACTGCCCATTCTCTCGCCCACTGGTTTACGGTGAACAGCGTGACGATATTCTAGGCTTTGTCCACAAGTCCAATATCTATGAAGCCAAAACCCAAGGCGCTGGCCAAACGCCGATAGGCAATCTCATGCGCCCCCTCGCGGTGATCCTTCCCGGCAACAGTGTTTTGCAAGCGTTTGATATATTGATGATCCGCCGCGCCCAGTTGGCGATGATTGTCGATGAATATGGCACGGTGCAAGGTATTATCACCTTGGAGGATGTGTTTGAGTACTTAACGGGGCGAGAAATCATCGATGAGGCGGACACGGTCACCGATATGCAACAACTCGCTTATCAGCGTTGGGATGCTTGGAAGAAGCAGCACAACATGATTGAAAGCCAAGATGACGATGAACCCCCGGTGCAGCGACATACGGATGAGTCATGATCAGAAAAGGCGGCTCGCGCCGCCTTTTTATCGGGTGACGCGTGCTTACTCGACACCTAATCCAAGGTTACTCACGCCCGCCTCACGCAGCTCTTGGCGGATGCTTTTGATCATCTCCACATCACGGCTTTCCGCACTTTTTAGCAAACGGAAAATCGCCCATTGGGCATCCCACTCTTCGCAAACCGCTTCAAACGTCTTTTGATTCTCATCCGTCACCGCCTCACCCGTTTGCGCCTCTTCTAGCTGCGCTACGCTGTGGACAGACTGCTGAGAGACTTTCAGAGTAATAGGGAGTATTTCATCACGATCCAACAGGGCGTGAAGAAGCTGAGACAAGGCGATGCAAGCATCAATTGCCGGGTAGGTCAGGTAAATGGCCTCATCGTCAGCCACCGGGATCAATGGCTCCAGCTTCTCCAGCTGCCGCTCAAAATCAATCTTGGCCGTTTTGACTGTTTGCGACTCCCACACTGCATCGAGAATATTGCGAAACGCTTGGGGATCAGCAAACTCGGTTTGCGCACAGTAAAGGGCATAGTTGGGCACCATACGCTCCACCAGCGCAGCCATAAAACAAATATGCTGCCAATTCTCACATTTTTCCAAACGTAGTTGTAAAGGGTTTCGTAACATAGCCAGTTGATCTTTAATAGCGAGAAGGAGTGTTATCCTCATAGAATGCGCTCAGTGTACTTGATTCCCCCCACCATAAAAAGGAGCCTTTGTGGATAAAATTTACGTTGTCAGCGAGCATGCCGAGACTTATCACCAGTTGATTGAAACGGCTCAGCTCCCCGATCTCGCTATCACCTCATCCGCAGAGGAGGCCAGTATCTGGTTGGCCGATCCGCCGCTTGCGGCCCCGCTATTGCCCAAAGCCAAGGCGTTGCGTTGGCTCCAGTCGACCTTTGCCGGTACCGATACCCTGATTAAAGCCCCTTTCCGTCATTATCAACTCACCAACGTGCGCGGCATATTCGGGGCACTGATGGCCGAATATGTCTTCGGGTTTGTGCTCAATGAAAGCCGACATATTGGTCAGTACGCGAAGCAACAAGCGCAGTGTCACTGGCAGCCTCAGCCCTATCAGTCATTGCGAGGGCAAACGCTCGCCATCTTAGGCACAGGGGCGATTGGCCAGCATATCGCGACCGTCGCACACGCCTTTGGCATGACGGTACTTGGCGTCAACCAAGATGGGCGGCCAGTCGATAGCTTTGATCACACACTGACGCTGCCAGCATTACAGCAACGCTTGGGCGAGGTAGATGTTTTGGTCAGTACCTTGCCCGCGACGCCAGCCACATACCAATGCCTGAATGCAGTTTTTTGGCAGCATGGGCAACATCTCTTGTTTATTAACGTTGGCCGTGGCGCGACCGTGGATGAGCTCGCCCTGCTCGACGCTTTAGACAACAAAAAACTACGCCTGGCGGTCTTGGATGTGATGCAACAAGAGCCGCTGCCGAAGCAGCACCCCTTTTGGACACACCCCAACGTGAGCGTGACGCCACATATTGCTGCCGTCAGTTTTCCTGAGCAGGTTTTTGCGCTCTTTGCGGATAATTATCGTCGCTGGCATGCAGGCCAGCCTCTGATTCACACTGTCGACTTTGATAAAGGGTACTAATGCTCTTTCCGGATTTAGACACGGCTTTAGCCGCAGCACGTGAATGCCGTTTGTGTCAGCATTGGCTAGCAGACGGCCCTCAGCCGGTGATCCAGGCCAGTGCTGACGCTCGCGTTCTGATTATCGGCCAAGCACCAGGTAGACGTGTCCATGAGAGTGGGCTGCCGTTTAATGACCCCAGTGGCGACCGCCTGCGTGAATGGCTGGGGGTCACACGTGAGCAGTTTTATCAGTCGGATTTATTTGCCATCATGCCCATGGGCTTTTGTTATCCCGGCAAAGGTAAATCGGGCGATCTACCGCCGGCGCGTATCTGCGCCCCCGTATGGCACCAGGCAATCAAAGCGCACCTTCCTCATGTTGCGGTAACCTTGCTGATTGGCCAATATGCACAGCAGTACTATTTAGCCAATAAACCCAAAACTTTGACCGAGACCGTCAAGCACTGGCAAAAGTGGGCCCCTCATACCTTTGCACTGCCTCACCCTTCTCCCAGAAATAGCTTATGGCTGCGCCGCAATCCGTGGTTTGAAGAGCAGGTGGTGCCCGCCATGCGTTATCACGTTCAACAGGCTTTATACGATTGAGGCTAAAAAGAACAACGCTCGCCAGACGGCGAGCGTGTTTGACTAATCGTGGTAAGGGCGCGAGAGTTCATGCACCGCATCAATAAAGGCGCCTGCGTTTTCTGGCGGCACATCCAAATGAATGCCATGCCCAAGGTTAAACACATGGCCCGTGCCCCCTCCAAACCCTTCGAGGATGGTGGCGACCTCTTGGCGAATGCGCTCTGGGCTCGCATAGAGCATCGATGGATCCATATTGCCTTGCAGCGCCACTTTGTCGCCAATTCGCGCTTTGGCATCCGCAATGTTAATGGTCCAGTCTAGTCCCACACCGTCGCACCCTGTGGCCGCGATATGCTCTAACCACATCCCCGCATTTTTGGTGAACAAGGTAACAGGGACACGGCGACCGTCATTTTCGCGAATAAGGCCATCAACGATTTTCTGCATATACTGCAAAGAAAAGTCGTTGTAGTCGCGTGGCGTGAGCACGCCCCCCCAGGTATCAAACACCATAACCGACTGGGCGCCGGCCTTAATTTGCGCATTCAAATAACTGGTCACGCTGTCAGCGAGTTTATCGAGTAAGGCATGCAGAGTTTGAGGCTCGGCATACATCATCTTCTTAATTTTGGTAAAGGCTTTTGAGGTGCCACCTTCCACCATGTAGGTCGCCAAGGTCCACGGGCTTCCCGAAAAACCAATTAACGGCACGTCACCGTTTAACTCACGACGGATGGTACGTACCGCATTCATTACATACTGCAGTTCCCCTTCGGGATCAGGCATGCCAATTTTATCCACGTCGGCTTTACAAGTGATGGGGCGGGAAAACTTGGGTCCCTCGCCCGTTTCAAAGTACAGCCCGAGCCCCATCGCATCCGGAATGGTGAGGATGTCTGAGAACAAGATCGCCGCATCTAAATCGAAACGACGCAGTGGCTGCATGGTGACTTCGCAAGCCAGCTCGGCGTTTTTACACAATGACAAAAAATCCCCCGCTTGCGCACGCAATTCACGATACTCCGGTAGATAGCGACCCGCTTGGCGCATCATCCATACGGGGGTGCAATCGACTGACTGCTTGTAAAGGGCGCGTAAATAACGATCGTTTTTTAATTCGGTCATTGTGTTAAACCTGTGTGCGAATAGTGGCGCTCATTGTATCACTGTGCGGTAGCAACAAAAGCCAAGCTTTGTTAACAGGATCATAAAACTGTCACCTAGGGGCAGCAAAGGATTGCTGATCATTTAACCGCATGTTACAACCGACCCATAACGACAATAGGTCTACGAAAGACAATATGTTCGCATCTTACCCCGGCTCCCCTACGGCCGGGTTTTTTTATGCCTGCGCCCAGGTGCAACTGGCCTCAATCAAGCGTCGGGCAATCGTCCCCCTTGGCGCCACTGGCGGTAGGGCGTCGCAATCAAACCATTGTGCGTCACTGAGCTCTTCGTAGTCAGGCTTTAGCTCACCGCCCGCATACTCTGCCAAAAAGCCCATCATCAAATTAGAGGGAAACGCCCAAGGCTGGCTATCCATATAACGGATATTTTTAACCTGAATCCCCGTCTCCTCCTCGACCTCGCGCGCCACACACTGTTCGAGCGTTTCTCCGGGCTCGACGAACCCAGCAATCACGGTATAAATCCCGGTTTTATGCCTTGGATGTTGTGCCAGTAGTAACCGCTTATCATCGCGCACCGCCACAATCACACACGGCGAGACACGCGGATAATCGTGACGCTGACAGTTAGCGCACCGCATCGCCACCGCCTGAGCGTCGAACGCAGTGCGCTGACCACAACGACCACAGAATGCTTGCTGCTGGCGCATATAATCGAGCTGAACCACACACCCCACTAACGCAAATAAGTCGGCTGACAGGAAGGGAAGTAAGTCTCGTAAACCCGCCATCTCATCATGGGGAAGCATCGGGTTACAATTAAATACCCCCACGACGGGCGTGTGCTGATAATCACCGACTGTTACGGTTTCACCGCCAGAAAAGGGTAACTGCGACAAGGGGATACATGGCAGCTCCCCCTTGGGTAGCCAGAGTTTACCCTTAGTAATCGCGCACACATAGACGGCTTGTTGATTCTGAGACATGGTCACTTCCTTAGCCTTGCAGCTATACTTGAATACTGGCAATCTAGCTTTATAACGTGATGCAAAGGATTGAGCAGCCCGTTAATTTTCAGCTGGCCTTTTATAGTGCCATTCATTCGCTGGTCGATCACGAGGATACCGATCATGCTGAGACAACTCGAACGAACCAAAGCACAATGGAGCGGTTACGACGAGGTTATCGATTACTGGCTCGAGCTACGTCGCCAACTGTTGGTGGAGTATTACAATGTGGCCGGCGTGGCCGCGAAAAAGAAGCAAGCCTTGCCAACCAAAGCCGAGCTTGACCGTTTTTGTGACTACCTAGTCGATTACATCTCCACCGGTCACTTCAAAATTTATAACATGGTCATGGAGCGTTGGCAGTCGACAGGCTTCTCTGCCACCAAAGAGACCGACAACCTCTATTTCCGTATTGTCGATACGACCGATCCACTGTTGGACTACAACGATAAATTTAGCGCGATCGACCTCGACGATGATGATTATGACGCCACGGATTTCGATCAAGATATGTCTGCGATTGGCGAGTGGTTAGAGCAGCGTTTTGAGTTAGAAGATACCCTAATTCGCGTCATTGCCGACAGCCTTGCTCACCCACCGGGTGCGTAAGTCAACCTGCCTGTCAGCTGTATAACGCCGCCAACCTAGGCGGCTTTTTTGTTGCTGTCGTCACTGACAACCCCACACGCCAGATAAACAAAAGGCACCTCCGAAGAGGTGCCTTTTTATTTCGCTGTGGGCGTTGATGTTATCAACGCTTCCACGCTTAGCTATCGTCGTTCAGACCCGCGTTCAGTAGCGCAGCAAGATCTTGCGAAGCTTGCTCTGCATCGACCTGAGGGGCTACTGGCTGCTCTGGCTCGGCACGTTTTGCTTGACGGTCTTTGTGATACGCGAAGCCGGTACCGGCTGGGATCAGACGACCCACAATCACGTTCTCTTTCAGACCACGCAAGTCATCACGCTTACCTGCCACGGCTGCTTCAGTCAGCACGCGCGTGGTTTCCTGGAACGATGCCGCTGAGATGAATGACTCAGTCGCCAACGAGGCTTTGGTGATACCCAGCAGATCACGACCAAAGGTCGCCGGCTGCTTGCCTTCCGCTTCGAGATCACGGTTAGCAATCATCACACGAGAGTATTCCACCTGCTCGCCTTCCAAGAACTCCGTATCACCGGCAGACTTAATGGTCACTTTACGCAGCATCTGACGCACGATGGTCTCGATGTGCTTATCGTTGATCTTAACACCCTGCAGACGGTAAACGTCTTGGACTTCGTTAGTGATGTATTCTGCTACCGCGTGAATACCACGCAAACGCAGAATGTCGTGTGGTGATTCAGGACCGTCTGCGATCACATCACCTTTCTCGACTTTTTCACCTTCGAATACGTTGAGCTGACGCCATTTTGGAATCATCTCTTCGTAAGCTTTACCCTCTTCTGGCGTGATAATCAGGCGGCGCTTACCTTTGGTTTCTTTACCGAAGGAAACAGTACCTGTGATCTCTGCCAAGATAGCAGGCTCTTTTGGCTTACGTGCTTCAAACAGGTCAGCAACACGTGGTAGACCACCAGTGATATCCTTGGTACCGCCGCTTTCTTGCGGGATACGAGCAAGGGTGTCACCAATACCAACGCTTGCGCCGTCGTCCAGTTGAACGATCGCTTTACCAGGCAAGAAGTACTGAACTGGCATATCAGTGCCAGGTACCATCACATCGTTGCCTTGTGCATCCACCAACTTCACCGCAGGACGCTTGTCTTTACCGGATGATGGGCGCTCAGAGGCATCCATAACCACGATAGAAGACAGACCCGTGAGCTCGTCCGTTTGACGCTGCATAGTCGCACCATCAATCATATCCACGAAGCGAAGGCTACCTTCTACCTCAGTGATGATTGGCATGGTGTGTGGGTCCCAGTTAGCTACCACGTCGCCGGCTTCAACGGCTTCGCCGTCTTGCTTGCTCAGCATGGCACCGTAAGGGACTTTGTAGCTCTCTTTGGTACGGCCAAACTCATCCACAATGGTCATCTCTGACGCACGCGAGGTAATCACTAGCTTACCGTCGCTATTGGTCACAGATTTCACATTGTGCAGGTGCATAGAACCTTTGTTCTTCACCTGGATGTTGTTTTCTGCTGCTGCACGCGATGCCGCACCACCGATGTGGAAGGTACGCATGGTCAGCTGTGTGCCTGGCTCACCGATAGACTGTGCGGCGATAACGCCCACAGACTCACCGTGGTTAACCAAGTGACCACGTGCCAAGTCACGGCCGTAACAGTTCGCACAGCAACCAAAGTCAGTTTCACAGGTCACGACAGAGCGCACTTTTACCTTGTCGACAGAGTGGTGCTCAAGAATGTCACACCATTTCTCGTCCAACAGGGTGTTACGTGGCGCCAGCACTTCTTCTGTGCCCGGCTTAAGCACATCTTCAGCCACGACACGACCCAGCACACGCTCACGCAGGGCTTCTTTTACGTCGCCACCTTCGATAACCGCCATCATGTGGATACCACCTTCGGTACCACAATCGGTTTCGGTCACCACCACGTCTTGGGCAACGTCAACCAGACGACGTGTCAGGTAACCTGAGTTCGCTGTCTTCAGTGCGGTATCGGCGAGACCCTTACGCGCACCGTGCGTAGAGATAAAGTACTGCAGTACGTTCAGACCTTCACGGAAGTTCGCGGTGATCGGCGTTTCGATGATAGAACCATCTGGCTTCGCCATCAGACCACGCATACCCGCCAGCTGACGGATCTGTGCGGCAGAACCACGCGCCCCGGAATCGGCCATCATGTATACGCTGTTGAACGAGCTTTGCGTCTCTTCTTCACCGTCACGGTTAATCACTGTCTCATTAGACAGGTTATCCATCATGGCTTTCGCGACTTGCTCGTTCGCCGCCGCCCAAATATCGATCACTTTGTTATAGCGCTCACCAGCGGTCACCAGACCCGACTGGAATTGCTCTTGGATTTCCGCAACTTCGCTTTCAGCCGCTTCAATCAGATCGTATTTCGCTTGTGGGATCACCATGTCGTCGATGCCGACAGAGGTGCCCGATAGCGCGGAATAGGCAAAACCTGTGTACATGATTTGGTCAGCAAAGATAACCGTATCTTTCAGACCCAGCTTACGATAGCACGTGTTGAGCAAATTAGAGATTTGCTTTTTGCCTAGCGGCTGGTTAACCAACTCGTAGGGCAGGCCGTCTGGAACAATAGTCCACAGCATGGCACGACCGACGGTGGTATCGACGAGCGCTTCTTTCTCAGTGCGTGCACCCATCTCATCGATATCGATTTGCTTGATGCGCACTTTTACACGGCTATGCAGTTCAGCATGACCGGTACGGTAAACTTTTTCAGCTTCGCCTGGGCCTGCCAGGTACATGCCTTCGCCTTTGCCGTTCACCTTCTCACGGGTCATGTAATAAAGACCCAGTACCACGTCCTGAGACGGTACGATGATAGGATCACCGGATGCTGGCGATAGGATGTTGTTGGTCGACATCATCAACGCACGCGCTTCGAGCTGGGCTTCCAGCGTCAGCGGTACGTGAACCGCCATCTGGTCACCATCGAAGTCGGCGTTATAGGCCGCACACACCAATGGGTGTAGCTGAATCGCTTTACCTTCGATAAGCACAGGTTCAAACGCTTGGATACCCAAACGGTGAAGTGTTGGTGCACGGTTTAGCAGCACGGGGTGTTCACGGATGACTTCATCCAAGATGTCCCATACCACGGCTTCTTCGCGCTCAACCATCTTCTTGGCCGCTTTGATGGTGGTCGCTAGACCACGAGTCTCAAGCTTGCCGTAGATAAACGGTTTAAACAGCTCTAGTGCCATTTTCTTTGGCAGACCACACTGATGCAGGCGCAAGTATGGACCCACGGTAATCACCGAACGGCCAGAGTAATCAACACGTTTACCCAGCAGGTTCTGACGGAAACGACCCTGCTTACCTTTGATCATGTCAGCCAGCGATTTCAGCGGACGCTTATTCGAACCGGTGATCGCACGACCACGACGGCCGTTATCCAGCATCGCATCCACAGACTCTTGCAGCATGCGCTTTTCGTTGCGCACGATGATGTCTGGGGCAGCAAGATCAAGCAGGCGCTTCAAACGGTTGTTACGGTTGATCACGCGGCGATACAGGTCGTTAAGATCTGACGTCGCAAAGCGACCACCATCCAACGGTACCAATGGACGCAGATCCGGCGGCAGCACAGGCAGCACGGTCAGGATCATCCACTCAGGGTTGTTACCTGATTGCAAGAAGGATTCAACCAGCTTCAAACGCTTGGTGATCTTCTTACGCTTGGTCTCAGAGTTGGTCTCTTCGAGCTGCTCACGCATTTGTTCTGTCTCAACCGACAGATCCATGTTCGCCAGCAGTGCTTTGACTGCTTCAGCGCCCATGCGCGCGTCAAATTCGTCGCCCCACTCTTCGAGTGCGTCTAGATATTGTTCTTCAGACATCATCTGACCACGCTCGAGGTTGGTCATGCCTGGTTCAATAACAATGTACGACTCAAAGTAAAGCACGCGCTCGATGTCACGCAGTGGCATGTCCATCAGCAAGCCGATGCGCGATGGCAGCGACTTCAGGAACCAAATGTGGGCAACAGGAGAAGCCAGCTCAATGTGACCCATACGCTCACGGCGTACTTTGGTCTGAGTAACTTCAACGCCACATTTTTCACAAATGACGCCGCGGTGCTTGAGGCGCTTGTACTTACCGCAAAGACACTCATAGTCTTTGACCGGGCCAAAGATACGTGCACAGAACAAACCGTCACGTTCAGGCTTAAAGGTACGGTAGTTAATGGTTTCTGGCTTTTTCACTTCACCAAACGACCATGAACGAATCATGTCAGGTGAGGCAAGACCGATCTTGATTGAATCAAATTCTTCGGTCTTATGTTGTGCTTTCAGAAACTTAAGTAAGTCTTTCACAATCGGCTCCTGTGAGGAGTTGACCCATAAAGGCGCTGACCGGCAGCGCCTTCATATTCTTACCGGAGAGAGTAGCGCGTGGCTTACTCGTCTTCCAGCTCGATGTTGATACCCAACGAGCGGATTTCTTTCAGCAATACGTTGAAAGATTCCGGCATGCCCGGCTCCATACGATGGTCGCCATCAACGATGTTTTTATACATCTTGGTACGGCCATTAACGTCATCCGACTTCACGGTGAGCATTTCTTGCAGGGTATAGGCAGCACCGTATGCTTCCAGTGCCCATACTTCCATCTCACCGAAGCGCTGACCACCGAACTGTGCCTTACCACCCAGCGGCTGCTGAGTTACCAAGCTGTAAGAGCCTGTTGAACGGGCGTGCATCTTATCGTCAACAAGGTGGTTGAGTTTCAGCATGTACATGTAACCCACGGTTACTGGACGCTCAAACTTCTCACCCGTGCGGCCATCGTAAAGGTCAAGCTGACCTGACTCTGGCAAATCACCCAGTTTCAATAGCTCTTTGACAACCGGCTCAGGCGCACCATCAAAGACAGGAGACGCAGTTGGCAGACCATCACGCAGATTATTGATCAACGTGCGAACTTCCTCGTCAGTCAGTTTACTGATGTCCACTTCCTGACGGGTCTCACCCAGATCATAGACCTTCTGCAAGAACTCACGGAATTTCGCCAGTTCCTGCTGCTCTTTGAGCATGCGATTGATCTTGTCACCAATACCTTTCGCCGCCAGACCCAAGTGTGTTTCTAGGATCTGACCGATGTTCATCCGCGAAGGAACACCCAGTGGGTTCAGCACTAAGTCAACAGGCTCGCCTGACTCGTCGTAAGGCATATCTTCGATCGGGTTGATCTTAGAGATAACACCTTTGTTACCGTGACGACCGGCCATCTTATCGCCTGGCTGAATGCGACGTTTCACCGCAAGGTAGACTTTAACAATCTTCAACACGCCTGGGGCAAGGTCATCACCTTGAGTGATCTTGCGACGCTTGGTGTCGAATTTCTTATCAAAGTCGGCTTTGATTTCGTCGTATTGCTCAGCCAATTGCTCAAGCTGGGTTTGCTGTGCTTCATCATCCAGCGTTTGCGTCAACATGGTCTGACGATCCATGCCGTCGAGCTGGTTGTCGGTATAACCGGCTTGAGAAAGCAGTGTGCGAACACGCGCCATCAGACCGCCTTCAAGGATAGAGAACTCCTCGGTCAGGTCTTTCTTGGCTTCTTTCAACTGCATTTCTTCGATTTCGAGTGCACGCTTGTCTTTCTCTACGCCATCGCGAGTAAAGACTTGTACATCGATAACCGTACCAGACACACCATTCGGTACACGCAGTGACGAGTCTTTCACGTCAGACGCTTTTTCACCGAAAATGGCACGCAGCAGCTTCTCTTCTGGTGTCAGTTGTGTTTCGCCTTTTGGCGTCACTTTGCCGACCATGATATCGCCGCCTTTCACTTCGGCACCGATATACACCACACCTGACTCATCCAGCTTAGACAGCGCAGCTTCACCCACGTTTGGAATATCCGCGGTGATTTCTTCGCTACCCAGCTTGGTGTCACGCGCCACACAAGACAGCTCTTGAATGTGGATAGTGGTCAAACGGTCTTCCTGAGCAACACGCTCAGAAATAAGGATGGAATCCTCAAAGTTGTAACCGTTCCACGGCATAAACGCGATACGCATGTTCTGACCCAGTGCCAGCTCGCCCAAGTCAGTCGATGGGCCGTCAGCCAGTACATCACCTTTTGCCACTTCGTGGCCCGGCATCACTGTTGGACGCTGGTTAATACAGGTGTTCTGGTTAGAACGTGTGTATTTGATCAAGCTGTAGATGTCGATACCGGCTTCGCCTGGTACCAATTCATCTTCATTCACTTTCACTACGATACGTGAGGCGTCAACGGACTGAATGGTACCGCCACGTTTTGCTACCGCGGTAACACCCGAGTCAACGGCGACATTACGCTCGATACCCGTACCAACCAGCGGCTTTTGCGCACGCAATGTTGGCACGGCCTGACGTTGCATGTTCGCGCCCATCAAGGCACGGTTCGCATCGTCATGCTCAAGGAACGGGATCAGAGAAGCAGCCACCGATACGACCTGGTTGGTCGCAACGTCCATGTACTGGACATGGTCTCGTGGGTGCAAGCCTGATTCGCCTGTCTTACGCGCCGTGATCAGTTCGTCAGTGAATGAGCCATCTTCATTTAACGCGGCGTTTGCCTGCGCAATGACGTAGTGACCTTCTTCAATTGCTGACAAGTAATCGATTTGATCCGTCACTTTACCGTCAACGACTTTCCGGTAAGGTGTTTCGAGGAAGCCATAAGCGTTGCAACGCGCAAACGCAGACAGTGAGTTAATCAGACCGATGTTCGGCCCTTCCGGTGTTTCGATCGGACAAAGACGACCGTAGTGCGTCGCATGAACGTCACGCACTTCAAAGCCGGCGCGCTCACGCGTCAGACCACCTGGACCCAAGGCAGAGATACGACGCTTATGCGTCACCTCAGACAATGGGTTGTTTTGGTCCATAAACTGGGACAGCTGCGAAGAACCAAAGAACTCTTTCACTGCCGCAGAGATAGGCTTGGCGTTAATCAAGTCTTGTGGCATCACGTTATCGAGATCGCCCAAGCTCAAACGCTCTTTAACGGCACGCTCTACACGTACCAAACCAACACGGAACTGGTTTTCTGCCATTTCACCCACAGAGCGAATACGGCGGTTACCCAGGTGATCAATATCGTCCACTTCACCAATACCGTTACGGATATGGATAAGTTTACGCATCACCTCGATGATGTCTTCTTTGCTCAGTACGCCAGGCCCGGTGAGGTCGTCACGACCCAACGAGCTGTTGAACTTCATACGACCAACAGATGATAAATCATAGCGGTCATCTGAGAAGAACAGGCTCTCAAACAGTTGCTCGGCTGCTTCACGCGTTGGCGGCTCGCCAGGACGCATCATGCGATAGATTTCGACTAGCGCCGTGAGACGATCCGTGGTGTTGTCGATACGCAAGGTATCGGACATGTACGGGCCATGGTCCAGGTCATTGGTAAACAGGGTTTCGATACGTTTGTGACCTGCTTGCGACAACTGCGCCAGTGTCTCCAGGCTGACCTCTTGGTTAGCCGAGACAATCACTTCACCTGTGTCCTGATTGACATACTCACGTGCAGAAATCTTGCCCGCAATGTACTCAACTGGCACTTCGATGTGATCAACGTTATCTTTCGTCAACTGACGGATATGACGCGCAGTGATTCGACGACCCTGCTCCACGTAGACTTTACCGTCCGCTTCGATATCAAAGCTGGCGGTTTCGCCACGTAGACGCTCAGGCACCAGTTCCATCACCAGAGACTTGCCTTTTACTTCGAAAACAACTTTTTCGAAGAACAGGTCTAGGATCTCTTCAGTGGTGTATTCCAGCGCACGCAGAATAATCGAAGCTGGCAGCTTACGACGACGATCGATACGAACGTATACGATATCCTTAGGATCGAATTCGAAATCCAACCATGAACCACGGTATGGGATCACGCGTGCGTTATATAGCACTTTTCCTGAGGAATGGGTTTTACCCTTATCGCTGTCGAAAAAGACGCCCGGACTACGGTGCAGCTGGGATACGATAACCCTCTCAGTACCATTGATGACAAAGGTACCATTTTCAGTCATGAGCGGAATTTCGCCCATATAGACTTCTTGTTCTTTGATGTCTTTAACGGTACCAGCCGGGGCATCCTTATCAAACATCACCAAGCGCAGTTTGACGCGTAGTGGGGCCGAATAGGTTACGCCGCGAATTTGGCATTCTTTGACATCGAAAACTGGCTCACCGAGACGATAGCTAACGTATTGCAGCTCGGAATTGCCGTTGTAGCTCTGAATTGGAAAGACAGAGCGAAAGGCAGCTTCAAGACCGTATTGCCCTTCTGGATCCTGCTCGATAAAGTTCTTAAAAGATTCAAGCTGGATCGACAGCAAGTATGGCACGTCCAGAACTTGCGGACGCTTACCAAAATCCTTACGGATACGCTTTTTCTCGGTATAAGAGTAAACCATAGGGTTCCTCAGCTCGCTGATAAGTGACCCAAACTGTCCAGTACAAGGGACAGTGACTAAACAACCACCGTTTAGTGTAGGAAAATCAAAGCGCTTGCTTTGATTTTTTTTGCATGGTCAGCAGTGATAAAACGGGGTGAAAATTTCACTACTGCCCTACAGCGCAAAAAGGCCGGTGGCTTTTTAGCCACCAGCCAATGCCTTTTCAGGCTAGGAAATTAAGTATAAATTACTTAACTTCAACAGAAGCACCAGCTTCTTCTAGCTGAGCTTTAAGCGCGTCAGCTTCTTCTTTCTCAACACCTTCTTTCAGAGGTGCAGGCGCGCCGTCAACAAGCGCTTTCGCTTCTTTCAGGCCTAGACCAGTTGCGCCACGTACCGCTTTGATAACGGCTACTTTGTTCGCACCCGCTTCAGTTAGGATAACGTCAAATTCGGTTTGCTCTTCAGCCGCGCCGCCTTCAGCAGCACCGCCAGCAACAACGGCTGCTGCCGCTGATACGCCGAATTTTTCTTCCATAGCTTCGATAAGCTCAACAACTTGCATTACAGACATGTCTGCAATTGCGTCTAGGATTTGCTCGTTAGTGATAGACATAACAATTCTCTTTAAAGTCAACAATAAAAGGATTAAGCAACCAAATTAAACGGGCGATTAGGCCGCGTCTTTTTGATCGCGAACAGCGGCGATAGTACGAACCAGCTTGCCGGCAGAAGCTTCTTTCAAGCCCATCATTAGGCGTGCAATTGCTTCGTCGTACGTTGGCAGTGTCGCCAGTACCTCTGGGTCAGTGATCGCGCCTTCGAATGCAGCAGATTTAACCTCAAACTCTTTGTTTTCTTTTGCGAAGTCTTTGAAAAGACGCGCAGCGGCACCTGGGTGCTCGTTAGAAAACGCAATCAGAGTTGGGCCAACAAAAGTGTCTTGCAGACACTCATACTCAGTGCCTTCAACTGCACGGCGAGCCAGTGTGTTACGCACAACTTTCATGTAAACGCCCGCTTCACGCGCTTGTTTACGTAGAGAAGTCATTGCGTCAACGGCAACACCGCGAGAATCAGCAACTACTGCAGACAGGGCTCCACTGGCAGCTTCGTTGACTTCAGCAACAATTGCTTTTTTGTCTTGAAGGTTTAAAGCCATTTGGATTTGCTCCTGGATTGTTTAACACCACTCTCTACAGCCTTGCAGAGAGAGCTTGTACGGTGCAGATCCAAGAAAGACGAGAAATCTATCATGTTCTGGCACCGTCTACGTAGGAAATATTAAGTTCGTAATGAACGCCTACGGTCTTGGACGAAGTTTGCCGTGGCAAACTCAGCCATAAAATTGTCAAGCGAGAGAGTATAAACTACTCACTCGCTTGTCGCAATTAGTTAACGCTTGCTTCCAAAGAGTTCTGGTCTAGAGAAACACCAGCACCCATGGTTGTTGAAAGGCTAACTTTCTTGATGTAAGTACCTTTAGCTGAAGTTGGCTTCGCCTTCTTCAGTGCCACCAACAGCGCTTCCAGGTTTTCTTTCAGGCTGTCTGCGTCAAAGTCAACTTTACCGATGGTGGTATGAACGATGCCGTTCTTATCATTACGGTAACGAACCTGACCTGCTTTCGCGTTTTTAACCGCTTCAGCAACGTTAGGCGTGACAGTACCCACTTTCGGGTTTGGCATCAGGCCACGTGGGCCTAGGATGGTACCTAGCTGGCCAACAACGCGCATTGCGTCTGGTGAAGCGACGACGACGTCAAAGTTCATTTCGCCTTTCTTCACTTGCTCAGCAAGATCTTCCATACCTACGATATCAGCACCCGCTTCTTTCGCCGCGTCAGCGTTCGCACCTTGTGTGAACACAGCAACACGGATGTCACGGCCTGTACCGTTAGGCAGTACAGTCGCGCCACGAACGTTTTGGTCTGATTTACGAGCATCGATGCCAAGGTTGACAGAAACATCAACACTTTCAACGAATTTTGCAGTCGCCAGTTCCTTCAGTAGAGCAACGGCTTCGTTGATGTCGTACTCTTTGGTCACATCAACTTTTTCGCGGATTACGCGCATGCGCTTAGTCATTTTAGCCATTGTCTTAACCCTCTACGTTCAGGCCCATTGAACGGGCAGTACCCGCAATGGAGCGTTTCATCGCTTCGATGTCCGCACCGGTCATGTCTGCCGCTTTGGTTTCTGCGATCTCTTGGATCTGCGCGTCAGTCACGGTACCCACTTTTTCAGTGTTCGGACGACCTGAACCAGATTTCACGCCTGCTGCTTTCTTAAGAAGAATCGCGGCTGGCGGAGTCTTGGTTACGAAGGTGAAAGAACGGTCACTGTATACAGTGATAACAACTGGAGTTGGTAGACCTTTCTCGATAGATTCGGTCTTCGCGTTAAACGCTTTACAGAACTCCATGATGTTCACACCGTGTTGACCCAGAGCAGGACCAACCGGTGGCGATGGGTTAGCTGCACCCGCTGCAACTTGCAGCTTGATGTAAGCTTCTACTTTCTTTGCCATTATTCAATTACCTTATTTTGGGTACTAACGTCTATCTTGCGATAAACTCCCCGTTTAACAAAAGGGCGCGAAATTATAGTCAAATTTCGCGCCCTTGCCAACCATTAGCGGTGCTTTTTTGATCAGGTTTTTTCTACCTGACCGAATTCCAGCTCAACAGGGGTCGCGCGGCCGAATATAGACACCGAGACTTTAAGGCGGTTCTTATCGTAGTCAACTTGCTCTACGACACCATTAAAGTCTGCAAACGGTCCTTCGGTCACACGCACCACTTCGCCCGCTTCAAACACGGTTTTATGAACCGGAGACTCGCTCGCTTTTTCTAAGCGATTGAGAATAGAGTCCGCTTCTTTATCAGAAATAGGTGCTGGGCGATCTGAGGTGCCACCAATGAAACCCATCACACGTGGCACACCACGTACCAAGTGCCAAGATTCATCGTTCATCACCATTTGGACGAGCACATAACCTGGGAAGAATTTACGCTCGCTCTTGCGACGTTGTCCCTGGCGCATTTCAACCACTTCTTCGGTTGGCACCAAGACTTCCCCGAAATAGTCTTCCATTTCGTGCATTTTGATATGTTCGCGCAGTGACTGCGCAACACGGCTTTCAAAACCAGAGAAAGCCTGGACCACATACCAACGTTTTTTGGGAGCTTCGCTCATGTACTTTTACCTCACACGCCAGTGATTAGGCGGACTAGACGGACCATGATTCCGTCAACGCCCCACAAGATGAGCGCCATAACAACAGTAACAGCCAGAACGATGAGAGAAGTCTGTAAAGTCTCTTGGCGGGTTGGCCAAATCACTTTACGCACTTCCATACGCGATTCGCGTGCAAACGTGATCGCAGCTTTTCCTTTCATCGTGAGTGCAGCGACACCACCGGCAGCGGCAACCAATACCACCACGGCAGCAGCTCGCACTACCACAGACACGTCACTGTACAGGCTATTCCCTATCACGGCTGCGGCCAATAGGACAAAAACAACACCCCATTTAAGGATGTCCATCGAACCGGATTGGGTCTCAGCGTTCGCTTTCATACATTCTACCTGTAACAAGTCTACATAGACGGCAGTGCCTTTTCAGCCATCCACAATCAGTGTTTGGCAAAGGCACATGGTGACCATAACGTCTCAATCAAGCACGATACGATCACTAAACTCTGCGCTTGCTAACGACTGCTGGCTAAATTCACACCAATAGGAGCGTCAAACGCAGAAAAAGGGCATCAAATGATGCCCTTTTTACTAGTGTTTCGTCAAATCATTATTCAATGATGTTAGCAACAACACCAGCGCCTACAGTACGGCCACCTTCACGGATAGCGAAACGTAGGCCTTCGTCCATCGCGATAGGTGCGATGAGCGTAACAACCATCTTGATGTTGTCACCAGGCATTACCATCTCAACGCCTTCTGGCAGCTCGATAGTACCGGTTACGTCAGTCGTACGGAAGTAGAACTGTGGACGATAGCCTTTGAAGAACGGCGTATGACGGCCACCTTCGTCTTTGCCCAGTACGTATACTTCTGACTCGAACTTGGTGTGCGGAGTGATTGAACCAGGCTTCGCCAGTACTTGACCACGCTCTACTTCGTCACGCTTAGTACCACGCAGAAGAACACCCACGTTCTCACCCGCACGGCCTTCGTCTAGAAGCTTACGGAACATTTCAACACCCGTACAAGTGGTCTTGGTGGTGTCTTTCATGCCCACGATTTCAACGTCGTCACCCACAGTGATGATGCCTTGCTCAACACGACCAGTGACTACAGTACCACGGCCTTGGATTGAGAATACGTCTTCGATTGGCAGGATGAACGGCTTGTCGATCGCACGCTCTGGCTCTGGGATGTAAGAATCCAGCGCTTCAGATAGCTCAACGATCTTCTGCTCCCACTGCTCTTCACCGTTCAGGGCACCCAGCGCTGAACCTTGGATTACTGGGCAGTCGTCACCTGGGAAGTCGTACTCTGAAAGTAGTTCACGTACTTCCATTTCAACCAGCTCAAGCAGCTCTTCATCATCAACCATGTCACATTTGTTCATGAACACGATGATGTTTGGAATACCAACCTGACGGCCAAGTAGGATGTGCTCACGCGTCTGTGGCATAGGGCCATCAGTTGCTGCTACAACCAGGATACCACCGTCCATCTGCGCCGCACCGGTGATCATGTTTTTCACATAGTCAGCGTGTCCTGGGCAGTCAACGTGTGCGTAGTGACGGTTTGGCGTATCGTACTCAACGTGAGACGTTGCGATGGTGATACCACGATCACGCTCTTCTGGTGCGTTATCGATTGACGCGAAGTCACGAGCAGCACCGCCGTGTACTTTTGCAAGTACCGTACAGATAGCTGCGGTCAGCGTAGTTTTACCATGGTCAACGTGGCCAATAGTACCAACGTTAACGTGCGTTTTCGTACGTTCAAATTTTTCTTTAGACATGACAGTCCCTCTAAGCACGGTATTTCGGTGGCATTACGACCACACAACCAACAATCAGGTTTGTTGAGTATATATCAAACGGCTTGAAGTTACCTTGGAGAGGATGGTGCTGATAGGCAGATTTGAACTGCCGACCTCACCCTTACCAAGGGTGCGCTCTACCGACTGAGCTATATCAGCACTCTAAAAAGAGTGGAGCGGGCAGCGGGAATCGAACCCGCATCATCAGCTTGGAAGGCTGAGGTAATAGCCATTATACGATGCCCGCAATCGTTACTCGTAGAGCTATTCAAACAATTTGAAAATGGTGGTGGAAGAAGGATTCGAACCTTCGAAGGCTGAGCCGTCAGATTTACAGTCTGATCCCTTTGACCGCTCGGGAATTCCACCTAAATTTTGGTGCCGGCTGCCGGAATCGAACTGGCGACCTACTGATTACAAGTCAGTTGCTCTACCAACTGAGCTAAGCCGGCGACAAGTGCTGCGCATTCTATGCCATGGATTTGAGGGGTGCAATAGGGAATTTTAAAAAAATGGGTGATTTTTTCGTCTTTTGCGCATTTTTTCGCGTGATTGTTGCGAAAATAACCAGCCCGCTCACTCAACGCCAATCGTCGGCGCTTTTCCTTCCCTTTCGTTTGCGGTATCGTCACCCTCTTTACTGGCTTAAGGCACATGGATCATGAATGCAACGCTAACGCCTTATTTGTCGTTCGAGCGTCAACAATGGGCTGAACTGAGGGATGCAGTGCCCATGACGCTCACCGAAGATGACATTGACCGCTTGCGCGGCCTTAACGAGCATTTGTCGATGGATGAGGTGCGCGATATTTATCTTCCTCTATCGCGGCTGCTTAATCTCTATGTGAAAGCGCGCAAAAGCCGGACGGAAGTGCTAGACGAGTTTTTATCCCAGCCCGTCTCAAATCATGTGCCCTATGTCATTGGCATCGCGGGCAGCGTCGCCGTGGGGAAAAGTACCACCGCACGTCTTTTAAAAGCCCTGCTGACACGGTGGCCAGATCATCCTAAAGTTGCACTCGTGACCACTGACGGCTTTTTATACCCCAACGCCGAGCTTGAGTCGCGTGGCATCATGCATAAAAAAGGGTTTCCGCAATCTTATGACATGCGCAAGCTGGTTGAGTTTGTGGCCGACGTCAAATCAGGAAAAGACTGCGTCACCGCGCCGATTTATTCTCACTTGGTGTACGACATCACTTCTGACGTGCAAAAAGTGGAGAAACCCGACATATTGATCCTCGAAGGGCTCAACGTCCTGCAAAGTGGCATGGATTACCCGCATGACCCACATCATGTGTTTATTTCCGACTTTCTCGACTTTTCTATCTATGTCGACGCCGAACCAGAGTTACTAAAGCATTGGTATATTGAGCGCTTTATGAAGTTCCGCCGAGGTGCCTTTCTCGATCCACAGGCTTACTTTCATCACTACACGCGGCTATCGGTCGACGAAGCCACTCAAAAGGCGGCGACCATCTGGGATGACATTAACGGGAAAAACTTATCGGAAAACATTTTACCCACCCGTGAGCGCGCCAGTTTAATCCTAGAAAAAGGTGCCAACCACTCTGTTCAACGCATCCGTGTGCGCAAATAGTCCTTACAATCGCCGAGATTAGTCATCGCGTCTTAGAGAAATCTCTCCACCTAAATAAGGCGTGATGTCACCCTCAACGTCAAGTAATAAGGCACCGTGTTCGTCGATACCGCGCTCAATACCACGGACTTCCCGCTCTCCCATGAGTAGTTTGACGGGGCGATCAATAAAGTTATCCAACTTGGGCCAGTCGGCCATGATGCTCGATAGCCCATGTTGCTCATAGTCAATCAGTGCTTCTTTTAAACGCTCAATCAAGGTTGCCGCCAATGTATTGCGCGATGGCATTGGATGGCAAGCGTCCGCTAATCGAGCCCAAGGCTGATCGATGCTGTCACGCAAATGCGCCCCCATACCAATATTCAACCCCATGCCGATCACAAGGTGAGCCGCATCGCCCGTTTGCCCCGTCATTTCCACTAAGATGCCAGCGAGCTTTTTATCCTGAAAATACAGGTCGTTGGGCCATTTCACCTTCACACCTGGCGCGCCTAGTTCATGGAGTGCTTTGGTGATCGCCACACCAACCACTAGGCTCAGTCCCATCGCCGCCGCAGGGCCGGCATCTAAACGCCAATACATCGACAAATACAAGTTACTGCCAAAAGGCGACTGCCACGCGCGACCACGGCGACCCCGTCCTTGCTGCTGATATTCAGCCAAGCAAACACTGCCTGACGCAAGTTGTCCAACACGTTCCATCAAGTACTGATTGGTCGAATCAATGACCGGGATCACGGATAAAGCGGGCACATCGGTATGCTCACTGAGCCAGACGTCATCGAGCAACTCAATCGGTTGTGATAAGCAATAGCCTTTGCCCTGCACCCGATAGATATCCAGTCCCCACGATTGCAACACTTTGATATGTTTGCTGACCGCCGCTCGGCTCATGCCTAGCGCATCGCCTAGCATTTCGCCAGAGTGGAATTCACCATCGGATAAACGATCGATAAGGGTAAGCCTTGCGGTATGTGCACTGCTCATTGTGCCTCCAAGCTGGTTTCGCCCTTGGCACCCATAAAGCGCACCTCATGGTGCAAGGTCACACCAAACCGCGCCTTGACTTCGTCGACCACCTGCTTTGCTAACTGAATAACGTCTTGGCTGGTTGCATGATTAGCGTTGGTCAGCACTAAGGCTTGTTTTGGATGTACACGCGCGCCTCCCACTTGCTTGCCTTTCAAACCACATTGGTCAATCAGCCAGCCTGCGGCGAGCTTCTTTTTCCCCTCTCCGGCAAAGTACATGGGTATCTCGGGATAACAGGTTTGCAAGGTTTGCGCCTGGTGTGCATCAATCACTGGGTTTTTGAAAAAGCTTCCCGCATTGCCACACTCACGGGGATCAGGGAGCTTGGCTTGGCGAATCGCACAGACCGCGTCAAAAATGGTTTGCGCTGATACCCGCTCTGGATCGAGATCCGCCAGCGCACCATATTTGAGCACGGGCTGCCACGTCTTCGCTAATCGGAACCCCACTTGCGTAATCACCCACCCTGTCATCGCGTCGGTTTTAAATATCGAGTCGCGATAGCCAAATTGGCAGGCTGCTCGGGTCAAACGACGTGTTTGCTGAGTCAATGGATTGACGATATCCACATACGCGCACCGCTCGCAAAACTCGACACCGTAAGCACCAATGTTTTGAATCGGCGCCGCACCAACACAGCCAGGAATAAGCGCGAGGTTTTCCAGCCCAGGGAACCCATTATCAATGCTCCAAGCGACTAAGTTATGCCAGGATTCTCCAGCCCCTACATGCAATACCCAGTGGTCGCCCTCATCATCGACTGATATACCAGTCAGGCGATTAAGCACCACCACGCCCTGAAAGTCTTGGCAAAAAAGCAGGTTGCTGCCTTCTCCCACCACTAGCTTAGGAAGCGTCAGATCGTCAGCATGCTGCCAAATCGCATATAAATCCTCCACGGTGTGCGCTTCCACGATCGCATGAGCGTGGGCGGGGAGACCAAAGGTGTGATGGGGTGTCAAGGACACATCAGATAACCACTTCATCAATGCATTACGCTGTCAGAAAAAATCATGGATAGGTATACTACCTGTCCTGCTCGTATTGCGCATCTATTAGGCTATGGATAATTACCACATTCACCCACTCGAGCCGTTACGGTTTCCTCTCGTGGCACGATTCTATAAAACCTACTATCCACCGGGTAAACCGAAAAAAGATGAACATATCTGGGTGGTGGATGGACCCAGCGGCTTATGTGGTGCGGTCCGCTTTCAACAACGTCAAAATTACCAATTACTCACTGGCATGTTGCTGCACCCACACTTGCGCGGGTCGGGGCTAAGTCATCAACTACTCGACGCCGTCCAGCCCGTATTGGCGCAACGTCCAAGCTTTTGCTTGGCATTTCGACCATTGACCGCTTTATACGTGCAACACGGTTTCAGCAGTGTGGACACGCCAGCCCTGCCAGAGGAATTGGCGGCACGCTACCAAAGCTACTGTCATAGCGGTAAAGACTTAGTCGCGATGCAATACGCACCTAAAGCGTGACATTTACAACAAAGCCACCGCGCAGTCATCCGTGACTTGACCTAATTTCTGGTATAATTCAGGGTTTAGCATCAAACCGCTCGACTCTGGCCGTCGAACAACAAGAGGTAACAATGGATTCAGCGAACGCAAACCGGCAGCTTATCGACCGTCTGCCCACCATTGCGCACCAGCCAGAAAATCTCGAAACCTTATTAGATGCCGTCTCGTTTAGAGAGCGCTTGCTTAGTGAAATAAAAAAGGCGAAATCCAGGATTTACCTCGTCGCCTTGTATCTGCAGGATGATGAGGCTGGACGTAGCGTGCTTGATGCACTGTATGAAGCGAAACAGGCCAATCCTGATCTGGATATCAAGGTATTAGTCGATTGGCATCGCGCGCAAAGAGGCTTGATCGGGGCAGAGCAATCTGACGGCAATGCGGGATTATATCGCGCCTATGCTGAGCGTTACCCGCACAAAATAGAGGTACTCGGCGTACCAGTCAGAAACCGAGAAGTGTTTGGCGTGCTGCACCTAAAAGGCTTTGTGTTTGATGACACAGTGCTCTACAGCGGTGCAAGCTTAAACGATGTTTATTTAGCGCAACATAATAGATATCGATACGACCGCTATCATGTGCTCGACAATAAAGCGCTTGCCGACACCATGGCAGACTTTATTGTTAATACCCTAACGGCGGATAGTGCGGTCAATTGCCTCACCTCGCCAGATCGGCCAAATAGCAAAGCACTTAAGCCTAGCATTCGTGAGTTTCGAACTCAGCTGCAGCGTGCGAGTTATCGCTACGATAATGAGCCTCTCCGTGAGGACCAAGTCGGGCTAACTCCTATGGTCGGATTGGGTAAACGTAAGAACAAGCTCAATCGCTATATCTGCCATCTAATTGCGAGCGCGCAAAAAGAGTTGGTGATTTGCACCCCTTACTTTAATCCGCCACGCAGTGTGGTCAGAGAAATCCGCCGTGCACTACGCCGAGGTGTGACAGTGAGCATCATTGTTGGCGATAAAACCGCCAATGACTTTTACTCGCCGCCAGAAGCGCCCTTTAAGACCATTTCGGCACTCCCCTACCTGTATGAAGTCAACCTACGTAACTTTGCGCGCCGTAACGAAGCAGCCATTGCCAAACGCCAGTTAAACATCCATATTTGGAAGCATGATGACAACAGTTTTCACTTAAAAGGAATCTGGGTCGATCGCCAATACATGTTGCTGACGGGCAATAACCTGAATCCACGCGCATGGAAGCTAGACTTAGAAAACGCTATCTTGATCCATGATAAGCATCAGCAACTCGAAGCGCAGAAACAGCAAGAAGTAGATAAGATACTGGCACACACTCAGTTGGTCGGCAGCTATAAACAGATAGAAAAAATGGAGGACTATCCCGTCCCGGTCAAACGTCTGCTCAAGCGGATTAAGCGGGTTAAGGCCGATCATTTACTTAATCAAATACTCTAGGTGATGATGCGATGAAACAAGCCAAAATTGCCGCGATTGACGTTGATGCACAATGCACATTCACACCGCTTTGTCCTGATGAGCTGCCTGTGCCTGAGGGCGACACCATCGGGCCAGCTCTGAATCAGCAAGCGGCATTGGCTGACCTACGCGTACTCACCAAAGATGCACACCCCACCAATGCTGTCTGGGTGGTTGATAAACCTGCTGATATGTTGCAGCCCTTAGCACATAAGAATGCTGATCTAACTTGGGTCAAGCATGCTGTGCCCGGCACCAAAGGATTTGAAACCATCGATGGCTTGCCCCCGGTCACCGAATACGACTATGTGGTTTGGAAAGGTATTGAGCCTGATCTTCACCCCTACGGTGCATGCTTTCATGATATTGAAGAAAAACTCAGCACGGGCTTGATTGAATGGCTACACAGCCAAGAAGTAGAAACCGTGGTTGTCGGTGGCTTAGCTACCGATTACTGCGTCAAAACCACGGCTATCCAATTGAAAAAGCGCGGCCGTTTTGACGTCATTGTCAACCTTGCCGCGTGTCGTGGTATTAACCCCGACACGGTATCGTCGGCTTGTGACGAAATGGTCGCCGTCGGTATTCGACTCGTGGATAGTCAAATCGCGTTAAGCTGCTTACTTCCGCGTTAATTTGTATCGCAGTGGATCATCAATTTCCGCTGCGATCTTCCTCGCTATTTTAACGAAAATCATAGCCCGCACACATCAATAAGTTTGAGTCTTTAGACATAAATGCATTTTGACTAACAAGATTACTAGGCTTGTTAACCACTATCCTCTACTGTCTTGTTAACTATTTTCACAATAAAAAATAAGTTTGGAGGATAGCATGCTCAAACCTACCGCACTGGGTCTCCTGATCGGCGCGTCATTATGTAGCACCGCTTGGGCGATGCCTGCATCGCAGCTTGATGCACTCGGAAACGGCCTCGATGTCCAATACCAAGTCATTGATAATACCCAAGATGACTGGCGTTCATTTACGGGTAACGTCGCCTTTACCAACCAAAGTACTCAGACACTGCCTAAAACAGGCTGGGCGATTTATTTCAGTCACATCCGCATGATCAATTCGATCGATACCGATCAACTTAACGTCTCACACGTCAATGGGGATCTCTTCAAACTCGAGCCCACGGACAGCTTTGTTCCGCTCGCCCCCGGTGATCAATTAGTCGTTGGCTTTAATGCCTCTGACTGGCAAGTCGCAAAATCCGATATCATGCCAAACTGGTATTTAGCGTCCGACGGTGAAGCTGGCATGCATACCGCATTGATTACCAGTACCAGTAACCACAAAAATGGCCAAGTGCCCACCAAGCCGGATGATGAGCTCGCCTTTGTCGGTGACTTTGACACGCCCGCACAGTGGAAGCGCTACGACGGTGCACTCACCGACCATTATGACCCGTTCACGGCCGAACAGCGCTATGCGCGCAATGCTGATCTGTCGTTGGTCAATACCCAAGGGCACGTGCTACCCACCCCTGCCAGTCGCATTGAGAAAAATGGCCATGTCATCCTCGATAGCGAGTGGACCGTGGTCTACGACAATGGCTATCAAGCGCAAGCACAATGGCTTGCCGATCAACTTGGCATTTCAGCCACCGACTGGGCACCTACCAACCAAAAAGTTATTCATGTGGGCTGGGGAAAAGTCAGCCTGAATGGAAGCGACCAGTGGCATGAAGCTTATCGCTTAGATGTACAACCTGAGCAGCAGCGTATTGACATCGATGCCCCTGATCAAGCGGGAGCCCTATATGCTGCGCAAAGCCTGCTGCAACTCAAAACCGGCGACACACTCAAGGCGGTGACGCTAACTGACGCACCACGCTTTGCTTACCGAGGCCTGTCTGTCGATGCGGCGCGAAACTTCCGCAGCAAAGAAGCCATCTTTAAGTTACTCGATCAGATGGCCGCTTTGAAACTCAACAAACTGCATCTACGCCTCAGTGATGATGAAGCATGGCGTATTGAGATCCCAGCCCTCCCGGAACTGGCGGACGTCGGTAGCAAACGCTGTCATGATTTGTCGGAAACCCGCTGCGTGTTGCCCTTCTTAGGTGCAGGGCCTGACGGCACAGAAGCATCCAATGGGTATTACACCACGGAAGATTATCAAGCGATCTTGCGTAAAGCAGAGGCGCTCAATATCACCGTCATTCCAGAAGTAGATATGCCAGGTCACGCGCACTCGGCCATCAAAGCGATGGAAGCGCGTTACCACAAGTACATGGCACAAGGTGATGAAGCCAAAGCGAAAGAATATTTGCTCACGGACTTTGAAGACGACACACAATACCTCTCTGTGCAGATGTTTACCGACAACGCGATAAATGTCTGTATGGAATCCAGTTATCGCTTCGTCGATACAGTGGTTGCCGCGCTCGTCGATGCGCATCGAGACATACAGCCGCTCGATACATTTCACTTTGGCGGTGATGAAATTGCCGGTGCCTGGAAAGAGTCGCCCGTCTGTCAGTCCTTTATTGCAGATAACGATGCAGGTGTGAACAGTGTTGACGATCTGAGTCAGTACTTTGTTGAGCGTATTTCGCACATTACCCAACGTCATCAGCTCGATCTCGGTGGTTGGGAAGATGGCCTCATGCACAACAATAAAGTCTATCCACGCGCACAACTTGCCAATGAGCACGTCTATGGCAACGCGTGGCAAAATATCTGGGAGTGGGGCGTTGCCGATCGCGCCTATAATCTCGCCAACAATGGCTATGGCGTTATCTATAACCAAGCCACACATCTCTATTTTGACCACCCCTATGAACCAGACCCAAGTGAGCGTGGCTATTACTGGGCACCCCGTTTTACCGATACCCGTAAGACGTTTAGCTTTATGCCCGATGATCTCTACGCTAACGCAGATGCAAAGCGCAATGGTGCACCGATCACCAAACAGGAAGTACTAGACGCTGCCACCGTGAAAACACTGACGCGTCCAGACAATGTGCTTGGTTTACAGGCATCTATTTGGAGTGAAACTATTCGCTCCGATGGCCAATTTGAATCCATGACCTTCCCTCGCCTCTTCGCCATGGCTGAGCGAGCTTGGCACCGTGCCGAATGGGAAGCAAGCACTCAAACCGGACAAGAGGCGAATCAAACCAAGCGCAACATTGATTACAACCTCTTTGCTAATCAGTTAGCGAACTACTGGTTCCCACAACTAGAGCAACAGGGTGTGGGCTTCCGCTTACCCGTTCCGGGTGGAGTGATAGAAAGTGGTATATTGAAAGCGAACTCGCCATTCCCTGGACTCACCATTGAGTACTCAACCGATAATGGTGCAAGCTGGCAGACCTATGATGCGGCGAACGCTCCTCACGTCACTGCACCAGTGCAGCTGCGTACCATTTCAGGTGATCGAGTAAGTCGAGTCAGTAAAATTCAATAACCAAGCTATTACACAGCTTAGAAAAAACAAAGCCCCGTCGACAAGACGGGGCTTTTTATTGGATATTGGATAGATGGAAAATGAAAAGACATCTACTCGGCAGGCAGTTTAAAGCAAAGCGCACAGGGCTAATACACCCTCAAGATACAAAAAAGCCCCGACCGTGAGGTCAGGGCTTGGTGTTTTCTCATCAAAGTCTTACATCTATTTGCTTTGATGATTAAATTGCGAGCTATGCGCAGTGAGTTTTGAAGCGAGACGCACAGTGTATGCCAATACATGAGCATCGCAGCTATCAAAAATCGCAAGCAATAGGCGCAATTTATAATCAAAGCCTGGCGATGTCCTACTCTCACATGGGGAGACCCC
>NZ_SATA01000014.1:0-62330 GCF_009377995.1 Salinivibrio sp. VGrn1
CGGCGAGTGGAGCGTGGACGTGGCCGGCAGCGACCTGGCGGCGGACACCGAGTTCGAGGTGGTCGTGAGCTCGTCGGATGACGCGGGCAATACGGTAGACAGCACCGCGACCTCCACGCACACGGTTAACTCAGCACCTAATTCAGACGACATACCTGTGTCGACAGATGAAGATGTCGAATTAACGGGTAATGTGCTAAACGACGGTAATGCAACAGATAGCGATGGGGATTCGCTCACCGTCACTTCCTTCACCATTGCTGGTCAAAGCGAAACCCACGCCGCTGGTGAGCCAGTCATCACGATTGCTGATGTCGGTAAAATTACCATTGGCGAGAATGGAGATTATACCTTTACACCAGCAGAGCATTGGAGTGGTGACGTACCGGCTATCACCTACGTCGTTCAAGATGAATACGGCGATACCACGGAGGCAACGCTCGATATCAGTGTGACGCCGGTGGCTGATGACCCTGAGCTCTCACTGAGTACACTTGAGCTGGACTTTGTGTCCACGAATCTTAATGTCTCAACCTGGAATTCAGTTGACGTTGGCACGCCAAATGGGAACGGGAACGGTGTCGATGCTGAAACGCTATTGAATGCGATGAACAGTGCTGGGGAAGCAGACACTACATCGACAACCGAAGATGTCGCCGTTGATACCGAATCTGGCTTAGGCGGTGGTGAGGCGATGCTGACTTCAGGATTAATCTATCTAGAGGCAGGCAAAAGCTATAGCTTTGGCGGCTATGCGGATGATAGTGCTGCCATCGTCATTGGTGGAGAAGTGGTTGCCGAGGGTCGCTGGGGTAGTCAAGGTACCTCTCCAGGTGGTGCAAAAGGATGGGGGGAATTCAGCGGCGAATTTACGCCATCAGAAAGTGGCTACTATTCGTTAGACGTTTATACCCACAACCAGAATGGCCCTGGTGGCTTTGACATTGAGGTCGCCGTAGGCAATGGCGCGGCTATTGACCTAAACGCGAGCAACTTTAATCTCGCGCCAAATGCCGATGCGTTGGAAGATGGTGGCTTAGGTGTTAAGGGGTATCAAGGTGATGGAGACGGGGGTTATTACACCCTCAATGCTCCAGGAGAAGGGCAGGCGGGTGAGCCTATTAAGTTACCTGTCATCAGTGCCAGCCTTGTGGATCAAGATGGCTCTGAGGAGCTGACTCTCACGTTAGATAGTATTCCTGCGGGATCAACATTGTCCGACGGCAATCAAGAGATGGTTGTCGACAGTGGCTCTATCTCTCTTGAGGGATGGGACTTGTCTAACCTTTCTATTTCGGTGCCTGAGCAATTTGAGGGCGAGGTTAACCTTAAAGTCACGGCAACCAGCACAGAGACTGGAAATAGTGACACGGCGAGTGTGACGGAAGATATTCCAATTTCTGTACTGCCGATCTCGAACGGTTTGTCGGTGTCTGCTTCCTTGTCTGAATTTGCCGGCGGTTCTCATCCAGCGGATGGATTAATTGATTATGCTAAGGAGCATGACGGTGGAGCATCTGAAAAATACGCCCAAATCGTTATTGACACTGGCATCGGAGGTGGCTCTGTAACACTTACCGGTGGCGAAGGTAACGACCTGATTGTCGCAGGAACGGCAAATGGCGCTTATGTCTTATATGGATACGCAGGGATCCCTTCATCTAGCGGTGATAACGTCTTTGTGTCGCGCAACCCTAATGCGACAACAGCATATTATGGTGGAGATGGAAATGATGTCGCCTATCTACAAGGTAGATATGACGATTATCAACTGCTACTGCCGCAAAATAATGCTGTCTTGAGCTTGAAATACCAGGATAATTTAGGCTCGAGTCATAACTTTTATTCCGTGGAAACCATCTACTTTGCCGATGGTAAATATCAAGTAGATAACGGCGAGTTGACCAAAGTTGCAGATATTGTCCAACTGGATGTTGATGTGACGTTGAACGACAACGACGGTTCTGAACAAGTTACATCAGTGGTTATATCGGGCATCCCTGAAGGGGGGAGCGTACCAGGTGGCGAGCAGCTTGATTCGGGTGATTGGCAAGTGCCGATTGATGCACTGCAGCCAAATTCTGGCTCAGATGCTGGTTTCTCTGTCACGCTTGAGTTGCCTGAAGGAAGTGCGCCTGATTTATCAGTGACTGTTGGTGCGACAGAAGTCGATGAAAACGGCGATCCTGTCGATTTGCCTGAGTATGCCACTACCCAGCCGGGTATGACGAGCTTGCCGGCATCCTCTCCGAATGCTGATAACCAAGTGAGTGGTGGCTCTGGCGATGATGTCGTGATGGGAGATACCGGTGGCTTCACCATTGAAACGGTGCCAGGTCAAGCTTATAACATTGCCTTGATTATCGACCGCTCAGGGAGTATGGATGAATCGATCACCGGTAATGGTTACAGCGATCCAAGCCGCCTCGATGTAGTAAAAGAGTCACTGACGAAATTAGTGGATTTACTAGCGAACCATGATGGCCCGGTCAATGTGAACCTTGTTGCGTTTAACGGTGAGGCAACGGGTAACAGTTTTAATTTAGAATCCGACAGTGTTGATGAATTAAAGGCGCAAATTGCGCAAATGTGGGCAAAGGGTAACACCCATTATGATGAGGGCTTTAAAGAAGCGTCTGGATGGTTTGAAAGTGTCAGCCAGGCTAACACTGAAAACCTCGCCTTCTTCCTGACTGATGGTGAACCCAATAGCGATCCGTCAAACAACGCAGCGGCATTTAAGACACTCGCCAACTTGGCTAGTGTGAACGCCATAGGTATTGGCGATGGGATTTCGGCGACAACTCTAGAGCAGTTTGATAATACCTTGGCTGAGCCGGAAAAAGTGATATTTGACTTTAGCGATGGTTTAAATGGAACCTGGTCAGGTGATAACCGAGACGAAGTTAAAATATCGGGCGATCGTTTAAAGCTGGTCGATGATGATTATTCTTTGCGCGATAAAGGCAATCCTTACTGGGACAGCAACGACTTTTCGGCAACGCAAAACAGCACGATTACGTTTGATGTTGATATTGAACAATGGCCTTTGGGTGGAGCGAAAGGGTCACTCAGATGGCATATCCTCAATCGTGACACAGGAGAATGGGAACAGTCTGGGGTAGTTGATAGCACCCAAGAGACGGTTAGGATCGATGTAGAGCCAGGTGACTACAAACTACGGGTTGAGTATATCGACGCAGATGGGCCGTTCGAGTCCCATGCGACGATTAGCAATGTTGTATTCTCAGGCGTTGATATCGTCCACTCTGGCGACGAATTAGATATTGCGTTGCAAGGCGGAGAAACTATTCGTCATATTGCCGGTATGGGGAGTGACCAAGTCACTGGAAATGAAGGCGATGATGTGCTCTTTGGTGATTCGGTGAATACCGACAACTTACCGTGGGGGATTGACGGAAATCCAGAAAGACCTGCTGACCTACCCGATGGCGCGGGACTTGAGGGGCTGAAAGTCTTCCTTGAAGCGTCGCAGGGGCATGAGCCTTCTGACATCGAGCTGTATCAGTACATTAAAGATAACCACGCGTTATTTAATGTCGATGGGGATACCCGAGGTGGCGACGATACTCTCGAAGGCGGAGAGGGTAATGATATCCTCTACGGCCAAGGCGGTGATGACACCCTCATTGGTGGGCGAGGTGAAGACACATTAATCGGTGGTACCGGTAGCGATAAATTCCAGTGGTCTCTCGAGGATATGCCATCTTCTGCCGACGGAGATGAGTCAGAAACCGATGTGATCATTGATTTTGACAACCAAGGTGATTCACAAGATACCCTCGCGTTTGTCGATGATTTAACCCAGCTCATTAAAGATGGCCAGGTATCTATTTCATGGCAAACCACAGACAGTGGTGAGGCTGAGGGCACGTTAACTATCGGTATTGATGCCGACGGCGATAGCCAAATGGATCAACATATTGATATTGAAAGCCTGAGCGTCGTCACCAACGGTGGTCAACAAGAAGTCGTGATCAACACCTTGATTGGTGGTCAAGAAGGAGAGCTACGATTGACGCAAGGTGATGATCATGCTGAACTTTCAGTAGGAGACAGCCAAGACCTCGAAATCAAAGTGGATACGGCGGACTGGTAATTGCCATCAGGCAGCGGCTATCATGTCGCTGCCTGTTATTTTTCGGTCAAAAGAGAGACGTAAGTGACTGACCAATCAAGTAATAATCAATCCGTGCAATGGAAGATAGCCGCGGGTGAGCAGCCTACCGACGATCCCTTGCTGGATTGCTTGGTATTGCTTACCGAACACTATGGCACACCCTGCTCGGGCGATGCGTTAGTCGCGGGCTTGCCGATGACCAATGCGTTACTCACTCCGGATATGTTTCCGCAAGCGGCGGGTCGTGCGGGCCTTGCTGCGCGTTTGTCACGCCGTAATTTGGATAATTTAGGGCCACTGCTCTTACCCTGTGTGCTCTTGCTCGCCGATCAAAAAGCTTGTGTATTACGAGAGATCGATAATGAAGCGGGTACCGCGTTGATTCAGTTACCAGAAAATGGTGGCGAACAAACCATGCGGCTCGAGGCGCTCGAGTCGATGTATGTGGGTTACTGCTTTTTGATTAAGCGGCAATATCGCGGCGATCAATCGGTCGACTTGCACCTTCATGACAATAAAATCCACTGGTTTTGGCAAACGGTCAAAGACGCAGCACCTATCTATCGCGATGCGTTATTAGCCTCTGTGCTAGTGAACCTATTCGCGCTGGTCTCGCCGTTGTTCGTGATGAACGTCTACGACAAAATCGTCCCCAATTTGGCGTTTGAGTCCTTGTGGGTGTTAGCCAGTGGCGCGACGCTTGCATATTGTTTTGACTTTTTAATGCGCAAGCTTCGTTCGTATATGATTGATATGGCGGGTAAGAAAGTCGATATTATCGTCTCCTCTCGCCTGTTCGCGCGGCTGATGGGCACACCGCTTGTCAATCGAGGAAGCAGTGTCGGTGCAACCGCAAAGCAATTGGGTGAATTCGACTCAGTGCGCGATATGCTGACGTCAGCGACCATCACGACCTTGGTGGACCTCCCGTTTGCCGTCTTTTTTGTTGCCATTATCTATTTGGTGGCCGGGGATCTTGCGATCGTCCCTGTCGTGGCGGGTCTATTGATCTTAGGGTATACCGTCTCGGTGCAGCCTAAACTACGTGCGGCCATTGAAGAGAGTAACAAGTACGCGTCCGAACGCCATGGCCATTTGATCGAAAGCCTCTCGGCACTAGAGGGCGTTAAAGCCAGTGGTGCGGAAGGGATTGTGCAGCGTAGTTGGCAACAAATGACCGCGCATACAGCTAATTGGAACTTTAAAGTTAAACAAATCACCAATAATGTCTCTTACATTGCTACCTTTATCACCCAAATGATGGCAATCGCTGTGGTGATCCTGGGGGTATACCGGGTGGCGGACGGGGATATCTCCATGGGCGGGATCATCGCTGCAGTGATGCTTTCCAGCCGGGCGGTGTCACCGATGGCGCAAATGGCCAGCTTGCTCAATCGTTGGAATCAAACCAGTACGTCACTGCGGCAGCTAAATGCGATGATGGAGCAAGAGGACGAATTTGCTGACAAAGGACACTTGGTCAGTCGCAAGCGCTTAAAAGGCGAGCTCAGTGCGGATAATCTGGCTTTTAACTATCCAGAGACAGAAAAGCCTGCCCTATATCCGCTTAACTTTCGGATTCAACCGGGAGAGGTGATTGCCATCTTGGGGAAGAATGGCTCAGGAAAAACGACCTTACTGAAGCTGTTAGCGGGGCTTTTTCAACCTAACCAAGGTAGCTTACGGTTTGATGGTGTGGATAGTCGCCAGATACATCCATCAGACCTGCGTCGCAACGTGGGCTATTTGGCCCAAGATGTGACGCTGTTCCACGGCACTATTCGCGAAAACATCATGTTTGGAACACGCCAAGTGACCGAACACCAACTGATGCGTGCGGTTCAGCTGTCAGGCGTGAGTTTGTTTACTGCGCAAGATCATGAAGGTTTAGACAAACAAGTTGGGGAGCGCGGTGAAAGACTGTCTCGCGGCCAACGGCAAGCGGTTTCCTTGGCGCGAGCATTACTTAACGAGCCCCCCATGCTCGTCATGGATGAGCCGACGGCCAGCCTAGATGCACATGCCGAAAACCAGTTTATTAAAGCGATGGAAGTCGCGGCGAAGTCGCGCACCTTGGTCATGGTGACACACAATATGGCCCTCCTTAACATGGCGCAGCGTGTGATTGTGATGGATAAAGGTCGAATTGTAATGGATGGCCCGCGCGATAAGGTATTGAGCAAGCTCAATAAAGGAAGTGTGTAATGGGCAAAATGGTTAAAAAAACGAGTCAACCCACAGATCTCGACATGGTTGATGACGTTTATGGCGCCATGATGACAGACACGCCGCTCAAGTACAGAGCCGTCGTTTGGGTGGCTTTGCTCCTTATCGTCAGTTTTATTGTTTGGGCCGCTTTTGCTGAGCTTGATCGTGTGACGCGCGGCAATGGCAAGGTGATTCCGCCGTCTCATGTTCAGCTTATTCAGAGCTTAGATGGTGGCATCTTACAAGCCATGTATGTGGATGAAGGTCAACTGGTTGAAAAAGGGATGCCCTTGGCGCGTATTGATGATACGCGCTTTCGCTCTGATCTTGCCCAGCAAGAGCAAGAGGTGGATAGCCTACGCGCGTCAGTCACCCGCATGTATCATGAGCTTGAGAGTGTCACACTGCAACCTGCGAGCAAACCTTGGCAACAGCAAATCGATATTAGCATTCGTCCGATGACGTTTCCGGACACATTGACAAGCAGAAAGCCCAATTTGGTTGCACGGCAAAAATCGGAATACCGTAGCCGGCTTGAGAGTCTTAGTAACCAATTAGAAATCCAAGCTCGTCAAATTGTACAAAAAAAACAAGAGCTGGAAGAGGTCGCCTCTAAAATAAAGACCTTGACCAACTCGATGTCAATTATGCAGCGTGAGATCAATATCACACGTCCTTTAGTGGAAAAGAAGATTGTCTCAGAAGTGGAACTTCTCAAACTAGAAAG
Organism: Salinivibrio sp. VGrn1; assembly: GCF_009377995.1. NCBI lineage: Bacteria > Pseudomonadati > Pseudomonadota > Gammaproteobacteria > Vibrionales > Vibrionaceae > Salinivibrio > Salinivibrio sp. VGrn1. The sequence goes on from NZ_SATA01000014.1 coordinate 7,077, forward strand.
ACAGATCAATGATATGGACGGTGAGCTAACCAACTTAAAGCTTTCGCGGCCAAAGATAAAAGCCTCATTGGATGAAGCGATATTAAAACGCCGAGAAGCGGCTTTGCAATTTATCAGTGAAACACGGGCTAAACTGAGTGAAACAGAGGCACGTTTATCACGATTAACAGAAGCGAAAGTGGGTGCTCAAGACAAGGTGAATAAAGCGGTTATCACCTCTCCGGTTGATGGTACGGTGAAAACAATACATATCAATACCCTCGGTGGGGTCGTTGAGCCGGGCGAAGATGTGATTGAAATTGTGCCAACAGAAGATCAGCTGCTCGTCGAAGTGAAAATTTTGCCAAAAGATATCGCCTTTCTTCATCCTGGCTTACCAGCGGTGGTGAAAGTAACCGCCTATGACTTTACTCGTTACGGCGGCCTGGACGGTACCGTCGAGCACATCAGTGCGGATACGACGCAGGATGAAGAAGGCAATAGCTTTTATTTAGTACGGATTAGAACGGAATCATCACACTTAACCAGGGAAGATGGCACGCCTATGCCGATTATACCCGGCATGCTGACGTCGGTGGATATCATTACCGGCAAGCGGACTGTGCTGGAATACTTACTTAATCCTATCTTACGGGCAAAAGAAAACGCATTGCGTGAGCGCTGAGAAATAGACTAATAGGAGCAATAACGTGCTGAATTTCTCGCATGTGGTCAAAAAAAAGCGTGTTGCGACGCTTATCCTGGCAATGAGCTTAAGCTCGCCGGCAGCCATGTCGCAAACCTTAGAGCAAGCGGTAGCGCGCTCTTTGGAATCTCATCCGCAGATCCGTCAAGCGTTTGCAAGGTATAAAGCCAGAGAACAGGCTATCGAGCAAGCCGAAGCCGGCTATTATCCCACACTGGATGCAACGGCAGGCGTGGGCTGGGAGCGCACCGATACCCCCGCGACACGTCGTGACACGACCACCGACGATGAGGTTGATTTGACGCGCCGTGAGCTGGGCGTGTCGTTGCGTCAGGTACTTTTTGATGGCTTTCGCACACAAAACGAGGTCTCTCGCACCGAGAATGAAGCTACTGCTGAACAGTGGGCACTGATAGCGACTGCTGAAGACAAGGCGTTGGAAGTGGCACGAGTGTATTTAGATGTACTTGTGGCTGATGAAGTGGTGACGTTGGCGGAGAAAAACTTGGAGAATCACCAAGAGATTTACGATGCCATTAAAGAGAGCAACGAAGGTGGATTTGCTAAAGCCAGTGATTTATCGCAGGTAACAGGGCGTTTAGCGCGAGCTAACGCTAATTTAATGTCTGCACGTAATAATTTAGCGGACGCGCGCAGTGCGTTCACTAAAATGGTGGGTGTAGCCCCTGAAGATCTTCACCTGCCGAGGCCTGATGAATCCATGTTGCCTTCGTCATTAGATGCGTTGCTGGCGCGCGCACTCGAGACACATCCAAGGCTACGCTCGGCACAAGCGGATATTGCGGCGGCGAATGCGGCTCGTGACGGCTCGCGTGCGGCTTACTTGCCTGAGTTCAATTTAGAAGTAGACGCTAACTGGAACGATAATGTGGGGGGAGAAGACGGTGCCGGCCCGCCAGATGTTGGCGGAGAGAATAACAATATCCAGGCAATGGTGCGTATGCGTTACAACTTGTTCAACGGTGGCGCTGACCGAGCGCGTGAACGACAAACGGCCTATCAAACCATTGAGGCGCGTGAAATCAATGAAATGGCGCATCGTGATGTTATTGAGGGCGCAAAGTTGGCTTGGAATGCTCGTACCTATCTTGAACAGCAACGCGATTTTATGCGTCAACATGTCGAGGCGGCGACCGATACGCGTGATGCCTATCGCGAAGAATTTCGCTTGAACGCCCGTACTTTGTTGGATGTGCTGGATTCGCAAAATGAGCTGTTTGAAACACGCCGAGAGTATCTGAGCAAAGAAGCGGACGAACGTTATGCGCAGTATCGTATTTTGAACGCAACAGGACAGCTTTTAGCCTCCTTACGGGTCGATGTGCCTGCAAGTTGGGATACAGAGTCTTTGACGGGCCAGGAGCGTGAACAATGAAACAGCTAAGCATCGTTTTAATCACTGGACTATTGCTTGGTGGCTGTGCCCCGCAAACTGTTGAACCTATGGAAGACACTGTGACGCAAACTCGTGATCTAACGGATAGCGATAAAGACGGCGTGATTGCCGCTCGCGATCAATGTGGTGACAGTGTTGAACAAGCCAAGGTGAACAATGAGGGTTGCCCAAGTCAGCGAATCGAGCAAGAGTCGTTTGAACTCAACGTTCAGTTTGCGACTGCGTCTGCTCAAGTTCGCGAAGATCAGTATGCAGATATTCGCCGTCTTGCTGACTTTATGCGTCGCTATCCCCAAGCAACCGTGACGATAGAGGGTCATGCGAGCAAGGTGGGCAATGCGTCTTACAATATGCAGCTGTCTCAACGCCGAGCGGAAGCCATTGCCAATGTGTTAGTGACACAGTTCTATATTGATAAAAACCGCGTAGATGCGCAGGGATTTGGGGAAACGCAACCGCTGATTGATGACGAGAGTGACCGAGCGAATGAACAAAATCGCCGTGTGATAGCGTCTGTGTCAGGCGAACATGGGGTAACAGAGAAACGATGGACTATATATTCGTCAGAAGAGCAATAGTTCAGCGAGATAACCTAAACATGAAAAGAGGCGTGGAATGACGCTCCATCAACGTGTGCTCTCGTTTGTCATCACCACTGCCGTGGTCATCCTTTTGGTGACCACGGCAGTGGTCTTTCATTTTGGTGTCGAACAGATAGAGCGAGAGCAGCAACAACACTCAGGTTTATTAAGCCAGTCACTCGCAGAGGCGTTACCTGTGGTGCTAGAGCAGGGCGATACGCAAAGGCTCAATAAACTGGTTTCTCACTTTATCACGATGCCTCAGGTGGAGAAGATTATTGTCAAACCTATGCTCTCGGGAGACCGTCAAGTGTGGGAGTCTGACTCACCGAGCCTGGACGCACCGGGATGGTTTACCCAACTGACGGGGCTCACAACCCGTACCCGCTCAGTCTCAGTGACTAATGGTTGGACTCAGTTAGCGCAATTGACCATAGCGATAGGGCCACAGCGAAACATTGAGACCCTGTGGAGTCGGCTTTTACAGCTGGTCCTAGGGTTAATGGCAGTGAGTGTACTGATAAGCTTAGGGGCGTCGGTCATGTTCCTTAGCGTGACTGCACCGCTGGGTGAGCTACGAAAACGGTTGAAAGCATTAGGTCATGGTGATTTTCATCCCGCGCGGGCTAGGACGCGTGTCAATGATTTGGTGGCCTTACAAAGTGCGTTTAACCTTGCCGGTCAGCAAGTTGTCAAACTTCAGCAATCGCAGCAAGAAGAATTGGCACGCTTGCGCGATAAATTGATGGTTGATCCTGTCTCAAGATTACCTAACCGAGGCTACTTCCAGCATCAGTTACAAAGTTACATAAAAGACGGCGTGGGTTGTACGCTTGTGCTCATCGAAGTCTCTTGGTTATCGCGACTGCGCGCACGTTATGGTTACCAATATCGTGATCAGTGTTGGCGCTTGCTGGGAGAAGCGTTAACACAAGGGGAGCTGGCACAAAGCCATCAATTAGTGGCGCGTCTAAGTCATAACGAGATCGCGATACTGCTGACGATTGATGAAGAGCGCATAGTGCGTCGCTACTTGAGGCAACTATTGCGCGCCATAAACCAAGAGCTGGAGCATATTGCTTTGCCTGCTAACCAAGGGTTTCATCTTGGTTTAGCGCAAACCCGTACGGATGATACGGCCAGCCTGATGGCCAAAGCGGATAATGCTTTACAACAAGCTAAGCGCCAAGGTGACGTCTATTTCTGGCCCTCTGACGAACAAGCTGACAGTCGTACTCGAGAGCAATGGCGGCAGATATTACTTGATGCGCTGAATAAAAATCCACTCGCGCTTTATGCCCAGCCGGTTCGCCATCGCGATAATCAACATAACTGGCACCAAGAGGTGTATGCGCATCTTTGGGTTGATGAGAGTTGGCTGGCCGCGGGGCAATTGTTGAACCGTATCTCGATGTACGCACTGGGTGAAGAGTTTGATAAGCATGTGTTGGCTCGGGTCGATGAATACGTAAAAGCCAACCCTGTTACGGATAAGTTAGCGGTCAACCTAACGTTAGAAAGTGTTAAAAGCCAAGCCTTCCATGATTGGCTGCAAAACTTTTTGTTGAAAACCTACTTGGCCAATAAATTGACATTTGAGGTGGCAGAAAGGACAGTGCATCAAGACCTAGAAGCTTGCCAGGCGTTGTTTCAACTCATTCGTGATCAAGGCTTTGAGGTCGGCGTGGACCACTTTGGGCGCGATATGGATAACGTCGAATACATAAAAAATGTTGAGCCTGACTACGTGAAGCTCGATATTGGTTTTGGCCAGCCGTCGAGTGATGTTGACGATGTGTTTATTCGTATGTTGGTGAATATTGCCGCGTCTCGGGAAATAAAGGTGATTGCCACGGGAATCGAGCAGTCAGAGCAGCATCAGTATTTTCATCAGTTGGGCTGCCAAGGGTACCAGGGATATATTCTTCCCCCCCTTCGCCTTGATAATGAGCACGAGTGTCGCGACTAAGTCAGTCGCTTTTCCATTATCCAAGCATCTTCACGGTGACCGTCGGCACAGCGGTAATATTGTTGCCGGCGGTGAACTACTTGGAAACCATGCTTTTGATAAAGTGCTTTGGCAGGTATGTTACTCTCTCGTACTTCTAGCCAAATACTGTCCGCCCCAACATGACGTAGTGTCGTTATCATCCCGTTTAAAAGTACCCATCCCCATCCTTGCCCCTGATAATCAGGATCGATGGCGATATTCAACAGCTCTCCCTCACCCGCGATACAACGTGCATAAAAATAACCGATGATGGTTGAGGGCGTAGTGGCCAAGCGCAGCACGTAGTGATAGTCAAACTGGCGAGGCGAAACCGCCAATTGTGACGCAGACCATGGAAAGAGGTGGGCGCGCTGCTCGATAGCGCTGATCCTCTCAATATCGTCATGATCGAGTGGGGTAATCTGGTAATCACTCATACTGACAAATCTGACGCCAAAGATCGCGCTTAGCCATCGGGTTATCGTGCATCTGCGCTAAAGGAAGTGAATACAAGCTCTTGACGCCATCGACAATGATCTCGGGCGAGTCAATATACCAACACCAGCTAAGATGATGATCACCCAACGCAGCCAAGGCGGCATGGGGGAGTTGACGAGCTTGATCAGCGCTTAGTTTGATACTTTTGAGAATATTGCCAAATAGCCATGCGTCTTGATCAGTGAGTACGTGATCGCAGACCAACAATAATTGGCAGTGGTCAGGCAATTGAGTCACCTCTTGCTCTCGGCCGTAGATTTCTGGGTGTCGCAATTGCCACACATCGAGATCCATGGCTTGTAAACGTTGGATATCCGTTAACATGGTTTGGTGACTCTTACGTTGAAGTCGCGGCGGCGAGTTGTTTATACCACCAAGTATCATCCGGGTTTAAGGGGGCAAATTCTGCCTTTTCGGCAACGTCACTGGGCGCAATTTTTAACAGGCTATAGCCCAGTTCAAACAAAGTAGACTCAGCCTCGTCTAACAGTGGCATCACCAAGTTTGCATCTGGGCTATGCCATAACGTAATTTCTTGGGTGTTATTGGCGGTTTGAGCGTCGGTGATGGCAATGTGCCCTAATATCTCTCCCATATCATCAGTTGCAAGGAGAGAAAGCGAGATCTGCCCCGTTTCGCGCAGCTGTTGGAGCTGATCGGCTTGCATGGGGCGCATTAGCGTCTCTCGCCACCAACCGTCTAGTCGAACCAGGTCGGCGGGCGCTTCTGTACGTATCATCATCACAGAGGTAGTGGTTATTAAATGGTGTAGCCAGAATAACGGATTCCCGATCCCGTGCAAGAGGAGACTGTCGTTTGTGTTTGATGCTTACGCAGCTAAATGCATAAATAGTCAGCAAATTGTGCAATATGGCGACACAGTCTCCCCTGTTTGCTGATTTTGAGTCCTTTATCTATTTTTACAGTAAAATATGCGGTATATAGTGAGAAAAGCTTGAACCCATGACGCGTGCCTCATAAAGTGCTACTGACAACAAAGTTAAAAGTGTCTAATATATGAGACGCTTGTCTCGACAATGAGATGGTCGAGAGTGATTCCCAGATGTGAGCTTTTCATGCCAATATCGTCGTTAAATGATTGGTTCTACTGCTTAACCGATAACAGTCCGTTTCTTTTTGCCATTCTCGACAGCAATGATTGCTATCTTTACGCCAACCAACGCTACAGCGAGCTGTCTGGCCTGGCCTTGCCGTCGTTAAAAGGGTTATCCGATATCGATACCCTAGGTGAGGCGTTTTATCAGTCGGTCAAACCGCATTATGACAAAGCCAGACGGGGTGAATGCGCCGAGGGAGAGGTGCTTCTTACTGACAACTACCATAGTGCTAGCTTTCACTTCAGTGTTGCACCATTACCAAATGTCGCTGATGAAAGTGGTAAGCCCTGCGTGATCTTTCATGCCGCAGATACATCCGAACGCCAAGTATTAGCCAGTGCGCTCGAAGAGGCGGAGGAAAAATACCACCATCTTAGTCAACTTATCGATGACGGCTGCTGCGTGGTTGAAGATGGCTGTATCTTATCAGCGAACCCTGCGGCGGCTGGGCTACTGGGCGTCGGTAGTATCGACGCGCTGATGGGTGAACCTTTATCAGACTATCTTGTGGTGGCAGAGGCAACGACCACCACTATTGACAGCCTATTGCGTGCGCCCCATGGGCAAGGTGTGTCGGTGGTGAGTGCAAAAAACAGCGCGCCGCTGACCGTGTGCCAATCACCGATCCATCTTTTGGGCAAAAAAGCGCATATGCTGCGCCTACAGCCGACAATCACTGACTCGTCGGTTAAGCGCTTAAAGCCCACCGAAAAAGAGGATGTCAGCAAAGTCGGTGAGCAACAATCCGCTTATACGGATGCATTAACAGGTCTTTATAACCGCTACGGGTTCAGTCGAGAGCTGGATAGGCTGATCAAGGCACAAACGCCATTGGCCATGTTGTACCTTGATGTCGATAATTTTAAAAATATCAATGATTCTCTCGGACACCATGTCGGCGATCGTGTGCTTCAGGATATTGCTCAGCGCTTACGCGCCTTGCTCTCGGCAGATACTATCATTGGCCACTTAGGCGGTGACGAGTTTGCGGTGTTGCTTCCTAAGCCTGCAACGAAAGATGCACCTGATCAGTTGGCTGACAAAGTGGTCGGGGCCATTAGTCAGCCTTTTGAATTGCATTATTTTAGTAAGTACTTGGCGTGTTCAGTGGGGATGGTGCGTTATCCCGACGATGGTAAAGACGCCCGCCAGCTGCTGCAAAATGCGGATACCGCGATGTATGAGGCCAAAGAGCAAGGTCGAAACCGTGTGGTCGCCTATCATGACAGCATGAGTAAAGAGGCACGGATGCGGCTGTGGTTGGAAATCGAGCTACAAAAGGCCTTACAAAATAACGGCCTGGAAGTGTGGTATCAACCTAAGGTCAGTGCCAGTGATTATCGTATCAACGGTGCTGAAGCCTTAGTGCGTTGGAAACACCCCGTTGAGGGCTATATCAGTCCTGGGCGTTTTATTCCGGTCGCAGAGCGCTGCGGACTGATTGAAGCGCTCGGCCGTCATGTGATGCGCGAGGTCTTCCAAAACGTGCGTCGCTGGCGTCAACAAGGCATATTGCCGGGACGGGTAGCGATTAACTTATCGCCAGAGCAATTTAGCAGCCCCAAGCTAACTGAGCACATGGAAAAGCTGATTAAAGCCACGGGGGCGAAACCAGAGAATATTACTTTTGAGTTAACGGAAAGCGCGGTGATGAAAAACGATGAGCATGCGCTTAATATGCTCAATGCGATAAAATCACTGGGCTTTGCCCTCTCGATTGACGACTTTGGCACCGGCTACTCATCCTTGTCTTACCTTGCCCGTTTTCCGCTTGATGAGCTTAAAATTGACCGCGCGTTTATTCACGATATGGATGCTTTGAGTAAACAGGTGACGCTGGTGGAAAGCATTATTCATCTCGGCCGAGCCATGGAAATGACCGTGGTGGCAGAGGGGGTCGAAACCCGCCAGCAGGCGTCAGTGCTCACTAACCTGCACTGTGACACGATTCAAGGGTATTATTTTCACTCGCCCATGCCTAAGCATGAGTTTGAAAAGCTATTGCTGAAAAGTAAGCCGAACAAGCAACCGCCACAGGCCTTGGCGCCCAGTGCGCAGACAAGCTAACCGGATACCTGTTGGTATTACTCAAGCATAAAAATAGAGCAGTGAGCCTGCTCTATTTTTATGCTTGAGGCGCTATCGAGTGAGGCGCTATGGTCGACGGTAGGCGAGTCGGTTGAGCTCAAGTAACGCATAGCGGTGTTCGACAAACTCATACACGTTGCCCGACATGGCAAGCTTATACAATGCCACGGCGCGATCGTTGTCGCCCTGGAATTGATAGCGTTTAGCAAGGTAAAAGTAAGCTTCACATAAACGTTCTGCTAGCAGTTCATTGTCTTCACCTTGCGAGGCAAGTTGCTCCAGCAGCTCACGTTCACTGAGCTTACCGAGGTACATATCGACAAGCTGCCAGCCCCAACCCGAAGCTTCTGCATTCGCTTTTCGCGTTGCCAGCGCTTGTTGTGCCTTGGTTTCCCCCTTCCAATCGCGTTCCACCAAATAAAGCCAAATGAGGCGATAAGGATCGTCGCGATCTTCTTGGTAGTGATGGAGTAAGTCTTGATGGGCCAGGCGATAGCGACCGCCGTAGTACAAGGCGATCCCACGATTACGCGCGGCATAGCTGTGGCTATTATCCAGCTCTAACGTTGAGTCAAAGGCCTCGTAGGCAGCATCATAGTGGCCGTTTTGAGTAAAATAGACCCCAAGAATATTGAACACATCAGGTTGATCCGGCTTTAGTGAGAGAGACTGGTTAAAGTCCAATCGTGCCAAATCGCGCATCCCCAAGCTGTCGTGCATCAGTCCACGCTCATAATGCAATTGGGCGCGTGCGTCGTCACTCAAATCATTGCGCGCAAGCAGCTGATCAATCCGTGCTAGGTGCACTTCCTGCTGCAGGGTAGGCTGTAAAGGGACGGCCATAGGAGGAAATGTCCACTGGCTGGTGCAGCCTGTTAATAGTAACAGCGCCAGTATCGCCAGAGGCTTGTAAAACACCGCCCGTGGCTGAATAAAAAAGGTCATGAAGGCGCATCTCCGTGTAAAAAAAAGGGGGCCTCAGCCCCCTTTATACCATGAATGACGATATGACTCTAAGCGTCAGTGCTTGGTGCTTCTTCTGCTGGCGCAGCATCAGCAGCGGGGGCTTTTTCTGCCGCCGCTTCTTTCATGCTCAAGCGGATACGACCTTGACGGTCAACTTCCAGCACTTTCACGTCCACTTCTTGGCCGATTTCGAGATAATCAGACACCTTCTCAACGCGTTGATCAGCGATTTGAGAAATGTGAACCAGACCATCTTTGCCGCCAATCACTGAGACGAAGGCACCGAAGTCAACGATACGCTGAACCTTACCGGTATAGATACGGCCCACTTCGACTTCTGCAGTGAGTGCTTCGATGCGTGAAATGGCATCTTTGGCGGCTTCACCGTCGGTGGCCGCAATTTTCACTGTGCCGTTGTCGTCGATTTCAATGGTGGTGCCAGTTTCTTCGGTAAGCTGACGGATCACGGCGCCACCTTTACCAATGACATCGCGGATCTTATCTGGGTTGATGCTCATGGTGTGGATACGAGGCGCGAACTCAGAGATATCGTCGCGTGCCGAGCCGATGGCTTGGTCCATCACATCCAGGATGTGTAAACGTGCGCCTTTAGCTTGGTTCAATGCGATTTGCATGATCTCTTTAGTGATCCCTTCGATTTTGATGTCCATCTGCAACGCAGTGACACCGTCATCCGTCCCAGCCACTTTAAAGTCCATGTCACCTAAGTGATCTTCATCACCCAAGATGTCAGAAAGCACAACGAAATCGTTGTCTTCTTTCACCAGACCCATGGCGATACCGGCCACTGATTTTTTCACCGGTACACCGGCATCCATCAGCGCCAAGGAGGTGCCGCAGACAGAAGCCATTGAGGAAGAGCCGTTGGATTCTGTGATCTCAGATACCACACGCAGTGTGTATGGGAATTCATCTTGGCTTGGTAGAACCGCTGCAATACCGCGCTTCGCTAGGCGACCATGGCCGATTTCGCGGCGCTTTGGTGAGCCAACAAAACCGGTTTCACCGACACAGTAAGGAGGGAAGTTGTAGTGCAGCATGAAGCCTTCTTGGCGTTCACCCATGATCGAGTCGATGGTTTGCGCGTCACGCTGAGTACCGAGTGTGGCGGTGACCAATGCTTGTGTTTCACCACGGGTAAACAAGGCGCTGCCGTGAGTACGTGGTAATACGCCCGTACGCACGTCGAGGGCACGAACCATGTCTTTTTCACGGCCATCAATACGGGGTTCACCCGCAATGATACGGCTACGCACGACTTTCTTTTCCAGGTCGCCAAGCATGCCTAGGATTTCACGCTCATCCAAGGTCTCGTCTTCGCCGAGTAGTGCAGCCACCACTTCCTGCTTCACCTGACCAATTTGCTCGTAACGGGCCATTTTTTCAGTGATTTGGTATGCTTGAGCCAGTGGACCTTGTGCCATTTCAGCCACACGGGTTTGTAGCGCAGCGTTAACTTCCGGCGCTTGCCAATCCCAAGTAGGCGTTCCCACTTCGGCGGCAAATTCTTTGATTGCGTTGATCGCGGTTTGCTGTTGCTCATGACCAAACATCACCGCTTGCAGCATTTGCTCTTCGCTTAGGCGGTCAGCTTCAGACTCTACCATCAGCACCGCACCTTCAGTCCCGGCCACAACGAGGTCAAGTTTACTCTCGTCTAGCTCTGCTGGGCTTGGGTTAAGCACGAGTTCATCATTGATGTAGCCGACGCGTGCAGAGCCGATAGGGCCGTTGAATGGGATGCCTGAGATGGCCAGTGCTGCCGAGGTACCTAGCATGGCAACGATATCAGGGCTAACCGCTGGGTTAACAGATACGACGGTTGCGATGACCTGTACTTCGTTTTTGAACGAGTCCGGGAATAGCGGACGGATAGGGCGGTCAATCAGACGTGCGGTCAGTGTTTCTGACTCAGAAGGGCGGCCTTCGCGCTTGAAAAAACCACCTGGGATTTTACCCGCGGCGTAGGTACGCTCTTGGTAGTTGACCGTCAATGGGAAGAAGCTTTGGCCTTCAGCCGCTTCTTTTTTACCGACGACAGAAACGAATACCGAGGTATCGTCCATGCTGACCATGACAGCACCATTGGCCTGACGTGCCATCACGCCTGTTTCCAATGTCACTGTATGATTGCCGTATTGGAATGTTTTTACGATTGGATTCACAGATTATTTCCTTGTTGCTAAGGGATAAACCCGTTGGTTTATCTCACTAAGTGTTGGCTTTCAGCTGCTCACCATCGCGACTAATGACAGCACGCTGCGCGGCTGTTTGGCCTTCGTGGGCGGTATGCTGTCAATAGTCGCGACCTTATGGTCGACGTTGTTGACTGTGTTACAGCTGAAAGTGGCGCTAATTATACACGTGCTTGGCCGATAACGACACCACGAGGCGGTCAAATGGCAACATTTGTGATGTGTTTGGCAAGCAATATTGACCCTAAAGGATGCAGATAACACGGCGAAGTCAGATTTGTGAATTGAAGCTGACTACAAGATCAGCGAAAATACGCCACCTTTGTGAATGACCTCCTCAGCTGGCGCCTGATTGCCGCCTGAAGCCAACAAGAAGATAACCTGCTATGTCAAATACACTGCTGCAACAGGAAGTTGATAAACGCCGCACGTTTGCGATTATCTCGCACCCAGATGCGGGTAAAACCACCATCACCGAGAAGGTGCTGTTATTCGGACGTGCCATTCAAACGGCAGGCACCGTGAAAGGGCGTGGCTCTAACCAACATGCGAAGTCTGATTGGATGGACATGGAAAAAGAGCGTGGTATCTCTGTCACCACCTCGGTGATGCAATTTCCTTACAACGACTGCTTAGTGAACCTGCTTGATACCCCAGGGCACGAAGACTTTTCGGAAGATACGTACCGGACACTGACTGCTGTCGATTCGTGTTTAATGGTGATTGATGCGGCGAAAGGTGTCGAGGATCGTACCCGTAAGCTGATGGAAGTCACCCGTTTACGTGATACACCGATCATCACCTTCATGAACAAACTTGACCGTGATATCCGCGACCCAATGGAGCTGCTTGATGAAGTAGAAAGTGAGCTCAATATTGCGTGTGCGCCGGTATCTTGGCCGATTGGTTGCGGGAAAGGTTTCCAAGGTGTGTATCACATTCATCGTGACGAAAGCATTCTATATCAGTCTGGTCAAGGCCATACCATCCAGGAAGCACGTATCATCAAAGGCTTGGATAATCCTGAATTGGATGATGCGATCGGTGCAGACATTGCGCAAGATTTGCGTGACGAGCTGGAACTAGTGATGGGCGCGTCTCATGCGTTCGACCATGAGCTGTTTTTAAGCGGTGAACTCACGCCTGTTTTCTTCGGTACCGCACTGGGTAACTTTGGTGTGGATCATATGCTGGATGGCTTGACTGAGTGGGCACCCAAGCCCATGGCGCGCCCGACCCATGACCGTGAGGTCAAGGCTGACGAGGAGAAGTTCTCGGGATTTGTGTTTAAAATTCAAGCCAATATGGACCCACGTCACCGTGACCGGATCGCGTTTATGCGCATTGTTTCCGGCAAGTATCAGCAAGGAATGAAACTGCGCCATGTACGTTTAGGTAAGCAAGTGAATATTTCCGATGCGGTGACCTTTATGGCAGGGGATCGGTCACGGGCTGAAGATGCGTTTGCTGGCGACATTATTGGCTTGCACAACCATGGCACCATTCAAATTGGTGATACCTTTACGCAAGGAGAAGATCTGAAATTTGCGGGGATCCCGAATTTTGCCCCAGAGCTTTTCCGTCGGATCCGCCTCAAAGATCCATTGCGTCAAAAGCAGCTGCTTAAAGGTTTGATTCAGCTGTCTGAGGAAGGTGCGGTACAGGTGTTCCGTCCGTTGCAATCGAACGACTTAATTGTCGGAGCGGTTGGTGTCCTCCAGTTCGATATGGTGGTAGCTCGCTTGAAAGCTGAATACAACGTGGATGCCTTGTATGAGCCGATTAATGTGGCCACCGCGCGTTGGGTGGAGTGCAAGGATGAGAAGAAGCTGGACGAATTTCAGCGTAAAAACCAAGCGAACTTGGCTTTGGATGGTGGCGACAACTTGACGTACATTGCGCCGACCATGGTTAACCTGAACCTTACGCAAGAGCGCTTCCCGGATATTGATCTCAGAGCGACCCGCGAACACTAATCGGTAAAGGGCGAAGACTGAGTCACCCCCGTGTGGCGAAAAACACGCATAAGGGAAAGATAACGCTCTCCAAGTTCGCCCCCATGCTATACTGCCGTCTGTGACCAGACGGCTTTTTAATGGCAAAAGGTTTACAAAGCAAGGATGCCAATAATGATGATTGCGCGTATTAAACGTTGGGTGGCAGGTTACGATGCCTGGTGTCAGCGAATGGGGCTGGGCGAGGATAACCGCCGAAGCTGTGTGCCTATCAAGCGTTCAGAAAATACGCCCCCCACACAAACGTCTCAGCATGATTGATACCCATTGCCATTTTGACTTTTCTCCGTTTCGAGACGCCCCGGAGCGATACTGGCAGGCGGCACGCGAAAGCGGTGTGATGCGGATGGTGGTCCCCGGTGTTAGCGAGAGTAACTGGTCAGCAGTGCTGTCGTTGACTGAACGCTTACAAGGCGTTTACGCGGGGCTAGGGCTGCACCCATGTTTTCTCGATGTTCACACTGACACCAGCCTAGATAAACTTGATCAGGCACTGGCCGCGCGTCCTGCGCGCTGTGTCGCTGTCGGAGAAGCCGGGCTCGACTTTTTTGTCGCGAACCAGGATGCCGCTCAGCAGCGCCAGCAAGCGCTATTGGAGGGGCAGCTTTGGCTCGCACGCCACTATGATCTCCCCATTATTCTGCATAGCCGCAAAGCGCATAACCAATTATTACGCACCGTTAAAGCCTACCCAGGCGTACGCGGGGTGTTACATGCGTTCAGTGGCAGTGAACAGCAGGGTAAACAGTTTATTGATGCGGGTTTGATGCTCGGGGTTGGCGGCACCGTCACCTATTCTCGCGCGCAAAAGACTCGCCGCGCCATTGCACAGCTACCTTTAGAGCACCTCGTCCTTGAAACCGATGCCCCCGACATGCCTTTGGCAGGATTTCAAGGAAAACCGAACACACCCTCTCAGGTATCACGGGTTGCTGATGTGGTGGCAGCGTTAAAAAGCTGTGACAGAGATCACCTGGTGGCTGAAACATCAGACAACGCTGAAAGATTGTTTGGCTTTGATTGAGCGGGAACGGGCAAAAGACAAACGTTTGCGGTTGCATAAGCTCACAAAACTAGATCAAAGTCATACTTATTGATGCATTACAAAATAGTTTTACAGCGAACTGTGATTGGAATATTACTTTAATGTGACTGTGATGCGTATAATCTCTCCCGGAAACCAAATTCCACTTTGTCGAGACGCCAACTTTTTACTTTGAGGATGCCAATACTATGAGCCTGCTGATGAGCGTGATCGGGATGGTTGTACTGCTAGGGATAGCTGTTCTTCTTTCCGATAACCGCAAAGCCATTAACCTCCGTACCGTGGGTGGCGCATTCGCTATCCAACTCTTTTTCGGTGCTTTCGTACTGTATGTCGATGTCGGACGCGACATTCTGTACGGCGCATCACAATACGTTGCTAACGTCATCGCATACGGTGACGAAGGGATCAGCTTCATCTTTGGTGGGCTGGTTTCTGACAAAATGTTTGAACTGTTCGGCGGTGGCGGTTTCGTCTTCGCACTGAAAGTTCTGCCAGTTATTGTCTTCTTCTCATCACTGATCAGCGTGCTTTACTACCTGGGTATTATGCAGGTTGTGATCAACGTGCTCGGTGGTGGTCTACAAAAAGCACTGGGTACCTCACGTGCCGAGTCTATGTCAGCAACCGCTAACATCTTTGTCGGACAAACCGAAGCGCCATTGGTGATCCGTCCATTCGTACCTCGCATGACACAGTCAGAGCTGTTCGCGGTCATGTGTGGTGGTCTGGCGTCGGTTGCTGGTGGCGTACTGGCCGGTTATGCCTCTATGGGTGTTCCGCTTGAGTACTTGATTGCGGCATCATTCATGGCCGCACCTGGTGGTCTACTGTTTGCGAAAATCATCAAACCTGAAACCGACGAGCCGGTCGAGCAGATGGCTGACGCGACCGCTGAAGGCGCAGAGAAGCCAGCGAACGTGATTGATGCAGCCGCAGGCGGCGCTTCATCAGGTATGCAACTGGCGCTTAACGTTGGTGCTATGCTACTTGCCTTCATTGGTTTGATTGCCCTGATTAACGGCATGCTAGGCGGTATCGGTGGCTGGTTCGGTTACCCAGACATCACGCTGGAGCTGATCTTGGGTTACCTGTTCGCCCCGTTTGCATTCCTTATCGGTGTGCCATGGGAAGAAGCGGTGGTCGCAGGCTCTTTCATCGGTCAGAAGATCGTGGTTAACGAATTCGTGGCTTACCTGAACTTCACGCAATACCTTGGTGAAGGTGCGCAAGTTGTTGCAGCAACAGGTATGGAAATGACAGAGAAAACCAAAGCGATTATCTCCTTTGCTCTGTGTGGTTTCGCTAACTTGTCGTCTGTGGCTATCTTGCTAGGTGGCTTGGGTGGTCTCGCGCCAAACCGTCGTCCAGAAATTGCACGCTTCGGTGTGAAAGCGGTGATCGCCGGTACCTTGTCTAACTTGATGGCAGCGACCATTGCGGGTCTATTTGTTACCTTAACCTTGGCGGGCTAATCGTCTTATCGCGATAGCACATCATGTTAATCAAAACGCCACACAGGCTGCCTGTGTGGCGTTTTTTATTGGGCTTACGTTATGAGTATGCTTCAACCACCCGTCCTTGCTGAGGGGTGTATACTCAGAGGTAGATACGAGCGAACAAAAAAGGTAACGATATGCAGGAAGTCCTTCTCGCCTTGGTGGCTGGTTTTTTGGTTGGCGTACTGTTTAGCGCGATAAAACTCCCCATACCCGCACCGCCTGTTTTATCCGGTGTGATGGGCATCGTCGGGGTGTATTTGGGCGGCGTCGGCTATCAGTGGATTGTGGCGCGTTTTTTCAGTTAGAAAGATTGGTTCCACCGCGCAACAGTGTATTTTTCAACATAAACGGTAAAATCTAGTTTTGCTGAAACGGCGTTGGTAAAATAAGTGAACGCCGTCAAAGTTTGCTGGCGCCACAATCCTTATTTTCCTCTCATGGTTAGCAACAAGGTGTGGCTAGCCCCAATCGGAAACGTCCAACGGCGGAACCGCAAGCACATGGGTGTTTGCACGCGGCAACAAGGATGGTTGGTTGAAGGCGGCGCGATGTCCAGCCTCAAACTTCATGGAGCCAAGTCCGCTGAGCAATGACCGGAAAACAGAACCGGTTGTTAATACAGTGGCCAACCCTATACCTGTTTGGCAAAAGAATGAGGACTGGAGATAACCAATGAACGAATTACAAACCGCGGCCCTACGCGCACTAAAACTGATGGATCTGACCACACTGAACGATGATGATACCGATGAAAAGGTGATCAGCCTGTGTCAGAACGCGAAAACCGCCGTTGGTAATACTGCAGCGATTTGCATCTATCCGCGCTTTATCCCTATCGCCAAGAAAACACTGCGCGAACAAGGCACGCCAGAGGTGCGTATCGCCACCGTGACGAACTTCCCTCACGGTAATGATGATATTGATATTGCGGTGGCAGAAACGAAGGCAGCCGTCGCTTACGGCGCCGATGAGGTTGATGTGGTGTTCCCGTATCGCGCGCTGATTGCAGGTGATGAACAAGTAGGTGCTGAGCTGGTCAAACAATGTAAAGCCGCGTGTGGCAGTGATGTATTGCTTAAAGTGATCATCGAAACCGGTGAACTCAAAAGCGAAGCACTGATCAAACGCGCCTCTGAGATTGCCATTGATGCAGGCGCTGACTTTATCAAAACCTCCACGGGGAAAGTGGCGGTGAATGCCACCCCAGAAGCGGCGGAGATCATGCTCAACGTGATTAACGATAAAGGCGTGGCTGAGACTGTTGGCTTTAAACCTGCGGGCGGTGTACGTACCGCTGAAGACGCACAGCAATACTTGGCAATGGCTGACCGTATTCTTGGTGAACAATGGGCTGATAGCCGTCACTACCGTTTTGGTGCTTCTAGCTTACTGGCAAACCTGCTGCACACCTTGGGCGAAGGTGAAAAAGCAGCTGAAGGCGGTTATTAACTGTCGATTGTCAATCGATACCCAGGGCAAGGTAGGCCTTGCCCATTTGCCGGTAAGGAGGAAGCATGATCTTACCTCAAGAGATTATTCGTAAAAAACGTGACAACCTTGCGTTGAGCAAACAAGAAATCTACGCGTTTATTCAAGGTGTCGCCGATGAGTCGGTCTCAGAAGGGCAAATTGCCGCGTTTGCGATGGCGATTTACTTTAATGACATGACCATGGATGAGCGAGTGGCACTGACCTGTGCGATGCGCGACTCTGGCATGACCTTAGATTGGTCTCACATGCAATTTGATGGCCCTGTGGTTGATAAGCATTCAACTGGTGGGGTGGGCGATGTCACCTCACTGATGCTGGGGCCCATGGTTGCTGCCTGTGGGGGATATGTGCCGATGATCTCAGGTCGCGGTTTGGGCCACACTGGCGGCACGCTGGACAAACTGGAATCCATTCCCGGTTATAACATCATGCCAAGCAACCAAGTGTTTGGTGATGTGACCCGCGATGCCGGTGTGGCGATCATTGGGCAAACCGGCTCATTAGCGCCTGCGGATAAACGTGTGTATGCCACCCGCGATGTAACGGCCACGGTCGACAACATATCTCTGATCACCGCGTCGATTCTGTCGAAAAAGCTGGCCGCAGGCCTGGATGCTTTGGTGATGGACGTCAAGGTTGGATCGGGTGCGTTCATGCCGACGTATGAAGACTCAGAGGCATTGGCCAAATCGATTGTAGGTGTGGCAAACGGTGCCGGCACTAAAACCAGTGCGTTGTTGACGGACATGAACCAAGTATTAGCATCGTCGGCCGGCAACGCATTAGAAGTCAAAGAAGCCGTTGACTTTTTGACCGGTCGTTACCGTAACCCACGTTTGTACAATGTGACTATGGCGCTATGCGCCGACATGTTGGTGGTCAGTGGATTGGCAACCGATGTGAATCAAGCAAAACAAAAACTGGATCAGGCACTGGATAGCGGTCGTGCTGCCGAGTGTTTTGCCAAGATGATCGCAGGACTAGGTGGCCCGGCAGATTTTGTTGAGTCGCCGGATCAATACCTCGCGACTGCATCTGTGATCAAACCTGTCTATGCCGAGCAATCAGGCATTGCCAGTGCCATGGATACACGGGCATTGGGCATGGCTATTATAGAAATAGGTGGCGGCCGTCGGGTTGCCAGCGATAAAATTGATTATGCCGTTGGGTTGAACGAAATGATTCGTCTGGGGCAACAAGTGGATGAGCACACCCCGCTCGCCATGCTCCATGCTCAGACTGAAGAGCAATGGCAACAAGCGGCGAATGCGGTGCGAGCCGCAGTGAAAGTCGCTGATGAGGCGCCGAGTGCAACACCAGACGTTTATCGTCGCATCAGCTTACAAGACGTCTAATGGAGGCGATCATGAAACGCGCAATTGTATTAGTTTTAGACTCATTTGGTATTGGCGCCACTGAAGACGCCGTCAAATTCGGTGACCAAGGTGCAAACACCTTGGGCCACATTGCTCAAGCGTGTGCGAAAGGCGAAGCGGATAATGCGGATCGTCAAGGCCCCTTGTCTTTGCCTAACATGACCAAGTTGGGCTTGGGTAAAGCGTGTGAAGAGTCGTCAGGTTACTTCCCAGAAGGCTTAGACTCACATGCAGAGATTATCGGTGCCTATGCGCACGCCAAAGAGCTATCTTCTGGTAAAGACACCCCATCTGGCCACTGGGAAATTGCTGGTGTGCCTGTGTTGTTTGACTGGGGCTACTTCTCAGACTTAACCAACAGCTTCCCGCAAGATCTGCTTGATCGCATTGTTGAGCGAGCGGGTGTACCTGGCTATCTTGGTAACTGCCATGCGTCGGGCACTCAAGTGCTGGACGATCTGGGCGAAGAGCATATGAAAACTGGGAAGCCGATTTTCTACACCTCGGCGGACTCGGTGTTCCAAATTGCGTGCCATGAGGAAACCTACGGGCTCGATAACCTGTATGAGTTGTGCCAGATCGTGCGCGAAGAGCTGGAAGACTATAACATTGGTCGCGTGATCGCCCGTCCTTTCATCGGGCCAGCGAAAGGCCAGTTTGAGCGCACCGGTAACCGCCGTGACTTGTCTGTCGAGCCACCTTCTCCTACCGTGCTCCAAAAGCTGGTGGACGAAAAAGGTGGTGATGTGATCTCGATTGGTAAGATTGCGGACATTTACGCGCACTGCGGTATCACCAAGAAAATCAAAGCCACAGGCTTAGAAGCGCTGTTTGATGCAACCAAAGACGCCATCAAAGAAGCAGGTAACAACAGCTTGGTGTTCACCAACTTTGTCGACTTTGACTCGGCGTACGGCCATCGCCGCAACGTAGCTGGCTATGCCGCGGCGTTGGAATACTTTGACCGTCGCCTACCTGAAATCATGGACATGCTTGAAGAAGACGATGTGTTATTGCTAACGGCTGACCATGGTTGCGATCCAACCTGGCCTGGCACTGATCACACCCGTGAGCATATCCCTGCACTGGTCTACGGCAAAAAAGTGCCAGCGGGCTCACTCGGTCGCCGCGAAACGTTCGCGGATATTGGTCAGTCCTTAGCGGAATACTTTGATGTATCACCAATGGATTACGGGAAGTCGTTCCTGTAACGCGTTGACCACTTCCCTAGATAAAAAGAGATGGCGAACTGCCATCTCTTTTTTTATCTCGGTTTATTGCCCTGATCGCCGTGTCTTTGCCGTTTTACCAATTTGCCGTTTTACCAAGATAAACGCGCAGAACGACGAGTGAGTATTGCCATCAATAGCGCCCCCAATAGGAGTGCGAGGCCGATGAGGAAGCGAAATTCGGTCATGTTCGATTGCAGCTGCTTTTTGGCTTCATTGATAACGGAGTGATGTTCAACGGTGAGGCGGAGAAAACCGACAATGTCGCCATCACGGCTGATTGGTGTCATCAGTTGCTGTCGTCCTTGGCTTTCCAACCCCAGCGGAGTGGTCAACCCAACGGCTGTTTCCAACGGTAAGGCGTTGGTTGAGCGCACGACAGGGCTGCCGTTGAGCTGATAGAAACTGGCATCGCGAATTAACGGCTCGGTTGCCAGCTCATCAGCCATGGCTTGTAAAGGCTGATAATTCTTATCCACTAAGGCATCATAGGCTTGCACACCCACTTGGCGGGTCATTAGCTGGGCTAATTGGTCCGTTTGCTGGTATAGCGCTTGGTACTGACGCTGGCTGAGTGTGGTGCTGTAAAGCATCAAAGTGGCAATAGTCCCCATGGTCATGAGCAAAAGACTCCACCAAGTCACCCGCCGTAGTGTTTTGCGCGAAATTGAAAACATACCTTCCTCAAAGCCAGATAAACAGAGTCAATTAGCACTGGAGCTTACTACGGTTTTTATGGTATCACAGCCTCATTGTGATTGATTCATTCACCAAGCTTGCTTGGAAACCGAAAGGAAAACATTGACCATGGATAAGGCCAAACCGTTGGCAATTCACCGTTCACCGCAACTCTACCGTCGCTTTCCTTCCATCACCACGCCGTTTTTCTCTCGCCACCGGCATGGCGGGTGGATTGTGTTTGCTAAAGCCATCGACCCCCGTCAGCTTGACGATATCCGTTTTTTTACTGGGGAGGCGCTAGAGGTCGTCGATGGATGGCGTGTCGGGCCGTATGAGGTGTTATTGATCCGCGGTGAATTGACGGCTGAACATCGCACCGTGATTGAGGCGCTCGAGCTCGACTGCGCGGACTTACAGGCCCTACCGGATTTAAGCAAACCTGGTTTGGCGGTGTTTGACATGGACTCCACCGCGATAGAAATAGAATGTATTGATGAGATTGCGGCACTCGCTGGGGTTGGAGACGCGGTGTCTGCGGTCACCGAGCGCGCCATGTTGGGCGAACTTGATTTTGAGGCAAGCTTACGTCAACGCGTGGCGGCGTTGAAAGGCGCTGACGCGGCGATACTTGAGACAGTGAAAGCGCAGTTGCCGTTGATGCCAGAAATGGCGAGCTTAGTGGCCAGTTTAAAAGCCCACGGCTGGTATGTGGCGATTGCCTCTGGCGGTTTCACCCATTTTTCTGATCATCTTCAACAGCAATTAGGCTTGGATTATGCCGTGTCGAACCAGCTTGGATGCCGTGATGGTCAACTCACCGGCGAGGTAGACGGGGCAGTGGTGGATGCGCAACGCAAAGCGGATGTGTTAACCATGTTGGCACAAAAGTACGATATCGCGCCAGAGAACACGTTGGCTGTAGGCGATGGCGCCAATGACTTGGCGATGATGGACGCTGCGGGTCTCGGCATTGCGTATCATGCGAAACCCAAAGTGAATGCGAAAGCGCAAGCTGTGGTCAAACATGCGTGGTTGGGGGGTGTGTTGTGCGTGCTCTCTGCCAGTATTCGAAATCGCATTAGTTGGCAGCCACGCTAATAGGGTAAAGGGTGTGGCACCCACTTGGTGTGGCACCCACTTGGTGTGGCACTCACTCGGTGTGGTACCCACTGGGTGCCATCCTCTCTTTGCTGTTGCCCCGGTCGATATCGTGCCGATTCATTCGTATGTCGCCTGCGGTTATCGTCCCAGGCGCATTAGCACTTCATCGGTCACATCGACCAACTCACCGTAGGCACACAAGGCAACAAATTCGTCTTCTAGCTGGCGTGCTTTGTGGGTATCGCGTTTGAGTAACGTGGATAACTGCGTGGCATCAATATCTTGTTCAGCATGGGCTAGCGGTGTCATCCGATTGCGTAGCACCGCGAATGCGCCGCCTTTTTGCGCCAACTGGATGAACTTACGCCTTGCGTCGTCTGATTCAAATTCACTATCGGCAAAGGTATGGACGGCGCGCACCTTATCATCTTGCATGTCTATCCAGACAAAGTATTCGCGCACCAGCTCTTTAAGAGGTTGCGAGGGGCGAGTGACTTCATGAGTGCGGGTGAGAATCTTGTCCCCGAACACCGGATAAAAAGACAGTTGGCGACCGCCGCCTGCGCGCTCGAGAAAACGGTGCAAACGGCTGGGTGGCAGGTTGATACCCACTGCGGGCACTGAGAGTACACCGTTGTCGCGCCGAATAAAGTAGGGTTGTACGGTTAAGCGCGTAAGCAATAATTGGTGCATGGCCCAAACCAAGGGAGGGTCGGGTAAACGCTCATCCAGCACGGTCAGTTTGTCGAGGTTGTGTTCAATCAAGCGGCGAAGGTACTGGCGACGACGGGTGTTGGGCGCTTCAGTGGTAAGCTTGAGTTGGATATTGTCTCGTTTGGGACTCACTCGAATGACTTGATACGGCATATCGACGAGAGGCGCACGAGGGTCAATATTGACAAACGCATCGAGTGATACAGACACCAAGTCATCTTTCGCACCTTGAAAAGGCTGCGCCAGTTTCAGGTTCAACCCACCCGAGGAAAAATCGACCAGTTTTCCCTTCAGCGCTCCTTGTTCTGAATGCACCAGTGATACCTCAGAGCGATAGGCATAACGTGGTTCACGACGTTGTGGTTGACGGTCAGAAGAGATGAGTTGGGCAAGACAAACTGGATTACGTTGGTGCAAAAAGCGTCGCAAGGCTTGACTGGATAACGACGGTT
This sequence comes from Salinivibrio sp. VGrn1, assembly GCF_009377995.1. Classification (NCBI taxonomy): domain Bacteria; kingdom Pseudomonadati; phylum Pseudomonadota; class Gammaproteobacteria; order Vibrionales; family Vibrionaceae; genus Salinivibrio; species Salinivibrio sp. VGrn1. The sequence continues at coordinate 30,242 of NZ_SATA01000014.1, forward strand.
TGGGGTGGGTTAAATAACTCTCCTTGCTTTCGGTATGAGTCACATCTTGCACCAACGCGACATGAGTCAGGGTTTTGAGCGTATTCAGCCAATCAGGCGACACATCTTGTAGCCGTTCAATGTCACCCGCGTTAATGGCTGACATGGTCACCTTAAACACCCGCCATGAATGGCGCTTGGCACCCAGTTGCCAGAACAGGTGGCGCTCATCTTCGCTCATTTCGCTGGGCGAAGCGGAATAGAAAAAACGCTGTTTGTTTTTCTCTACATAAAAGCAATATAACAATAGCTGGCTGGTTGACGCCCCTTCCACTTGCAGCAGTGACAAGCGCTGTGCATCGAAAATATGATTAATGACAGGTTGATTGCGGCTGTCGTGCCAGTAATCCCATAGCTCTCGATTTTGCCGCGTTTGTAATACGTACTCTAACTTGTCTTGCGCAAAGTAAAGCGGTAGCACGCTGGTGTGATGCAAGAAGGATTGTTCATAGCTTTGCAGCTTGAGAGTGAGTAGCTTGTCCTCCCCATCTTGTTTGCCACGAAAGTCGGGCGAGGCCATTTCTGCATCGAGGGCCTGCTTAATCGCATCACTGCTGGTGTCAAGCCGTAAGCGTAGCCAAGCACTGCTGGTGGACTCTTTGTTTTGATCGACACCAATAATGCGATAACTCAGCCCTTGTTCCAGATCGGGGTCTTGATACTTTTGCGCCAGTGCTGTGAACCGAACGATGACTTCAGCGCTAGGCGGGTAATCGAATGCCGCGGGGACACGTACTCGGCAGCCTGAGTTAGACAAGTCGCTGGTGACCCCATGTACCTCATAGCCGGTATTCAGTGTTATTAATACTTGGGTAGCAAAATGGATGCGGCTTTCACTACGCGCTAAATAACGTCCAAAGGTGAGTTTCTCGGGTAATAATGCCGCCTGGGCGCTATCACTGACTGGGCCTTTTCCTTGTTGCTGCGTCTGCTTTTCTTGTTCGTGTTTGACGCGAAAGTTATTAGGGGTATTGTGCAAATCTTCCCACAACCCTTGAGTCATTTGCCCGTTGTATAAAGGCAAACGCTCGTAATAGCGGTTAATCGCGACATCATCCAGCCAATGCTTTTTGCCGTTGAGCTCGTATTGATGACACTCACCATCCACTTTGCCACGCAGGTCGATGGTACGGTTGCATGGCGTCATCAAACGTCTGATCTCCATTTTGATCAGAAGTTTGGCAGAGCTTGGCTCGTTGGCGGTTAGCTTATCGAGCAGCACCTCAAATTTTGGGGTTTGGGACATCGGAAGCAGTTGCTCAATCAGTCCCTGGTAATCATCCTGCTTCATGGCAAAGTCTGGTAAAGTATTGTCCTTGTATATTAACGGCACGCGTCGGAAAAAGTGTCGGAATAATTAATAAGATAGCAATCATTTTGTGAATTAGCTGACATCATACGTCTTGGAGAGCGAATGGCAAAAACAAAACGAGCCTACGTATGTAACGACTGTGGCGCGGATTTTCCCCGTTGGCAAGGGCAGTGCTCAGCCTGTGGCGCGTGGAATACCATTACAGAAGTAAGACTGGCAGCATCGCCCCAGGTCGCGCGCAATGAAAAGTATGCCGGGTATGCAGGTAGCGCAGAAGGACAAGTACAAACCCTGCAGGATATCGATTTACAAGAAGTGCCACGCCTGAGCAGTGGTTTTAAAGAGCTGGATCGTGTGCTCGGCGGGGGGATCGTCCCTGGTGCCGCTATTTTGATTGGTGGTAACCCAGGCGCGGGGAAAAGTACCTTGCTGTTGCAAACCATGGTGGGGCTCGCGCACCATTTGCCGACCTTGTACATCACAGGGGAAGAGTCATTACAGCAAGTGGCGATGCGCGCTGATCGGTTGGGGCTTGCCAAAGACCGCTTGAAGCTGTTGTCAGAAACGGGCGTAGAAACCATCTGCCAGGTGGCCAAAAAAGAACAACCGAAAATCATGGTGATTGACTCGATACAGGTGATGCATGTCGCGGATGTGCAATCCGCGCCCGGTAGCGTGTCGCAGGTGCGGGAATCTGCCGCAGCCTTGACCCGTTATGCCAAGCAACACAATGTGGCGATTTTCATGGTGGGGCATGTGACGAAAGATGGCACACTGGCTGGCCCCAAGGTGCTGGAGCACTGTATTGATTGTTCGATTTTGCTCGATGGCTCCAGTGATAGCCGTTTTCGTACGCTGCGCAGCCATAAAAACCGCTTTGGTGCGGTCAACGAACTTGGCGTGTTCGCGATGACTGGGCAGGGTTTAAAAGAGGTCAGTAACCCCTCCGCTATTTTCCTTTCACGTGGTGAGGAGCAAACCTCCGGTAGCTCGGTAATGGTGGTGTGGGAAGGCACTCGCCCTCTATTGGTAGAGTTACAAGCCTTGGTCGACTATTCACAATTGGCCAATCCACGCCGGGTGGCGGTGGGGCTAGAGCAAAACCGTCTTGCCTTACTTCTGGCCGTTTTACACAAACACGGCGGGCTGCAAATGTCTGACCAAGATGTGTTTGTTAATGTGGTTGGTGGGGTTAAAGTCACCGAAACCAGTGCCGATCTTGCCCTGCTGTTAGCGCTGATATCGAGCTTTAGGGATCGCCCGCTGCCGAGAGAGCTGGTGGTCTTTGGTGAAGTCGGCTTAGCCGGGGAGATCCGCCCTGTTCCAAGTGGGCAAGAACGTCTGATGGAAGCGGCAAAACATGGCTTTAAAAAAGCAGTCGTGCCCAAAGCAAACTTGCCGAAACAGCGTATTGAAGGGATGACGGTTTATGGCGTTAGCAAACTCTCCGATGCCCTGGATGTGTTAGAAGACTTGTAGTCGAGCGCAAGTACCATTGGCGAAGTGGTGGGCGATGGTACGGCCAGTTAACCGAACAAAGACGCTCGGTTTTATCATCGCGCGATGGCCTCCATTACATGGAGGCTTTCGTCGGTGTGGTTTGCACATCGGTCTCACGCTGCTGCGCGGTGCTCAGTGGCGGCTCAGCGTCTGGCATATTGGCGACTTGTACCTGAGTTTCGACCAAGTTTTCCACCACCGCGACTAAATGTCCCCAACTGACGCGCTTCTCGTTTTCGAGCAAGGTATCAAACTGCTCAGCACTCCACTTAATAAACCGGCGCGGGTTAAGCGCCCGTCCTAAAAAACGCACTTCGTAATGCAAATGAGGGCCAGTGGATAAACCTGTGTTGCCTGACCAAGCAATCAAGTCCCCTTTTTTCACGAATTGCCCACTGCGTACGTTGAACTTATCAAGGTGGGCGTAGAGGGTCATAAAGCCAAAGGCATGGTCTATTTTTACAAAGTTGCCATAGCCTTTGCGACGGCTGGGTCTGACATATTCCACCACGCCATCTGCGGGCGCATAAACTGGCGTACCAATGTCTGCGGTTAAGTCTAACCCCATATGGAATTTTTCTTTGCCAGTGACCGGATGCGTCCGTGAGCCATAACCGGAGGAGCGCCGATAACTCTGGATGGGTTTACCATTGGGGATGAGCTGTAGCATGGTATAGCGCACGGCAGAATTGATCGCCGCCACATCAAGCCGATGGGTCAGCGAGGCATCTTTGGCGACCGATTGTAGCCCTAACATATCTTCTACCGTCACAACGCGTTGGGTGAGAGCGGTTAGCTCGACATCTTTGTTTTCGATGGTTTGTGACAGCTCATCGCGTTTTTGTTGCAGCATGGCCACTTCGTTATTCAATGCAGCACGCTCTTCACGTAAACGGTTAACCGCGGCTTCAGCTTCAGTAGAACGCTCGGAGAGTAAATAGAGGCTGGCGAAGGTCACGGTGAGAACGGCCAGCAATACCAACGCCAACGTCTGCACTACCTTTTTGCGGGTAGGGCAAAGCGTATAATGCTTCACACCGTTTGGGTGTGAGATGGCGATGTGGATGTGATCTGTCATGACTGGTTACTGCTGGCCTGCGTTTGGTACCGCCCATGACGACACGGAACTAAGACTCGGGCTCCGTCATAGGGTCGGTCAACTGCGCTAGCTCGCGATGAAGGAGCTCATCGTTGCCAACGTTAAGTTCAACAAGCCTTTTTAAATGACTGGCACTATCAATGTCAATGTGATCAATATAAAGATGGAGGTAATTCTCGCAGTTATTGACGAGAATGCAGTCCATGTCTAATTCTACGTCAGAGTCATGCAGATAAAAGATCAGCGAAAACGTTGTCTGTTGTGGGTTGGCTTGCCAATTATCTGGGCGAGACAAAAGCACCCCTTTCAAAGAAAGGTCGAGTACATGTGCGTGCCACGACTGTTCATTTTGCTTGAGTATCGCGGGGGCACGATACATCACGCGGGAAAATTTTCTACGCTCTGGCATGATCGCATCTCCTCATTCCTTTGCTTAAAGTGTAGGCGATGCATGGCGGGCGACCTAATAATCTGTGTGGGCGTATCGATTCTGAAACATTTTTTGATGTCTTGGCGTTATTAAACGGATGGAATGCGGTTTGTGAGTGGGGAAGTTGGCCATATGACTGCGAGGGCGTGAGGCGCCTATTACATCGCCCCGAAAGAAAAAGGGCAGCGTTGGCTGCCCTCATGGGTGCGGCGTTACTTGGCAACGCGCTTGTATTTGATGCGGTGTGGCTCAGCCGCTTGTGCGCCCAGCGTTTTCTTCAACCAATCAGTGTATTCGGCAAAGTTACCTTCGAAGAAGTTCACTTGGCCTTCATCACGATAGTCAAGAATGTGGGTGGCGATACGGTCAAGGAACCAGCGGTCGTGCGAGATAACCATCGCGCAGCCTGGGAACTCAAGCAGAGCTTCTTCCAAGGCGCGTAGGGTTTCAACGTCCAGATCGTTGGTTGGCTCATCGAGAAGCAGTACGTTTCCGCCTGCTTTCAATAGCTTAGCCAGGTGGACGCGGTTGCGTTCACCGCCGGACAAATCGCCGATACGTTTTTGTTGATCGCTTCCTTTGAAGTTAAAGCGAGAGACATAAGCACGCGCAGGCAATTCAAAGTTATTGATGCGAATGATATCGGCACCTTCCGAGATCTCATCGTAAACGGTTTTGTTGTCGTCCATACTGTCACGGAACTGATCCACCGAGGCCAATTGCACGGTGTCACCAACCTCTACTGTGCCCGCATCCGGTGTTTCGGTACCACTGAGCATTTTGAACAGTGTTGATTTACCCGCACCATTGGGGCCAACGATACCGACGATAGCGCCTTTTGGAACGCTAAACGACAGATCGTCAATCAAGACGCGATCACCAAACGACTTGGTTAGGTTGTTAACTTCAATGACTTTATCACCAAGGCGTGGGCCCGGTGGGATAAATAGTTCATTGGTCTCGTTACGGCGTTGGTAATCGGAGGTGTTAAGCTCTTCAAAGCGTGCCATACGCGCTTTTGATTTGGCTTGACGGCCTTTCGGGTTTTGACGTACCCACTCAAGCTCTTTCTCAATGGTTTTCTGGCGGGCTTTTTCTTGTGAGGCTTCTTGCTTCAAGCGGACATCTTTTTGCTCAAGCCACGATGAGTAGTTGCCTTCCCAAGGGATGCCTTCACCACGGTCAAGCTCAAGGATCCAACCAGCAGCGTTATCGAGGAAGTAGCGATCGTGCGTAATCGCCACAACCGTGCCGGTATAGTCGACCAAGAAACGCTCTAGCCATGCCACTGATTCGGCATCCAAGTGGTTGGTTGGCTCATCGAGTAGCAGCATATCGGGCTTCTCGAGTAGCAAACGACAAATCGCCACACGGCGGCGCTCGCCCCCAGACAGGTTTTTGATTTGTGCATCCCACTCGGGCAGACGCAGGGCATCGGCCGCACGCTCTAACGCATTATCAAGGTTATGGCCATCTTTGGCTTGTATCAGTGCTTCAAGCTCACCTTGCTCTTGCGCCAAGGCGTCGAAGTCGGCGTCAGGATCGGCATAGGCCGCATAGACAGCGTCGAGACGCGTCAATGCATCCTTCACATCCGAGACCGCTTCTTCAACGGTTTCACGCACGGTTTTGTCTTCGTCTAGCGCAGGCTCTTGCGGGAGGTAGCCAATTTTAATGCCTGGTTGCACACGGGCTTCACCCTCAATCTCGGTATCGATACCGGCCATGATGCGCAATAGACTCGATTTACCGGCCCCGTTGAGGCCTAGCACCCCAATTTTGGCGCCTGGGAAGAAACACAAAGAAATATCTTTAAGAATTTGGCGCTTAGGTGGCACGATCTTGCTCACCCGCGACATGGTATATACGTACTCAGCCATTTCTGCTCACGCTAATTGTTGTGGTGTAAAAGACGCTATTCTAACGTTAACTTTGCCAAGTTTAACAGTGATTGTCATATTCGCTGGGTAATATAGCCCATGGGCGGCAAACCATTTGCCACAGCGCGAGGGAATTTGCTGATGGGATTGTTGTCTATTCGTTGTCACACAGTTTGGATGTGACACATTCGTCACGGTGTTAATTGATTAGGAGCGACCTTTAACATGGAACGATTCATCGCTTTGTCCGGGCCTTTGCGCAATGCATCTTACGCAGCGCGTCGTGGTGTCCGTGCCTTCTCCCGTTCACTGCGACCCGTACTTATTCTATGGGTTCTAGGGGCCGCTTTTTCTCCTTCTCTCACGCTGGCGTCGGCCAGTCCAGACAGTGGGCAAATGACGCCTGCACAGCGTCAATATGAGGCGGCCATTGATGCGATTGAGCGTGGTGAATTACGTCAATTTCGCCGCCTCAAAGCCAAGTTGCGCGATTATCCACTTTATCCATATTTAGATTATCGTGATTTTACTCGCAACCTTGCAGAAAAGTCGCATGACTCGGTGACGAACTTTATTCAGCGTTACACCACTATGCCGTTTGCTAATAGTTTGCGCGCCGATTACCTCACACTATTAGCAGATCGAAAAGATTGGGCAACCTTGGTCGCTTTCCAACCCGATGTGCCAAGGGGAGAGCGTTATCAATGTCAGTATTACTATGCTCACAGCCAAGTTGGTAACCGTGCGTTGGCGCGCAGTGGTGCCAAGTCTCTGTACTTATCCGGTCAATCGGTCGACAGTGCATGTGACCCCTTGTTTGATTACCTCTCCGAGCAAAAGCAACTCACTGGTGATTTAATCTTACAGCGGATGTTGCTGACCTTTGAAGGGCGCAATCGCAGTTTAATGCGTTACCTACAAGGACAACTTCCCGACACCCACCAAGCGACGGGAAAGCAAATCATTGATCTTTACGACAAGCCTGATCAAGTCGCTGACTTTTCCAAGCGAAGCAAAGTGACCCCCTTTAACCAAACGCTTACTCGTCTCGCGTTTGAGCGACTGGCGCGCAAAGACGAAGCACAAGCCATTCGTCATTTCCGCCGCACCGTAGAAGGGCAACATTACGATAAGGATGAACGACAAGCCATTGCCGATTATCTTATTGGCCAATTGATGAATGACGATGAGCCTGCATTGGCTGCGTGGCGCGATCGTATGCTGAGACAAAGCGACGATGATGGTCTGCTCGAGCGACGGTTTCGCTTGGCGCTGGTGGAGGGTGATTGGCACGTATTGAATCAATGGCTTTCACTGCTCAGTGATGAGGCGAAACAGTCATTAAAATGGCGATATTGGCAGGCGCGAATTCAATTAGAGCTTGGCGACAGTCACGCGGCGAACCAGGCGTTTGAAACCATGTTGGGTGAGCGTAATTTTTACAGTGTGGCTGCCGCTCAGCACCTGGAAAAGCCGATTCATATCCCTTCGCGTACCGCCGTGTTAAAAGAGGCGGGACTGATGCCTGTCAATGATGTGCTGGCGCGAGTCGATGAGCTGATTGCGCTTGATAAAATCTACGCGGCTAAGCGCGAGTGGTATTATGTGTTGCAGCGCGCCAGTGATGAGCAAATTGCGCTACTGGCCGCCTATGCCAATAAACAGCATTGGTATCATCTCGCGGTACAAGCCACCATCGCTGGAAAAATGTGGGATCACTTGTCGTTGCGTTTTCCGCTTGCCCATCAGTGGTGGTTTGAATTTTTCAGTCGCGAGCGCGGGGTGGATAAAACCACATTGATGGCGCTATCACGCCAAGAAAGTGCTTTTTTCACTCGTGCGGTCTCTCACGTGGGTGCAAGAGGATTAATGCAATTGATGCCGCGTACGGCACGTGAAACCTCTCGTCGATTAGGGTTCGATTATCAAGGGCCGGCCAGTCTTAGCGATCCTGGCGTGAATATTCGCTTGGGCAGTGGCTACTTGAAAATGATGCTTGATCGCTTCGATAGCAATCGCGTTCTCGCTTTTGCGGCATACAATGCCGGACCACATCGAGTGAGTCGTTGGCTGGCACGTTCGAAAGGGCACATGGATGCCATTGCCTTTATCGAGTCGATCCCGTTTTATGAAACGCGCCATTATGTGCAGAACGTGTTGATGTTCGATATTTACTATCGCCAACTTTTAGGTGAGCCCGTGCAATTTTTGCGAGCCCACGAGTTGGCACAGCGTTATTAATGTTACAATCGCGACCATCACGTAAAGAGCGAGAGGAACCCATGTCGCAATCGCCTGCATTTTCTGGTTGGCAAGATGTTATCGCGCTAGTGCGCCGTGCTGGACAAGATGATAATGATGATGCCTTGTTGACGGCGTTACTGACCCCCGATGAGCGAGATACCTTGGTGGCCCGGATTAATATCTTGCATGAGTTGTTAGAAGGAAGAATGAGTCAGCGCCAGTTGAGTCAATTGCTAGGCGTGGGGATCGCGACCGTGACACGCGGCTCTAATGAGTTAAAGCGGATGGATGACGAAACCAAAAACTGGCTGGCTGATTTATTGAAACGTGAAGCTGAACAGTCCACCTCATCGACCTAATCAACAAAGCCTTAAATAGACAAACAACGGCGCCACAGGGCGCCGTTGTTATTGGTGTTAGCGATACAAGTGTGGGTGCATAAACGGAATCAGCGCCATGATTAGCGCTTGATGGTAAACGCTTGAACGTGTAAGCCGATGCCCGGTGAGCATGCCAATGGCTCCCCCTTTTTGTTTTACATTTTCAGTGGCAAACATTCTGTCCATCACATCGCCAAGCTCTTCGCCTTGATGGAGAGCGTCTAACGCCTCTTGCGGCAGAGGCAGTGAGGCTGAGCACGCCTCGCCTTGCGTTGTCCCATCATCTATCACCATCCAAGCAAAGGTATGTTGGCCGTCTAAGCCGGCTTCTACTCCGACGTAAAAGTCTCCGTCATACTCCGCTTTGGCGTGACGAACGCGGTTACAGGCACCGGCATAGGTCTCTTGCGCGGTCATTGGTTGCTCTGCGACACCACTGGCAACGGAAACGCCCGTAAAGGTGAAAAGGGTATCGGGAAAAGCGTCACGAAAGGCGGCTTCAACGGCGGATAGTTTCGCGGGATTTTTGGATGTGACGATCACCTGGTTCATGCGCCCAGCGCTCCTTTTTATTCTGATAGGCGCGCTGCAGTATACGCCAACGGAGAGGTAAACGCAGCATTCCCCAAACACGACTAGCGTCCGTCGCTTGGCCGACTTCGTTTAGACCAATTCGCATGCCTTGATGCCCTTTACGTGGCTGTGGCACATAGCTATTAAACCAGCGATCCCAGCACGATAAATTAAAGCCGTAGTTAGCGTTACACTCATGAAACCGGGTGGAGTGATGCACGCGGTGCATATCTGGCGTGACGATAACGCGACGCAGCCAAGCGTCTAGACGCTTGGGGAGGCGCACATTACTGTGATTGAACATTGCCATCCCGCTGAGTAGCGTTTCAAACACGATCACGGCGACAACAGGTGCACCCAGTAGCGCGACTAACACGCACTTAATGGCCATCGACAGCCAAATTTCCACCGTGTGGAATCGCGCGCCTGTCGTGACATCAATGTCCATATCGGCATGATGGACTAGGTGCAGCCGCCACAACCATGGTATCTGGTGGAAGAGTTTGTGTTGGTACCAAATCGCCATATCCATCACAACTAATGTGACGAGAACCGCGATCCATTCAGGGAGCGAAAACTGATTAAAAATACCAAAACCAGAGGCGGCGGCAAGACTGGCCGCGCCCACCGCAGAAACCGGGGCGAGTACACGTAGCGTAAGAGTATTAAATACAGTCAGTAAGATATTACCGGACCAGCGTTCTCGCCGCGTCCGAGTCAGTTTGCGTTTTGGCCAGCGCCACTCGGCGACAAGCATCACCACAAGGACGGCAACGAAAAGGCTGAGTCTAAAGCCGGCTTCGTGCGCTTCAATCCAATTCATAAGTACTCCTTATCCGCTTGTAGTTTACGCGATAAGTACGTGTAACGTTTCATTTCACGGCGAAAATAGTGGGTTGGATCCTCAGCGATTGGGCAACTAATCTGTTTACTAGCCGTGCTGTATTTCTCCGCGCTAACTGACCAAGCAACGCGAACTAGGAGGGAGTGTGTCACCGAGCTTGCATGATGTATACCTTGCCCGCCAAGCGATACAAGCCGTGGCGGCGCGCACACCGCTTGTTTATTCCCCGATGCTGTCTCAGCGTTATCATGCCCAAATCTGGCTCAAGCTCGAAACAAGTCAGCCGACGGGTGCGTTTAAGTTACGAGGCGCGACCTATGCATTGAGTCGGTTGCCCAAGGCGCTGCGTGAGCGTGGTGTGATCACCTGCTCGACAGGCAACCATGGCCGTGCACTTGCCTATGCGGCCAAGCAGCTTGGGATCCCGGCGACCGTATGTCTCTCTTCGTTGGTGCCTAACAATAAAGTGGACGCTGTTAAAGCAATGGGCGCGCGAGTGTGGGTAGTGGGTCGCTCGCAGGATGAAGCCGAACAAGCCGCGCTTGAGGCCGTTTCGCGTGATGGTTTGTGCTATATCCCTCCCTTTGACCATCCCGATATTATTGCCGGCCAAGGGACCATTGGGCTTGAGATCCTCGAAGATGCGCCAGATGTTGATGTGATTGCTGCGGGCTTGTCGGGGGGCGGCTTGGTGGGAGGAATTGGCTTAGCGGCGCGTACCATCGCCCCATATATCGACCTGATTGGCATTTCCATTCGAGACGGGGCCGCAATGCATGAAAGCATCATAGCGGGGAAGCCAGTAGCTGTGCCTGAATCTGAATCGTTGGCAGATAGCCTCGGGGGAGGCATTGGCCTTAATAACCAATATACCTTTGCCCTGGTGCCCCAAGTGATGACGCAACATTATCAAGTGGATGAAGCGTATATCGCCCGTGCAATGATCGATATGTGGCAGTGCGAAAATAGGTGGGTAGAAGGTGCCGCGGTAGTGGGATTGGCCGCTGCGCGTCAACACCAGTTAGATTGGCAGGACAAGAAAGTGGTGATCGTGGTCAGTGGAAACAATGTGTCAACCGACACCCTAGCAGCGGTCACAGCATTAAGTGAGCAGGTGTGTCCTTAGCTCGTCGTTGAATCTTGATGCGTGTCAAAGGAGCCCGTATGCAGTTATATCACCGTCAGCAAATCGAATCTGTCGCCACGTTTAATCGGCACAGTCTCAGCGTGATTGAAAATGCGTTCAGTGCTTTAGGGCGTGGCGAGGTAACTATGCCACCAGTGTTAAGCATGGCCATTCACGAGCACAACGGCGAAGTTGATGTGAAAACCGCTCACATTCAAGGTGCTGAGCGGTTTGCGATTAAAGTCAGTCCCGGCTTTTTCGACAATCCGTCGATAGGTTTGCCGAGCCTCAATGGTTTAATGGTGGTTTTCTCGGCGTCTACCGGTGTAGTGGACGCCGTGCTGTTTGATGAAGGGTATCTCACGGATGTACGCACGGCACTCGCGGGGGCGTTAGGTGCCAAGTATTGCGCGCGTGATAATGCCAAAACGGTCACTGTATTAGGCGCGGGCACGCAAGCAAGGTTGCAAGTGGTCGCGCTGAAACTGGTTAGAGAAATAGACACGGTTCATGTTTGGGCGCGAGACAGTGCACAAGCAAAGCGGTATCAAGCGGAGGTTGAAGCTCAGCTGGGGGTGCGAGTGCTCCTCCACCAAGATGTGGCGCAGGCTTGTCAACAGGCCGATATTATTGTTACCACGACGCCGGCTAAACAGCCGATTTTGCATTGGCAAGATATTCCTCAGGGTGCCCATGTCACGGCAATGGGCTCGGATAGCGCAGAGAAGCGCGAGCTTGATCCTCATATTTTACACAATGCGGATTGGGTGCTGGTGGATAGACGTGCTCAGTCGGAGGTGCTGGGTGAGCTTAAAGGGCTGGCACTGTCACGATGTGTGGAAGAATTAGGAAACACAGTGGCATCGGGGCGTCCCATTGCGCGAAGTGATGCGGCGATCACCGTGTGCGATTTAACAGGGACAGGGGTACAGGATACCGCGATTGCAAATTATGTGGTCAGTGAATTGTGTAAGACGGAGGGGTGACCCAGTGATTGATGCTGTCTTATAAAACAAAAAGGTATAACTTATTACATAATAAGTGTTTTCCACTTCACATTCCTTGCATGCCTATGTAACAAAGAGGTTAATTTTTGCAGGTTTTGTTCAACTAATCAGATCTTGTGCTCTAAAAATTAGGCATAAGATCACGTTTCTTGTAATAGCCTGTTTCTATTGAGGTTGTTTCTTTTTACTAATGATGGGTCTCTCATAATTGAGACACGTCTAGTTAGTGTAAAAAGGAATGATAAATGCACAAACACAGCTCTCTTGCGCTGATTATCGGCGCACTATTTCATACCTCAGGGGTATGGGCGATGGCCCAAGTGCCAGATCCTGTCGATCCTCCTACCGATCCAGACCCACAAGCTTGTGTCTCACTGGTTGGCAATAATAGCATCGATGGCAGCCGTACCAGTGAAGAGCGTTGCTTGCCCGGTGACGATCCCTTTACGGCCGAACAATGGCATTTGCTTAACCGTGGTCAAAATGCCTTTGCTCGCGAAGGAGGCCAACCTGGCAATGACCTCAACGTATGGTTAGCCCATCGTCAAGAAGTGCTTGGACAAAACGTTAACGTCGCCGTCGTCGATGATGGGTTAGAAATTGCGCATCCCGATCTGGCCGCTAACGTCCGCGCTGGAAAGTCCTATGACTTTGTAGAGCGTGATGATGATCCTACACCGGAGGGGTGGAGCAGTCGCAATACTGCCCATGGTACGTCGGTCGCGGGGATTATCGCGGCGGTTCGTGATAATGGTATTGGTGGGATGGGGGTTGCACCGCTTGCTAACCTGCAAGGCTATAACTATCTCGAATACCAAAGCCAGAATGCGTGGGAAATCAGCCATGGTCGCGAAGGCTACTCGGATGATGTCCGCGTGTTTAACCAAAGCTATGGCGGCTCTGGTATCCGTAGTTATCCTTACAGTGATGATCCGATGAGTTATGATGGCCGTCAAAACGCCCAGTACAAAAAAATGAGCACGGAAGCCTTTGGCGGACTTGGCGCAGTTTTCATCAAATCAGCGGGAAATGGTTATAAGCGTACCTCATTTAATCGTGAGCGCTTCCGTCCAGCGGACGATAACCATGGGTTACCGTGGCAAAACAGCAACCAATCATCCAGTAATGCGAATTACTGGAACGTGACGGTGAGTGCGTTGAATGCCGATGGTGAGCGTTCATCCTATTCCTCAGTAGGCAGCAGCGTCTTCTTGACCGCGCCGGGGGGCGAGTATGGGACCGATAAACCGGCGCATATCACCACAGATTTGACCGGTTGTACCATGGGCTATAACCGCGACGATCGTATTCCTTATGATTCACACGATCTACACGGTGGGACAGAGATAGACAACACCTGTGATTTCAACAGTGTGATGAATGGTACGTCTTCTGCAGCGCCAAATACCTCAGGGGCATTTGCGTTGATGATGTCAGCCTATCCAAATCTGTCGCAGCGCGATATTCGCCACTTATTGGCGACAACCGCGACACGCGTGGATGCAGACGATGCCGATGTTCTTTTAACCTATCAAACGGCACTTGGTGGCGAGCGCACGGTGACTGGCCTAGAAGGTTGGAAGCAAAATGCCGCGGGGCGCTGGTATAGCCCAACCTATGGATTTGGTTTGATTGATGTTAATGCGGCACTCGAAGCCGCGAAGACATATCAGCCACTTCCTGCACAAGTGTTCACCGATTGGGCGTGGTCATATCACAACCAAGAGGGTGATACCGGGTTAGCGATTGCGGATGCCGGGTCGGTGGCGACAGCAGACAGTGTGCAAGTCGCTGATAACCTCACTATCGAGGCGGTACAAGTGCGGACTTCGATCGAACACAGCCGTATGTCTGATCTGCTCATCGAGTTAGAGTCGCCCGCAGGGACTCGGAGTGTATTGATGTCTCCACGCAATAGCATGCTATCGAATACGCTAGATAGCACCTACCCAGAAGGCTTTACTGACCACTTGATGCTCAGCCATAAGTTCAATGGTGAAGTATCGCAAGGGCAATGGACACTCTACGTCACAGATACAGACGGCAAGACGCGTCAATACAGCCTAGGGGGTGAGGTGAAGTCGATGGCGAATAACAGCGTGAATGGTAAATTGACGCAATGGTCACTGCGTGTCATTGGTCACCGTGGTTAATAGGAGACGAAGTATGAAAAAATTAATGATAGCCCTCGCCGTCATGGGTATCAGCCTTGGTGTAAGCGCAGGCACGGTACAGCTAAATGGCAAAGATTATGTGGTCGTCGAAACCGACAGCAACGCGCGTAATATGAGTGGCGAGCAAATGGGTGTCATGGTCGGCGATAAAGTCGCTGTATCGGCACAAAGCACACCATTAACGGTCACTGGCTCGATTTTGGTCAAAGTCAGTGAGGCAAGCGCTAGCCAGCTCGCACAAAAATACGGCCTCGACTTTGTCAGTTACCTTGATGGCGTGGCGTTGCTGGAAGCGACCCCAGGCACCAATGTTGCTGAGTTAGAAAAAGCGTTGAACCAAGAGTTAGAGACCCCTGTTAACCTTGAGCTCAATCCGCAAAATCAGCGTCCCCAATAAGCAAAAATAGTGCTTATCAACAAGCCCGTCTTTTTAGGCGGGCTTTTTATCATTGTCTGTCCCCATTTTGTAGCGAAAAGTGTGGCCAAACTTTCCAACCAACCATTTTGTTACTAGATATTCCAGATTGTTCATAATTTTTACATGAGCCCAGTCTGACAGCTTGGTATGCTTTATCGCTTCTTGGCGCCAAAAAAATAGACAAATCATCATTATGCAGCTGCAATGCTGCCAGTAGGGAAAAGACAATGTGGAAAACCCTTAGACATTCTTTGCCATTGCAAATTGCGGTGGCGGCCGCACTAGCTTGGCTGGTGGGCACGGTATTCGGCCCCATTGAAAACGCAGAGCAGACCACTTGGTATCCACTGCTTATGCTCGCCAAGGTCAGTTATATCGGTCTACTCAAAGCCGTGGTCGGTGTGATGGTATTGCTCTCGCTACTGGAAGGGATCAGTAATATTGGCAATGTGGTTCGCCTTAAGCGCCTTGGTGGTGCAACACTTTTGTTTTACGGTTTTACCACTACCATCGCGATCACCATTGGTCTTGGCGCAGCGCTGATGATGCCCGAGTGGCAACCGCTCACCAATGCACCGCCTGTGGATGAGAGCATTAGCTTTATCAACCAAGAGGCTGCGGGAGCCGGAGCCATTGCCACCAAACTTATCAATATGGCGTTGGTGAATCCATTTGCCGCGGTGACTCAGGGTAACCTTTTGGCGATTGTGGTGTTCACCATTTTGTTCGGCATTTCGCTGATTGTCGCACTGCCAGAGTCGCACCCATTATTCGAGACCATTCGCGGGCTGAATAAAGGCATTAACACTATGGTGGCAGGGATTATCAAGCTGGCGCCGTTTGCGGTGTTTGCAATTGTTTTCCAATTCTCCCATCAAGGGGATAACGATCTATTTGGCCAGTTATTCAGTTTCGCCGCCCTGGTGTTTGGACTTACGATGGTTCATGCAGTGATCGTGTTGCCGCTTATTGCACGCGTTGCTGGTGGCATTGGCTTTGTGAGCCTGTTTCGCGCCATTTCTGCACCGCTGGCGATGGCGTTTGCCACCTCATCCAGTGCTGCGACACTGCCCGTCTCGATGCAGGCTGCCAAAGACGAGCTCAAGGTTACCCCGTCGACCGCGAGCATGGTCTTGCCGTTAGGCGCGGTGATGAACATGGATGGCACCGCGTTATTTGAAGGCATTGCTGCAGTGTTCTTGGCACAACTGTTCGGGATTGATCTGTCAATGACCGGCATTGTGATGATCTTCATTATGGCGATGGTTTCGTCGGTAGGCGCGCCGGGCATGCCGTCAGGCTCGATGTCGGGTATGCAGTTGGTGTTGCTGGCTGCGGGTATTCCACTGGAAGCCATTGCTATTTTGCTGATCATTGAGCGCCCACTCGACACCTTCCGTACTGCGGTCAATGTGCAAGGCGATTTGATTGGTGCCACGGTGATTGATAAGTGGCAAAAGCGTGCGAGTTAATCTTGCGGTTGTGTAAACACTGCAGGCAAAAGGCAGTGAATTTGCCTGCAGTGTATCGCGCTTACTTGATGGTGAAGCCTAAATAAGCTTCGAACTCATTATTGTCAAACGCGTTACGATCTTTAGCTGTACCTTTGGCATCCGTATAATTCCAACTTAATACCTCATAGGTTACCCCAGCATGCCAAGAGAAGTTATCATTAACTTGCTTTTTAAACTCGAGCTGAGGTTGGATGTGTACATCTGCCGTCGTTAGGTCTCTTTCTGGGAGATGATCGGCGTAAAGCATCGTCTCAACATTAAATGACACGTTGTCGGCAAGAGGAAGAGAGTAAGTCAAATAATCCTCGGTGCCAATTTGATATTGATATTCGTCGGCAGGTTCGTGGTAATAGTTGAAGTTATACCAAGCGAGTTCGAGGTTCCAGTGCTCAGACAGATCGCCGAATAGGTAAAAGTTGGTTTCGACGCCACTTTTATTTTTCAAACTCTCATCATTATTATTGCCAAGCTGTGCCCATAATTCGATGCCGAATGAAAAATCTTTTCCACCAAGAATAATATCTTTACTAAAATAAGGCTGAAGGACATATTTCTTTGTATCCGAAGAGTCAGAGCCATTGCTGGCTTGCCATGATGCATCATAATAAAAAATGTAGTTCATTAATGCGTCAAAACTTCCCAGGGGGCTTATCCCTTGCGCAACGGCAAACTTTGTATCCCAACCCTCTTTCCTTGCTTCTCCTTCTTTTCTAATGAAATCTTTATCTACGTCAAAAACAAAGCGGTAGTTATCACTGAGTTTATAAGCCCCTTTACCGATCGTGACTTCAGTATAAGTGTTACCATTTTCAAAATCATTAATCTTGACTTCACTGGTCAGTGAACCCAATTCACCGGCAAAGCCAGTGGTGCTGGCAAGCATGATTGCAGCGGCAATCGCTGTTTTTTGGATAGTATTACTCACTTTAAAGTATCCCTTCTTTAAAAAAACATCTGAGTACTGTCGCGTTTTAATTATTCCTCGTGCACGCATTACGCCATTGAACATAACGATATACGTATCGGCTTTTTTATCCGATAAAAAACACTTAGCGACAGTCTATTCCTTGACGTTCGCTTATCTATTAGCGATGTAAGCGTCATCCACTTGTGTCGAGTGAATGTGGATTTATGCTAGCAATGCGTCAGTAACATGACAACGGTGTTAATAATGAGTTAAGTGTCAATTAGTATTTTTGCTCTATTTTTTCTGCTGGAAGTCGCACCAATCACCATTCAGGTTTTGTTCAGCTCGAATAAATGACCAATATAAGGGATAAAAAAAGTACTAACCCCTATGTGATTGAATTTTTAGTAATCGATTACTCGACAAGTGCTCTTTTTAGTAGTGATAAGCATCGTTTGTGAATTTTTATTCATTTATAGCAGTAAAGAGAGTAGGCGGGTCTCTTTATAGTTAGGAGTTATATAAAAATGGAAAGCATAATTATCCAGGGATTAATCAGGCCATAGTGGAAGCAGGCTGAAGAGTAAGAGTGGTGATATTGTGTAGTTATCACTTCACGCGGATGAGGAGGGAGCCAAGAATTTGCTGCCTACGGTATCCATGGCACCTGCCCCGTCACTCGCACCGGTAACAAGTATCGTCCCGTCTATCGGTTGGGCATCAAGTAAGGCTTGGACACAGAGCATGGCGGTTAAGCCAGTGGTACCTAACATCATGACTTGCTTGAGAGTAACGACGTACCACTTTCCCAGTTTGTATCACAGGTATGTAGCTCACTGGCATACAAAGCGCTTAACGCTCAAGCTATAAACTTAAAAAAGGCCGGTAAATCAGAGATTTACCGGCCTTTTCCAAACGTTTGGTGGAGCTGGCGGGAGTTGAACCCGCGTCCAGAATCAGTCTAACCAATGGCGCTACATGCTTAGTTTGTCTTTAATCTCGTCAGTGTGCTGCGGACAAACACGCCACACAAAGACATACCCAACTTAGTTTTAACGCTTCAGCTCTTGGGTCAAAGCATCCACGCGATCCTGTTTGGTTTTGACTATCCTGAATCCCCGTCCTACAGGCGGAGGCTAGGGAGGATAGGCACTCAACAGGTTATTAAGCTGCTAGTGCGTAGTTTTCGTCGTTTGCGACTATTTTTTTGCGGCTTTTTACGAGGCCAACCGCCCCTCGGCATGCTCCACGGGCCTTCTCAATCCTGTCGAATCCTGAATCAGCCCCAGAGTGTGAGCGGCAGAGTCTAACAGATTGATCTGCCGCGTCAACGATTAACGCGCTGCGTTTTTCATGATCCTGGACTTTTGACGTTGCCAGTCTCTGTCTTTCGCTGTATCGCGCTTATCGTGTAACTTCTTACCTTTTGCCAACCCTATCTTCAGTTTAGCAAAAGATTGTTTCCAGTATAAAGACAGTGCCACCACCGTGAAACCGTCTCGATTTACCTTGCCGAGCAAGGTATCAAGCTCACGCCGTTTAAGCAATAGCTTACGGGTGCGCTGCGGATCGGCCACCACGTGCGTGGAGGCGACATTAAGCGGGGTAATGGTAGCCCCGAACAAGAAGGCTTCCCCGTCTTTTAACAACACATAGCTTTCACTGATATTGGCTTTACCTGCTCGGAGTGCTTTCACCTCCCAACCTTGTAGCTCAAGCCCTGCCTCGAAGTCATCTTCAATGAAGTATTCAAAGCGCGCTTTTTTATTCAGTGCAATGGTGTTGCTGTTTGCTTTGTTCTTTGCGTTTTTCTTAGCCATAGTGTGCGCATTATAAAGGCGATATATCGAAGAATGAAAGGATTATCGCACTCAGTGGGAGAAAGAGTCTGACTTTATCCGCGATGTGGGTTGTGAGCATTGGTCTCAATCAGTCTCGATGGTATTATTTCGCGGTTAACTTGCAAGGAGTCCCTATGCCGCAAATCATCCGCTCGGCTTTAGTGCCGTACAGTGCTGAGCAAATGTTTGCCTTGGTGAACGATGTTGAATCCTATCCTGCTTTCTTGCCTGGGTGTGTGAGTACCCGTCTCATTGAGCAGACAGACACCACCATGGTTGCGTCGTTAGATGTGGCAAAAGCGGGCATAAAGAAAACATTTACCACTAAGAATTATCTGGTGGATAACAGCCGAATTGATATGACGCTGGTGGATGGACCATTTAAACGCTTGAGTGGTGGCTGGAAATTCACGCCACTATCAAGCGATGCGTGTAAAATCGAATTAGATCTCGAGTTTGAGTTTACTAACCGCTTGGTTGAAGCTGCCTTTGGCCGTATCTTCAGCGAGTTAACCAGCAGTATGGTGAAGGCGTTTACAGAGCGAGCGAAAGAGATTTATGAGTGAAGAGACATTGCTGCATGTTGAAGTGGTTTACCCGTTGCCTAATGAGCAGCGCATCTTCAACTGCGTGGTGAAGCCCGACTCGACGGTGGAAGATATTATTCGTCAATCAGGTGTCTTAAGCGCCTATCCGGAGATTGATCTTGCGACCAACAAGGTTGGGGTATTTAGCCGACCGGTGAAACTAGACGCGCAAGTGCGCGACGGGGATCGCATTGAGATTTACCGGCCGCTGCAAGCCGACCCGAAAGAGATCCGCCGTCGCCGCGCCGAACGCGCGAAACAAGAGGGGAAAGCCGATCCTGTCACCGGGGGCCGTGTTGATTCCCAGCGCAAACGCTCGTAACGGGGCAAAAAGAAAGGCGCCGAGCGGCGCCTTTACTAAAGGATGAATATATAGCGGCATCAGAGTGCCGGATGCATCACCGTTACTGAACGGCTTCGAAAAATTGCTCGCCCGGCTCGAAATCACCGTCCATGTTGACTAATTGGTTATTATCGTCAAAGGAGAGGACCAGATCTTTTTGTGTCGGCGCTTCATGGCCAGGTTGTTGCCATTGCACAAAGTACCAAGTGTTGGGGTAGCCTGACTCAACGAGCATAGGAGGGCCGAGAAGGAACTTAACCTGCTCTTTGGTCATGCCAAATTTCAAGGCGTCCACGGCCTTTTCTTCAATGTAATTTCCTTGGTTTATATCCACTCGATAAACCAGTTTTTCGGCATAAGAGCAGCCCATCATGGCAATCGCCATCAGAGAGGCAACGGCGGCTTTAGTCCAACCCATAGTTAATATCTTCACTGTCTTTTGATGGCAAATCACGTCTTTCGAAGACGCTTAGCAGTTCGTGCCTGCTGGCTTTCGCGCCCCGAGTATAATCAAGCAGAGAATATATGTAAAAAACCTGCTAACGACCAGCGTTTGGACGATGATAATGTGAAAAAGTTCGACGTGTGTAAGGAAATAACCGAGAAAAGCAGAGCTAGTGCACTTTTCTCGGTTTGAATGTCACATTCAACGCTGTTTTGACTTGGCAGAATCAAGCGGCCACTAGAAGATCTTCCGCGTTTGCGAGGGTGCGATCAGTGATTTCACTGCCGCCCAGTAACCGCGCAAGTTCACTAATTCGTGCCTGATAGTCGAGCGGGTACATACGGGTCGTGGTGCTGCCTTTCTCTGTGTCTTTGGCAACAAACATTTGCTGATGGCCACAGCCTGCGACTTGCGGCAAGTGGGTGACGCACATCACTTGGGTGGAGTCGCCAAGTTGACGCAAGAGTTTGCCCACAATCGCTGCTGTAGGTCCACTGATCCCTACATCAACCTCATCAAAGATAAGGCTTGGTGTTTCAACCTTCTGGGCAGTGATCACTTGAATGGCGAGCGAGATCCGAGAGAGCTCGCCGCCGGATGCTACTTTAGCCAGTGGCTGTAAAGGCTGACCTGGGTTCGTCGACACAAGAAACGCCACAGCATCGCCACCCAGTGGGCTGAGGTGGGTTTCCGCTCTATTCTCGACTTGGATCTCGAAGCTACCATGTTCCATGCTCAGCTGGTGCATGCTTTGCGTGATCAGTTTGTTCAATTCTTTGGCATAGCGGCGGCGGCTTTTGCTTAATTTCTCAGCGGTGTCGAGGCAGTCAGCAAACTGCTTGTCCACATCGGCTTGCAATTGCTCAATCGCCTCATCGTTATGTCCCAGTTTCTCCAACTCTTGAATCAATTGTTGATGCGTTTCATATAATGCATCGGGCTGCACCTGATGTTTACGCGCCAAACTCATGATAGTGCTCATGCGCTGATCTAGATACTGAAGGCGTTGAGGATCCATATCGAGTTGATCAAGATAACTGCTCACTTCTTGACTCGTCTCTTGCGTTTGGATCCGCGCCTCTTCAAGCATCTCAGCGAGCGGTGAAAAGTGATTGTCCATCGCGGCTAATTCACTTAAACGCTGTTGAGCGGCGGTCAATAAACTTAGGGTGTTAGTTTCTTCGCCTTCACTGAGTAGATCCACTACCGCCTGACTGGTCATGGCGATATCACCACTGTTCGATAAGCGCTTGTGTTCTTCTTCAATGTGTTGGTATTCCTCTTCACCCAATGCGAGTTCATTGAGTTCACCCACTTGATATTCCAATAGCTGTTGCTGAGCATCAATGTCATCTTTTTTCTTGATCAATGCTTTTAGCTCATTTTTAGTACGGCGCCAACGCTGATAGCGTGTCGCCATTTTATCCAGCAAAGACTGGTGACCGGCGTATTGATCCAACAAGGTAATCTGGTGTTCGGGACGTAACAGCTGTTGATGCGCATGCTGACCGTGGATATTAATCAATAACTGCCCAAGCGCTTTTTGTTGTGAGGCGGGAACCGGGTTTCCGTTAATGTATGCGCGTGAACGGCCTTCTTTGGTGATCACACGCCTTAGAATGCAATCGTCGCCGTCTTCGAGTTCGTTATCTTGTAGCCAGCGACGCGCGGCACTGTTTTGCTCTAAGGTGAAACTGGCAGAAATCTCTGCGCGCTTTTCACCCGGGCGCACCATATTGGCATCGGCACGATCGCCAAGGCACAAACCCAGCGCATCGATAGAAATGGATTTACCCGCCCCGGTCTCACCGGTGATCGCCGTCATGCCTTTACTAAACTCCAGCTCCAAGGATTTAACGATGGCAAAGTTTTGAATGGTTATATCGGCTAACATAGTAAACACCTGTATCTATCAACAACTGTGTATAGATACAGTATATACTGTTTTTTCATCCAGTGAATACTGTTTAGCAAGAATTGTTGTGAATGCGATGAACAGCACAAAAATTGTGCATGAAAAAAGCAGGAAGACCTGCTCTTTATCGGATGCGGAGAATAAGAATAAGTATAAGGAAGTGGCTAGCTTAAAATAGCTTAGAAGACCAACCCAGTTTTTTACGTAAGGTGTTGTAATAATTATAGTCTTGAGGATGAATGAGCTTGAGAGTGGCCGGGCTTTTGTAAATATGTACCTCATCACCTGGGTTGACTGGCAAAGAGACCTGACCATCACAGCTCACTTCCAACGTGCCGCGGTTATCTGGGGAAACCAGTAATTTTATACGGCGGTTGCCATCGACGACCAGCGGGCGGCTTGACAGTGTATGCGGAAACATAGGCACGAGCGAAATCGCGTTGAGGCTGGGAGATAAAATGGGGCCACCGCCGGACAAGCTATAGGCTGTTGAGCCTGTGGGGGTCGAGATAATAATCCCGTCTGAGCGCTGAGAGAAGGCAAACTGCTCGTTAATGTACACCTCAAATTCAATCATGTGCGCGACTTGCCCGGGGTGAAGCACTGCTTCATTCAATGAGGCGTTATGACTTTTTACCTGATCATGGCGATGGATTTCGGTTTCAAGCAAAAAACGGTCTTCGTCCACGTAATCGCCGTTTAATACCGCTTCTAGCGCATGTTCGAAGGCTTCGGGATCTAAGTCGGTGAGAAAGCCGAGGTTACCGCGGTTTACCCCGATCACCTTGATATCGCAGCGAGACAATACGCGGGCAGCACCTAACATGTTACCGTCCCCGCCGATCACAATGGCCAAGTCAGCGTGTTGGCCAATGCTGACCAGATCCAAATAATGTGCATCCGGCAAACCCAGGTTAGTGCTTAAACGTGTATCGATACACACGTCATAATCGCGCTCGATAAGCCAATGGTAGAGGCCTATGTGTGTGTTAACCGCTTCCGGGTTACGAGGTTTGCCAATTAAGGCAATGCGCTGGAATGGTGTCGACATAATTAGGATCTCATCGTTATTTGAGCTCAGTATAACGCGGGAAAAAAGCGATTGTCGTGATTTGCGTTATGTGGGCGGTTGAATCACAAAGATTCATCCCCATAATACTTCCGTCAATCAAGTTGAATAGTCCCAGTGGCGTGCTGGGCAATGCCATTTGTGTCGGAGTGATCATGAGCGAAGAACAGAAAGTGAAGCAAGAGCAGGAAGCGATGAAAAACGCGCAAGCTGCTGAAGCCAAAGGTACAGAGCAGGCCGCTGAGCAACAAGCAAGTAGTGGTGCAGACATTGAGCATGAGGAAACCGCAGCCATGATTGCACGTATCACCGAACTTGAAGCGGCGCTCGAGGCGAGCGAAGCCAAGGTGCAAGAGCAGCAAGACAGTGTGCTGCGTGCCCGTGCAGACGTGGACAACATGCGTCGTCGTACCGAGCAAGAAGTGGATAAGGCGCGCAAGTTTGCCTTAGAAAAATTCGCCGGTGAGCTTTTACCTGTGATTGATAACCTTGAGCGTGCCGTGGAGATGGCCGACAAAGAAGACGAATCAATCAAGCCAATGGTGGAAGGGGTTGAGCTGACGCTGAAAACCATGATGGATACCATCGATAAGTTTGGGTTGAAAGCGATCGACCCGCAAGGTCAGCCGTTTGACCCTGAATTGCATCAGGCCATGACCATCCAAGAAAGCGCGGAGCATGAGCCAAACACCGTGATGATGGTGATGCAAAAAGGTTATGAGTTAAACGGCCGTGTTGTGCGCCCAGCCATGGTGATGGTGTCTAAAGCGCCGCAAGGTAACGTAGAAGAAAAAGCCTAACGAGGGCGCTGAAGAAGGCACTTTGCCGAACTCGATTCGGTGTTTTTTTTGCCTTCTCCCCTTGAAAAGCATTTGGCTGCCCTTATTTAAACGGCAGCACTAAATAAAAATTGCGGTGAGGGGGTTGAACCTCTCACAGTTACCCCCACATAAGGGGTAACGCATTAAAGCCACAGAACGAATTTCGGAGAGCACCAGATGGGTAAAATCATTGGTATTGACTTGGGTACAACCAACTCATGTGTCGCCGTACTTGACGGTGAAAAAACGCGCGTCATTGAGAACGCAGAGGGTGATCGTACAACACCATCGGTTATCGCTTACACACAAGATGGTGAAACACTTGTCGGCCAGCCTGCGAAGCGCCAGGCAGTGACAAACCCAGAAAACACCCTGTTTGCTATCAAGCGTCTGATCGGCCGCCGCTTCGAAGATGAAGAAGTGCAGCGTGATATCAGCATCATGCCTTACAAAATTGTTAAGGCAGATAACGGTGACGCTTGGGTTGAGGCGAAAGGCCAAAAAATGGCTGCGCCACAGGTGTCTGCTGAAGTCCTGAAGAAAATGAAGAAAACCGCTGAAGATTTCCTCGGTGAGGAAGTGACTGGCGCGGTAATTACTGTCCCTGCTTACTTTAACGACTCACAGCGTCAAGCAACCAAAGATGCTGGTCGTATCGCAGGCCTAGAAGTTAAACGTATCATCAACGAGCCAACAGCTGCGGCACTGGCTTATGGTCTAGACAAAAAAGGCGGCGATCGCACAATCGCTGTGTATGACCTAGGTGGTGGTACCTTCGATATCTCTATCATCGAAATCGATGAGGTAGATGGCGAGCAAACGTTCGAAGTATTGGCAACAAACGGTGACACGCACCTTGGTGGTGAAGACTTCGATAACCGTTTGATCACCTACTTGGTTGACGAGTTCAAAAAAGAGCAAGGTATCGACCTACGTCAAGACCCGCTAGCGATGCAGCGTGTCAAAGAAGCGGCTGAGAAAGCGAAGATTGAACTGTCTTCAGCACAGCAAACAGACGTGAACTTGCCTTATGTGACGGCGGACGCAACCGGTCCTAAGCACATGAACATCAAAGTTACGCGTGCCAAGCTAGAATCACTGGTTGAAGAGCTGGTTCAGCGTTCACTTGAGCCAATGAAAGTGGCACTGGCTGATGCGGAGCTATCAGTTGACGAAATCACTGACGTTATCTTGGTCGGCGGTCAAACTCGTATGCCAATGGTACAGGCCAAAGTGGCAGAGTACTTCGGTAAGGATGCACGTAAAGACGTGAACCCTGATGAAGCCGTTGCCATGGGTGCCGCGGCACAAGGTGGCGTACTGTCTGGTGATGTAAAAGACGTACTGCTGCTTGACGTGACCCCGCTTTCACTGGGTATCGAAACCATGGGCGGTGTGATGACCAAGCTGATTGAGAAAAACACCACGATCCCAACCAAGGCGAATCAGGTGTTCTCGACGGCAGAAGACAACCAAAGCGCGGTAACGATCCACGTGATTCAGGGTGAGCGTAAGCAAGCCATGCATAACAAATCACTGGGTCAGTTCAACCTTGAGGGCATCCAGCCTGCGCCACGTGGTGTGCCACAAATTGAAGTAACCTTCGATTTGAACGCCGACGGTATCTTGAACGTGTCTGCTGCTGATAAGCAAACGGGTCAAGAGCAGAAGATCACTATTCAAGCGTCTGGCGGTCTGAGCGACGAAGACGTTGAAAAGATGGTTCAAGAAGCAGAAGCGAATAAAGAAGCGGACAAGAAGTTCGAAGAGCTAGTGACTGCGCGTAACCAAGCTGACCAGCTGGTTCACGGTACACGTAAGCAAATGGACGAAGCGGGTGACAAACTGCCTGCGGAAGACAAAGAGAAGATCGAAACCGCCATTTCTGAGCTAGAAACCGCGCGTAACGGTGAAGATAAAGAAGACATCGACGCGAAGGTTCAAGCACTGGTTGCCGCTTCATCAAAATTGATGGAAATCGCGCAGCAGCAAGCTCAAGATGAGCAGGCGCAGCAAGACGCCGGTGCTGATTCAGCAAAACAAGACGACGATGTTGTCGATGCTGAGTTCGAAGAAGTTAAAGACGACGACAAGAAATAAGCGAAAGCACTGTCGTTAATAAGCACGGGCGTAGGGGAGCAATCTCCTTCGCCCGTCGTTTTATCAAACAGTGAATTGAACGTCTTTGTTTTGTTGACGTAAACAGGTGCAGTCAGACCATGTCTAAAAGAGATTTGTATGAAGTGCTCGGCTTAAGCCGCGATGCAAGCGAGCGCGATATTAAAAAAGCCTATAAGCGGCTGGCGATGAAATATCACCCAGACCGCAACAAAGGCGATGATGCCGCCGACCAGTTTAAAGAAATCAAGTTGGCCTACGAAGTGCTGACCGACCCGCAAAAACGTGCAGCCTATGACCAATATGGTCATGCCGCCTTTGAGCAAGGTGGTATGGGAGGCGGCGGCTTCGGCGGCGGAGGCTTCGGCGGAGGTGCTGACTTTAGCGATATTTTTGGTGACGTATTCGGCGATATATTCGGCGGAGGTCGTCGTGGTGGTCAGCAACGCGCGCAACGTGGTGCCGATTTACGCTACAACATGGAGCTTACCTTGGAAGAGGCGGTCCGTGGCGTCAGCAAAGAGATCGAAGTGCCTACTTATGTCGGGTGTAAAACCTGTGATGGCAGTGGGGCGAAACCGGGCTCGAAAAAACAAACTTGTGGGACTTGTAACGGGATCGGCCAAGTGCAAATGCGCCAAGGTTTCTTCGCGGTCCAACAAGCGTGTCCAACGTGTCATGGTAGCGGGACCATTATTAAAGACCCTTGTAATAGCTGCCACGGCCAAGGTCGCGTAAAAGAAACCAAGCACCTAAATGTGAAAATTCCTGCAGGTGTCGATACGGGCGATCGCATTCGCTTATCTGGTGAGGGAGAAGCCGGTGAAAACGGTGCTCCGGCGGGTGATTTGTATGTTCAAGTGCACGTCCGCGAACACCATATTTTCACCCGTGATGGTAACAACCTCTACTGCGAAGTACCGGTGAGCTTCACCATGGCAGCGCTCGGTGGCGAGGTTGAAGTCCCTACGTTAGATGGCCGTGTTAGCCTAAAAGTCCCAGCAGAGACACAAACGGGCCGCATGTTCCGTATGCGCGGTAAAGGGGTGCAGTCAGTTCGTGGTGGCGGTGTTGGCGATCTCATCTGCAAAATGGTGGTCGAGACTCCCGTTAACTTGAGTAGCCGACAAAAAGAGCTGCTTCAAGAACTGGAAGAGTCGTTTAGCGGCACTGAAGCGAAAAAGCACAAGCCAAAATCAGAAGGCTTTTTTGACGGTGTGAAGAAGTTTTTTGATGATTTGACCGGATAAACGCTTAGCCTGACAGACATTAAAGCGTCATCTGTGAATCACAATTGCGAATAGTGAATAGCCAGCCTTGTGCTGGCTATTTTTTATCACGGCTTCGGACTACCGTCAGACTGCGTGTTACGCTGGGGTAAAGGGCAGGAAGTGCTTGATGCTGTCGTTGTCACCAACCCATTAGGATAAAGCACCAGCTGACCACATGGATCATCGCGTTGCTGGCTATCCTCCCTAGGAGTTGCCGTAATCTTATATTCTCGTTTCCCGCCGTAAACTCTAAACTGATACTCCGTGGATAACTGACAATCAGGGCACAATGCGTGTTCCTCTAACACCGCAGAGTCGGACTCTGTTGGGTATTGTTCTGTCGTTATGAATCGCGTTTCCACCCAAGCTTGTAACTGAATCAAATGCCGAGTCGCTTCTTTCCTGACTTGTGTTTGTTGGTAGTCCGAGTAATGGGGGACGGTGATCCCCACTAATGTTGCGATTATCGCCAGTACCAATAACATCTCGACCAATGTCACTCCACGATGCAAATAGTGGTGAGGAGATGTGTGCATTTTCGTTAGCCTCTCGAAGACTTGATAACTAAAACGTTAGAGAGCCTAGGGCAGTGGTACGCTGCGCTCAATCGACGAGTAAGGATCTTGGGAGGCAGTATGCGTTTTCGAATCGTCGTCTCAAATCAAAAATTGAGACGAAATAACGGAGTAACGCTTATTGAGTCGTTAGTTGCACTGAGTGTGTTGGCTGTTATTTGTGCTGTTGCGTTTCCCCATTTTAGCAATGTACGCCAATCGACATTGATTGCTAGCCGGAGTGCAGAGCTTGCAAGCTTATTCCAGCTGGCTCAAAGCCGCGCGATCAGTGAGAACCAAGCTTATTATTTATATTTACAAAGAAATGAACATATTCAGTGTATTATTGCAAGCTACTCAGAGCACAAAGGTGCCGCTGCCAATCAGGAAAGCGTGACGCCATTGATCAATTGCCAGCAAACGGTATCACCCATGGTGCGGATCCCAGAGAAGATCGCCCTACAGAAGAAAGTATCCAAGGGATGGGAGCCTTTGCCTGAAGGCGAACTATTCGAAATTGATTTTAGGACTCAACGGCCGAACCTCAATCTCACGCTCGGATTAGGCGCTAATCAAACGAGCTCGCCAGACTACATAGTGATGGTTCGTCAGTATCTTGGCTTTCGCGCTTGTCAACGGGTAAGGGATGACAATGCGTGCGGTTAATTGTGACGGTTATTCATTGATTGAGCTGTTAGTCGGGCTTTCCGTGAGCATAATGATAACCATGGCGGCGCTTGCGTTAATGACAACAGCAACAACAACTCAAAGTCGCTTGGATGGTAAAACGGTATTGTCTTTAGAAATAAGTCGGCTACTGACGTGGATGGAATCTGATATTCGTCGTGCTGGTCTGTGTTATCAATGTGGTGACACCTCGCCTTACCATTTTAAGCATGGTAGCCGTTCTCATCTTCTTGCTATCGGTGGCGAGCTCAATCAATCTGAGGGGCAATGTTTGCGGTTTTCCTACCAACAAACCGAGACCTATCCCACACACTCCATGGGTAAAGATGATGCTAAAGGGTTTCGATTCGATGCGGATTCACAAGCGATAGAAATCTA
The DNA here is from genome assembly GCF_009377995.1 of Salinivibrio sp. VGrn1. Taxonomy (NCBI): domain Bacteria; kingdom Pseudomonadati; phylum Pseudomonadota; class Gammaproteobacteria; order Vibrionales; family Vibrionaceae; genus Salinivibrio; species Salinivibrio sp. VGrn1. The sequence continues at coordinate 59,718 of NZ_SATA01000014.1, forward strand.
TGAAAATCATCGAGAGATCAAGAACTGGTCATGTGAATCAACGTATTGGCGAGATATCTCTTCACATGCGCTGAAGATAAATTATTTAACGTTTTCTCGTGATGAACAACGCACGGCTAGCGGGCGGGTTGTGACCTCGCTGACGATCAAGCTTTCTGCGGCTTTGAGAGATAAGCCTAGTGAAAGTGAAACCCTCTCTCGCACACTGGTGCTCGTTAACACGGTTCATCCATCATGAAACAGGTAAAAAGAGGGAAGGGAAACAATGGTATAGCAACCCTGGCGGTAGTAGCCAGTATTGCACTAATTACGCTTTTGATGGTGTTTGGTGTCAGTCGCCGTGTGGTTAATGATATTCAACAGGCTCAAGCGCGGATCAAAACAGAGCGCTCACTTTCAAAAGCCTGGGCGGCACTCGACTGTGCGGTGGCAAAAATATATCAAGACGGCCTCGACCTCTCATCCGGTGATGCAACTGAAGGACTTAAACAGTTATCTGAATGCCAAGGAGTGGCAAACAGTCGCTTGCAGTTAGCGCGGTGGCAGAATAATCCCTCATTGTGGCGTTTGAGTGCTCATTCAAAACACCAGCAAGTAGGAGTGACATTGCAAGGTGCAGGTGGCGGCAAAGCGGCTGCGTTTGTCACTTCAGGTTCAGTGTTATTTTACGGAGCCAATGTGTGGCGACCGGCCGAAGGGAAAAAGCGGGAGGATGGTCGCTATGAGTGTCAATCCATTATTGCCGGTGGTGATGTGCTGATTAGCCCCAAAAAGCCAGGTGAACCAGATAAAAGTAATCAGGAGAATCAAAAGAACGGAAGCAAAAACACATTTACCGTCCACTTAGAAGAGGGTAAAGAATGTGCAGATGAGTATAAAACTAAAGTCGATTATGGCGAAGTTGCGGATAGCCGCGATGAGACAAGGAAGCTGCTGAAAAAAGATGTGAAAACCAACGTCGAGGGGATGGATGTATTCCAAGACTACTTTGGTGTCCCGCGTTCACGATGGCCGATTGCCAAAGAACAGTTTATCGACCAAGGTGGGGTGGCCGTTGATACGCATGGCGACGCATCGAAGTGTTTTGACACATTGGTGGAGGCTGTGGGACAAGGGCAATCTAACGTTAAAGTATGGGTCAATGGTCCTTGTGATTTAAGCCGAGGAGGAAAGCTGCCATTGGCGAATGACTCGCCGATCTTATTGGTTGTACAAGACGGTATTATGGCGCTACGTGGTGCGATGAACCCATTTAATGGTGTCATCTATCAATTTAATCCCACGCTGAACGCGAATGAGTTTGCGAGGCAATGGGGCATGGATAGCTCTCAGAGTGGGCAGTTGTCATGCACGCACAGTGATGCGACGATTCGCGAGCTTTGCCAGAATATCACTGCCAATGTTAAAAAACCGCAGCAGGCAAGTCGCGTCCCCTTCTGGTTTGATGGCAGTTTTAAAACCAATGGTGCATTTATTATCGATGTCCCCGATGGCAATACTCTCGTAAATAGTTCGTTAGTTGCCAATTATGACGATGGTAACAAGAGTGCTAGTTTTGAGGGACTTGGACAGTTAAGGCCCTTACCAAATAGCTATTACAACCTGACACCACCTAGTGGAGGATAAGACGATGAAGTGTCAATCCGGTTTCTCCTTCTTAGAAATACTGATTGCGCTGGTCCTGGTGGTGGTGACTGGAGCGGGGGTCTATACCCTGACTGCCGATATTCAAGCGAAGCAACATAATGTCCGCTTAGCCGAAGGAGCGATGCATCTCGCGAGTGCTCAGTTAGCCCACTGGCGATTGATGAACACGGGAGCGTCCTGTAATGGAAGTAAGAGTGGGAACATAGTGTTAGGCAGCTTAGCGCAGTGTTTGATCAACACGGAGGGGACCGTGTATGAATTAGATGTGTCTGAGACAAAAAATATACTTTCCAACAGCGATGGTGTGTATGCAAAAAAACTCACACTACTCGTTCGCTGGCAGGACAGTCGTGCTCGTAAGCAGACGATGAGCTTTTATTTCACGGGCTCAACACTGAGGAATCAAGCGCCCTAGTCGTTATCTTTTGTGTTGCGTTGAGATAAAAAGAGGAATATTGGCTGCTTTTTGTCCGCTTGAAATGTTTTTATCAAAAACCCCTTGCGTCAAAAAATCACCTCTCTATAATGCGCTCTCGTTGGCACGGCAAGCCGCGCTAACAACGGCAAAATAAACAAGCAAAACAAAATGCTTGACTTGTTGCCAAAGTGGCGTAAGATGCCACTCCCGCTCAAGATTGAGCGGCGCTCTTTAACAATTTGACCTATTCAATCTGTGTGGGCACTCGTTGAGAATAGAGAAAAAGATTTATTCGATGAACTGAGTGACCAAACGACAACTTTAATAGTTGTTCGGCACAGTCAATTCGTTTGTCTCGTAAGAGACGAACAAAACAGTATTTATCGAGCCGTTTGTCTTTCCTTTTGGGAAAGCAAACACCAAAACTTAAATTGAAGAGTTTGATCATGGCTCAGATTGAACGCTGGCGGCAGGCCTAACACATGCAAGTCGAGCGGAAACGGCAGTATTGAAGCTTCGGTGGATTTACTGGACGTCGAGCGGCGGAC
>NZ_SATA01000015.1:0-21250 GCF_009377995.1 Salinivibrio sp. VGrn1
TTAAAGCAAGAGAAGAGTTTTAAAGCCGGTATTCAACGCAAGCGAATGATGTGCGCGATGGACCAAGAGTACCTGGCGACCGTGCTGGGAAGCCTTTCGTGACGCGGATGTTCATGCGTTTTCCGTGGTATAGCTAAGGACAAAAAAATCCGCATTGCCGTTGTCGGTTGTGGCCGGATCTCAAAAAATCATTTTGGCTCGATTGAGCAGCTAAGCGACGAATACGAGCTAGTTGCAATATGTGATAACAACCTGAATGTTTTGGCTGAGCACCAAGAGAAATACCAAGTACCCGGTTATTTGTCGTTTGACGAATTGCTTGAAAAGGAAAGCCTTGACCTTGTTACGCTATGCACACCATCAGGTATCCATGCTGCACACACCATTAAAGCGGCAAAAGCAGGCATCAATGTAGTAACCGAAAAGCCCATGGCAACCAAATGGGAAGACGGCTTGGCGATGACAAAAGCTTGCGAAGAGGCTGGTGTGCAGCTTTTTGTGGTGAAGCAGAACCGTCGTAATTCGACGCTGCAACTATTAAAACGTGCTATCGACGAGAAACGTTTTGGTGCCATTCATATGGTACACCTCAACGTTTTCTGGACGCGTCCGCAAGAATACTATGATCGCGCAAAATGGTCAGGCACCTGGCATATGGACGGCGGCGCTTTTATGAATCAAGCGACGCATTATGTTGATTTGTTGCATTGGTTAGTCGGCTCGGTTGAAGAAGTGCATGCAATGCTCTCAACCCATCGTAATATCGAAGTCGAAGACACTGGCGTAGTTAACATCAAATGGCGTAACGGCGCGCTCGGCTCAATGGCCGTAACTATGTGCACTTACCCTAAAAATTTAGAAGGCTCAATCACGATATTGGGCGAAAAAGGCACGGTGCGCATTGGCGGAGTTGCAATTAATGACATTCAAGAATGGCAGTTTGAAGAAGCTAAAGACTATGACGCCGAGATTGAGCAAGCGAACTACCAAACCAGTTCTGTGTACGGATTTGGTCACCCGCCGTATTTTCAAAATGTCGCTGATACTTTAAAAGGCCGCGCAGAAGCAGAAACCGATGGCCGTGAGGGCCTTAAATCGCTTGAGCTATTGACTGCTATTTACCGCTCTGGTCGTGATAAGTCGACCGTTGGCCTGCCACTGAATTTATAACAGTAACAAGGTTAAAAAGATGAACCTACAAGATGTGAAGTTTGGCATCATAGGGCTAGGATATGTTGGTTTGCCACTGGCCGTTGAATTCGGTAAGAGCTTCCCCACAATTGGCTACGATGTTAAAGAAGAGCGTGTAAGAGAGCTCTTGGCTGGATATGATTCGACAAAAGAATGTACCGATGAGGAGTTGGTACAAGCCAAATGCCTTACTTACACGAGCCAGCTAACAGATATCGCTAGCTGTAACTTTTATATCGTCACTGTCCCCACGCCCATTACAGAAGAGAAAACGCCGGATCTCACGCCACTAAAAAAAGCCTCAAAAGCGTTAGCGAATGTGATCAGCAAGGGTGATACCGTCGTCTTTGAATCGACAGTTTATCCTGGGGCCACAGAAGAAGTGTGTATCCCAATCATAGAGAAACACTCAGGGCTGGTATTCAACCAAGACTTTTTTGCAGGTTACAGCCCTGAGCGCATTAACCCAGGTGACAAAGTGAATCGCCTGCCGACGATTGTTAAGATCACCTCAGGCTCTACCCCTGAAGCTGCTAAGTTTATTGATACAGTCTATCGTCAAGTTATTACTGCAGGCACCCATCAAGCCTCGTCGATAAAAGTGGCTGAAGCCGCCAAAGTGATTGAAAATACGCAGCGTGATTTGAATATTGCCGTGATCAACGAATTTGCCAAGATTTTTAATAAATTGAAAATCGACACCGAAGAAGTATTAAAAGCGGCAGGCACCAAGTGGAACTTTCTGCATTTTAAACCGGGCCTAGTCGGCGGTCACTGTATCAGTGTTGACCCTTACTACCTCACATATAAAGCGCAAGAAACGGGTTATCGGCCCGAAGTGATTCTTGCTGGGCGTCGGATTAACGATGGTATGGGCGAATATGTAGCGACTCAGCTAGTTAAAGCGTTATCGCGTCGTAAAATCCATATTGATGAAGCACGTGTGTTAGTCATGGGGATCACCTTCAAGGGCGATTGTCCTGACGTGCGGAATACCAAGATTGTTGATATTATCAGCGAACTTAAAGATTTTAATATGGGCGTTGATGTCTACGATAGTTGGGCGAACCCAGCTGAGGTAAAAGATGAGTACGGCATTGAGCTTATCAGCCATCTATCCCCAGGCACCTATGACGCGATTATTTTGGCCGTCGATCACTCTGAAATGAAACTGATGGGTGAGGCTAAATTGCGCGCTTTAGGGAAACCTGATCATGTGCTTTATGATGTGAAACACGTACTGCCTCTCGGTGACTCAGATTTACGTCTTTAATTCTTAACCAGTGAGACGCCAATTGTGGCAGATAAAACCATGGATTATTTTAAGCATGAAAGCGCCATTGTTGATGAGGGCGCACAAATCGGAAGTGGCTCACGAGTGTGGCATTTTGCTCACGTTTGCAGTGGTGCCAATATAGGCAAAGGTGTCTCGCTGGGTCAAAATGTCTTTGTCGGCAACAAAGTCACTATCGCGGACAACTGCAAAGTACAAAACAATGTCTCGGTGTACGACAATGTGCATTTAGAAGATGGCGTGTTTTGCGGCCCAAGCATGGTGTTTACCAATGTTTATAACCCACGTTCCCTTATTGAGCGCAAAGATGAATACAAAGATACCTGGGTAAGAAAAGGTGCCACACTAGGCGCGAACTGCACCATTGTGTGTGGCGTGAATGTGGGCGAATTTGCGTTTATTGGCGCTGGTGCAGTGATCAATAAAGACGTGCCGGCTTATGCTTTAATGGTGGGTGTACCCGCCAAGCAAATCGGTTGGATGAGTGAATACGGTGAGCAACTTGACTTGCCGCTGACTGGCAATGCGCAAACTACCTGTCCTCATACGGGCGACATTTACCAACTGACTGACTCAGTGCTAGAGAAAATTTAATCATGCAATTTATTGATTTAGCTGCACAGCAGGCACAAATAAAAGACAAAATCGATACTGCGATTCAAACTGTATTATCACATGGCAAGTACATTCTTGGCCCAGAAGTGGCGGAGCTAGAACAAAAACTGAGTGAGTTTTGTGGTGCACAGCACTGCATTAGCGTGGCCAACGGCACCGACGCATTACAAATTGCACTTATGGCGCTAGAAGTAGGCCCTGGCGATGAAGTGATTATTCCTGGCTTTACCTACATTGCCACGGCCGAGACAGTCGCGTTACTGGGCGCAAAACCTATCTACGTCGATATTGACGAGCGCACCTACAACATCAATCCAGCTTTGATTGAGCCAGCAATCACCAGCAAAACGAAAGCCATTATGGCAGTGTCGCTTTATGGTCAATGTGCGGACTATGATGCGATCAATAGCGTTGCTGAAAAGTATAATATCCCTGTGATTGAAGACGCGGCCCAAAGCTTTGGCGCTAGCTACAAAGACAAACGCTCATGTAATTTAACCACTATTGCTTGCACCAGTTTCTTCCCTAGTAAGCCGCTTGGTTGCTATGGCGATGGCGGCGCGATTTTCACCAACGATGAGCAGCTTGCGCTGATTATGCGCCAAATTGCTCGTCACGGCCAAGATCGCCGTTATCACCATATTCGAGTAGGTGTAAACAGTCGCTTAGATACACTACAAGCAGCCATCTTACTGCCAAAGCTAGAGATCTTTGCCAAAGAAATTGAGCTAAGAAATAAAGCCGCTAACCGCTACAACCAGTTACTCAGCGAAGCTGGCATTCAAACTACGCCTTATGTAGAAGAGCATAATATCTCGACCTGGGCGCAATACACTATTCGTGTTGATAACCGAGAAGCCATAAAGGCCAAACTCAAGGAGGCGGGTATTCCGACTGCCGTGCACTATCCAATCCCGCTGAATAAACAGCCAGCAGTAGCTGACCATCATGTTCAGTTACCCGCGGGAGATAAAGTGGCCGAGCAGGTGATAAGCTTGCCGATGCACCCTTATTTACGGGAAATAGAACAAACGCTGATATCGAGAGCATTAGTGGAGTTTAACTAGTGGCTATTACAGTAACTCCCAGTAAACAAATATTAAACTATTATCAGATCTTAACGTCATCGCTTTGTACGCTCGATAATGTATCTAACATAAAGATACCTTACCGTAAAAATAAGGTGAAATATAATACCATACAGCCTCTGAAAATAAATCGCTCTGGAGCAGAAGCGAATGGTATATGGTGGTATTCGGAACTTGTTAAAGTATTTAATTATGCTCAAGAAAAAGATCTTATAAAAGATATAATTATCCATGGTAGCTATGGAGACTTTTCTACAACTAACTTCAGTGATCTGGAGGCTACGATAGTTGTCAACGAAAAAGTTTTTTTTGACTCGAGTAAAAAGATTGCGTTTTCAAATTGGCTAGAAAAAAAATTTAATAAACTAATAATCAGAGTTGATCCTATACAGCACCACGGAGCTTTTTTTCTTTGGGATAGTCTTTGCAAACAATACAGTGAGATAATCCTTCCTCTTTCATCCTACAATGCTTGTTGGTCATTGACTGGAGAGTCAGTGGATGTATTTTCATATGATGACATAGAAAGTATAGCTAAAGAGTCGAGAGAACGGTTAGAGAAAACATTAGAGAATCTAAGTAATCCATGGCGAAATTTCTTTCGGTTTGGTTTTAACAATTATGCAATCAAGCGCTATGTGAGCAACCTATTGCTTGTGCCTGCTTTTTATTATCAAAGTCAAGGAAGAGTACTCAATAAGAAAGATGCTATAAATCAATTTGAAAAAGATTTCCCATGCACTTTTTACCGCAGCATTTATGATGCCTCAGTAATAAGGGATAGTTGGTCTAAGCCACCTCGACTTCTAGGTTTTTTAAGAGCTTCTATTATATCGAAAAAAATACCATCAGGACGATTTGATCTGCTCTTACTCGCGACCTTATCTGGAAGAAATAGTCATTTTAAAGAAAATATCTTACCTAGAATGATATTAGATTCAGAAAATCTTTTGGAGTTTTTCATTGAAAATAGTCAATGACCCAGCTGTAATAGATGAAAGTGTCTATTACAGCCAAATTAGTAAGTACTTAGAAAATGTGAAAAATATAGATGGAGTGATATCTATATATCTTATGGGTAGCATTAAAGCACCTGGCCTATCTGATATTGATATTATCGTTGTCGTGACTGATGACTTCGATAATCGACAATCTGGAAGACTTTCAGTTAAAAATATGGATGAAAGAGTATTTTTACATGGTCCAATAGTCGTTCCATATTCCCTATCTAGAAATATCCAGTATGTTTTTTATGCTAGCAACTTACAATGTATATATGGGGAGTCTTGCCTCCAAAAATGGGATGATATAAGTACTGAAGAAAGAAAATTATTAGCTTCATGTTATCTGGTCGATTTTATAGAAAGTCGGTTTCTCCAGTTTTCTCTTTTAGAGGGAGGAGAAGTTGATAAAAGAAGTTGGTTAACGAGAGTCTGGTCCACAGTTCATTCTTTGGAGCTCTATCAGCATGTAGTAAAAGAAGAGCTACCAGAAAAAATAAAAAACATGGAAGCTATTATTAGACAAACACGGTATGATTGGTTAAAAAAAAGTAGCATCCCGAATGAGCTATTTATTGAAGCACTAAAGGCAGCTGAAAAAGCGAATAAATTTATATTCCTTTCTATCCTTGAGTATTATTATGGTGCTCCCAAGTTAAAGAAAGATTTAAAGATAATCTCAGGTGCCAAAAAGATACTTTTCTCCAACGATATTTCTAGTGAGTTATTGAGTTATCGTTCAAAAAACCTCATGGTATTAAAAAGGAAAGTTAACGTTTATGCTGCGGAGCATAAACCCACATACCTTGCTTATCTTCAAGACTATTACGATGTTAAAGTGGAATGGCATCATCCTCCTAACAAAGCGGATAAACTAAAAGCAATAAAAAACAAAAGGAAGGAGCATGTATTCTTTCATCGCTCATGGCTCGATGAGCATGCCAAAGATTCTGGGTCAATGAAAGGTTATATTGGTTTGGATACAAGTGTTAAGTGGACAATAAAAAAAGTTATTGAAAGAGCTTTAGTTGAGTTAGTCGTATAATGCATATTCTCATTCTTCCATCATGGTATCCGTCAAACGCGGATGACGTCCGAGGTGTTTTTTTTCGCGATCAAGCAATAGCTTTGCACAATTACGGCCACACCGTTGGTGTCATTGCTCCGTCAATACGTTCATTACGAACATTAGGGAAACCAAGAAATCAGAACCCTGACTTCGAGAACGATCGGGGTATACTGACTTACCGCGAGGAAGTACTTAGTTTTCTTCCTCGTATCCCGTATGGAAGTTATCTACTCTTCTTAAGAGCAGCAAGAAAACTGTTGAACGCTTATATAAAGAAAAATGGAAAACCTGATATCATCCATGCACATTCAGCAATATTGGCGGGCGCTGCTGGCGTGAAGCTTTCGCAAGAGTTCGAGATACCTTTGGTGTTGACTGAACATAGCTCAGGATTTGCTAGAGGTATTTATGCTAAATGGCAGTTAAAACTAGCAGAAAATGCCATAAAAAAATCAGGTTTAAATATTGCTGTGAGCCCATCGTTAGCAAATATCTTGATTGAGCAGTTCCCTAATATTAATGCACGCTGGAAATGGATACCCAATGTCGTTGCGGCACGCTTCAGTGCAAAAAATAGGTCGTGTAAAAATAATCACATAATCCGTTATTTAAATTTGGCATTGATGACGAAGAACAAAGGTCAAACTGACCTCCTATCTGCGTTTATTAAATTAAATAAAAACAGTCAAACAGTCTTGGAGCTCTGGCTTGCGGGCGACGGTCCGATCAAAGCTGAGTTAATGAAAATAGCCAAAGAAGCTGGAGTCAGCGATAGAGTGCACTTTCTCGGAAAGATAGAGCCTGAAAAAGTGCCTGAACTTTTGGCGCAAGTCGATGTGATGGTGGTATCTAGTCACTATGAAACATTTGGCGTTGTCGCAGCAGAAGCATTGATGGCTGGCATACCAGTAGTAGCAACACGCAGTGGCGGGCCGGAGTGCATTGTAGAAGAAGGAGATGGATTGTTGGTTGAGCCTAAACAGCCTAAAGCCCTAGCAGAAGCAATGTTAGAAATAGGGCAAAATTTAGACCGTTATAAGCCTGCAGTCTTAGAAAAAAACGCACAAGCGAGATTTTCAACCTCAGCAGTTGCTGCTCAGTTAACCACTGAATATCAAAACCTTTTATCTTTCATTCGTGAGTCCAACTAAAGAGAATTTATTTTGATAATCCGCTTAAAAAAAATAGCAAGCGCCTCAGTGGTTCGTCGTAACATTGCAATGACATTGGGTCGCCAGATACTAGCGGCTTTCGCTCAGTTGCTTTTGGTTGTTCTTATTGCTAGAGAGCTAGGACCCGAGGGTAATGGCTATTATGCTATGGCAATCTTAGTACCGACTATGTTAACCAACTTCCTAAACTTGGGAGTGGGGCCTGCAACGGTATACTACGTGAGTCGCGGCGAATTCAATATCCATCAGGCGATCTCAGAGAATCTACAGTTAGCATTTATGATCGCTACTATAGGCATTATCGGCGCCTTGCCGGCTTTGTATTTTTTTGGTGGATATCTTTTTCCTAATGTACCCAACACACTTTTATATATTGGGCTTATCTCTTTTCCTCTATCGCTCCTGTTGGCCTATTTGAAAAGCATATTACAAGGTATAGAAGACTTTGGCGCCTTTAACTTGACTGTCCTTGTTCCACCCTATATTAACTTAATAGGTGTGGCGGTAGTAATATATGGTTTTGATTTAGGTATTTTCGGAGCAATGTTCGCTTATGTTATCGGCCAAGCCTCTGGTTTACTTATCGTAGGCATATTACTAGTAAAGAAAAAACATACTAAAAGTAATGATCCCAAAACTGTGGCTGTCAGAGACTATAAGAAAAGAACACTGAACTACGGTTGGAAGGCTCATTTATCCAATATACTGGCATTCATAAATTACCGATCTGATATTTTTCTCGTTAATTTTTTCATGAACCCAGCAGTCACAGGGATCTATGTTATCGCTGTGCAAATCGCTGAAAAACTTTGGATGTTATCTCAAGCCGCAAGTGCCGTTTTATTACCACGTTTATCAGCAATGCATCACGACCCACAAGCACGATCATCACTAACCAATAAAGGTTTTATTATTGTATCAGTGATTACTGCAGTTGGGAGCATTATTGCGGCCATATTACTATGGTGGCTTGTTGGGCCTGTATTTGGTAATGATTATAGTGCTGCCTTACCCGCTTTTCTATATTTACTCCCAGGTATCATTGCGGGGGCTGGATCACGAATATATTCCAATTGCATAGCCGCAGCGGGTAAGCCAGAGTGGAATATGTATATTTCATTAGCAGTAGTAACTATTAACATAGTTGGGAATATTTTATTAATCCCCGAGCTCGATATAATAGGTGCTGCATTGGCAACAAGTATTGCGTATTGTGCCAATGCAGCGATTAAAAGAATGCTAATAAAAAAATACTTATAGTGGATAAGTACGATAGTTAAAAAAGCAATTAACGAAAAGAGCGTTCACATGAAAAAAACAGCAAACATCGTACTCAATGACTTCACTAACGACAGCCGTGTTTTAAAAACATCGCAAACACTTAAAAAGCTGGGTTTTGTGACAACAGTCGTTGCAATTCATAATGACGGATTAATTGAAGAAGAAAGTGTGCATGGGGTCGCAATAAATCGAATAAAGTTAAGGAGCAGGCCTTGGTCTAAATCAAAGCCTGTTCAACTTATAAAATATTTAGAGTTTTTGTTTCGAGCAGTATGTCGGTTTAGGAATGCTGATATCATCCACTGTAATGATCTTAATGCGTTACCTGTGGGATTATTGATTAAAACGTTTTTTAAAGAGAAAAAGGTTGTTTACGATTGCCATGAATATGAAACTGAAATTAAAGGCTTGTCAGGAGTAGAAAAGGGGATAAGGAGGTGGTTAGAAAGTTTTCTTATTCGCTACGCAGATACGGTTATTACCGTCAGTGACTCGATCGCCAAAGAGTACCAACGTCTTTACTCGATAGACAAGCCCCAATTAGTCTTAAACTGCCCAAGATTTTTTGAGCGCTCAAAAGAAGATTTATTTCGTGAAAGCTTAGGTATCCGTTCAGATCAAAAAATCTTTTTGTACCAAGGGGGATTGAGTCAGGGGCGCGGTATCGAATTATTATTAGAAGCTTTTTCGAACCTTGAGTCTGATAAGAGTGTGTTAGTCTGCATGGGGTATGGTCATCTCGAAGACTTGATTAAGGAAAAAGCTCAGCTGCAGAGTACTATTTTTTTCCACCCTGCAGTTACACCTGAGGTATTGCTACGTTATACCGGCTCTGCTGACTACGGTATTCTTTTCTACGAGGATACTTGTCTTAATCATCGCTACTGTTCTCCTAACAAGATCTTCGAATATCTCATGGCTGGTTTGCCAGTCCTTACTTCAAATCTTTTTGAAATGAAGCGGTTGGTAGAAGAAGAAGGCATCGGTATTGTAGCCGAAGACAATACAGTAGAGGGGTTTAAAAAGGCAGTAGAAGCCTTGTTAAACCAAGACTATGGCGCTATTCAGGAAAATGTATTTAAATCCCGTAAAAAATACTGTTGGGAAGAACAGGAAAATGTTTTAAAAGAGATTTATTATGCGCTCTAATTGTAAAGTCGCCCACCTTACCTCTGTCCATCCTCGCTTTGATACCCGCATCTTCCTCAAGGAATGCACGTCTCTCGCAAGTAATGGTTACACCATGTTGCTGATCGTTGCTGACGGTAAGGGAGATGAAATAAAAAATAACGTGTCAATCTACGATGTAGGTGCAACTAAAGGGCGTTTGGATCGCATTCGTAACGCCCCAGGACGCGTGTTGAATAAAGCGCTAGAGATGGATGCTGATGTTTATCACCTACATGATCCTGAGTTAATCCCAATAGGTTTGAAGCTCAAAAAGCATGGCAAAGTAGTGATTTTTGATGCCCATGAAGATGTGCCTAAGCAGCTGTTGGGTAAACCATACTTAAACAAACCTGCTAAATGGATACTGTCAAAAACCTTTGCTGTATATGAGCGCTGGGCTTGTCGTAAGCTAGATGGAGTGATTGCTGCAACACCATATATACGCAACAAATATATCCAAATAGGCGTAGCATCCATTGATATTAACAACTATCCATTGCTAACTGAGCTTGCAACGTGTGAAGTGGACTGGTCTGTCAAAAATGATCAGGTTTGTTACATCGGTGCGTTGGGAAGAGTAAGAGGGATCAAAGAGATCGTTAAATCGGCTGCTTACAACGAATCAGGCGCCACGCTAGTGATTGGTGGGAGCTTCTCTGAAACAGAGTTTGCAAACGAAGTTAAAGCTGAATCGGGCTGGCAAAGAACCGAACATCTTGGCTGGTTAGAGCGGGAGCAGATCAAGTGTGTGCTTGAGCAGTCGAAAGCTGGACTAGTAACCTTGCATCCGATAATCAACTATTTAGATGCCTTACCTGTAAAAATGTTTGAATATATGGCCGCAGGTGTGCCGGTTATCGCATCAGATTTTCCACTTTGGAAACAAATTATCGAAGGCAACCAATGCGGATTGTGTGTTGACCCACTTGATCCTAAAGCAACTGCCCAGGCGATCGACTATCTGGTGACTCATCCTGTTGAAGCTGAAAAAATGGGACGTAATGGCCAAAGGGCAATCAAAAGTAAATATAACTGGGGTATCGAGGAAAACAAACTTCTCGATTTCTACCAAACACTATAAGACGGTATTCTATGCAAAAAATCCTAACAATCATTGGGGCCCGTCCTCAGTTTATTAAGGCGAGCGTGGTGTCGCGTGCAATTCAGCAAACAGCAGACATCGAGGAGATTATTCTTCATACGGGCCAGCACTTTGACTCTAATATGTCAGATGTCTTTTTTAATCAATTAGGCATTCCGAAACCAGATATACAGCTTGATATCCACGGCGGCAGCCATGGAAAGATGACCGGGCGTATGCTTGCAGAAATTGAGCAGGCTTTGTTGACCCATAAACCAGACCGTGTGTTGGTGTATGGTGATACTAACTCAACACTCGCAGGCGCACTTGCAGCTGCCAAGTTGCATATCCCCGTCGCCCATATTGAGGCTGGCTTGCGCAGTTTTAATATGCAAATGCCAGAAGAAATTAATCGGATTTTGACTGATCAGATTAGTGATTTACTCTTCTGTCCGACAAATACAGCGGTTGCTAACCTTAAAAACGAAGGCTTTACTGATAAACCAGTAAAGATTTTACAGGTAGGGGATGTCATGCAAGATGCAGCAATTCTTTTTGCAGAAAAAGCGCAAGCACCGCACGGAACGCTCCCAGATTCCTTTATTCTTGCAACCCTTCATCGAGCCGAAAATACTGATAATCCAGAGCGGTTGGCTGCCGTAGTAACAGCGCTTAACGAGGTCAATGCAACTATTGCTCCTGTTGTGCTTCCTCTGCACCCTCGGACGCGTAGACTGATCGCCGAACAGGGTCTTGAATTGAGTGTTCATCTTGTCGATCCAGTCGGTTATTTTGAAATGGTTTGGCTACTCGATCACTGTCAATTGGTATTGACGGATAGCGGTGGTGTGCAGAAGGAAGCGTTTTTCTTCGGTAAAGCTTGCGTGACAATGCGCGATCAAACTGAGTGGGTAGAGCTAATAGAAGCTGGCGCTAACGAGCTAGTAGGTGCTAGTCAGAGTAAAATCATCAATGCGACGAAACGCCACTACGGACGATACGTTGAAGATACCGAAACTCTCTATGGTGGTGGTTTAGCCTCCCAAAAAATCGTTCAAACACTTGCTACTAACACGTAATATATCCCCATGCCCAACAACCATCCACTTGTCTCAATCATCATGCCATCGTTCAATGCGGCTCAGACCATTAGTGAAAGCATTGAAAGCGTATTGGCACAGACCTATACAAATTGGGAGCTAGTCATCGTCGATGATCAGTCAACCGATAGTACATGGTCGCTGATCAATCGTTACGCACAATCTCACGCTAATATTCACGTGTATCAAAACAGTGACAATTGCGGGGCAGGTGTGAGTCGTAATTGCGCCATCGAGAGAGCGCAAGGCCGATTTATCGCCTTTCTTGATGCAGACGACGTGTGGGAACCAAACAAGCTGACAGTACAAGTAGGGGTGATGCTAAAAAATGGTTACCCATTCACCTACACTCACTACACCAAATTTAAAGGCAATCAATTATTATCAACGATTAAAGCGCCAAGCCAAGTCACATACTCCCAGCTACTATACAGCAACGTGATTGGTTGCTTGACGGCAATGTACGATACCTCGGTACTCGGTAAACGTTACATGCCGTTGATTCGTAAAAGGCAAGACATGGGATTGTGGTTAGATATTTTGAAAGACATCCCTGCCGCGCACTGCATTCCAGAGTCATTAGCCAAATACCGTATCGACACAGGGATGACCGCCAACAAACTCACCGTACTATCCTACCAGTGGCGCTTTTATCGTGACGTCGTCAAACTACCGATATTACAAGCTATCTCCGTATTTTGTGTTTATGCCATCAAGGGGTTTTTAAAGCACAAAGTGTAGCAGTTATCGCCTCTTCAACCCCTCGATACAAACCTTTCAAAACTCACTTAGTCGTACTCATACATGGTGCTAGCGTCTAGATGATAGGTATTTTGCTATTTTGCGCCAAAACCGGTGATCATTGTTTTGATTGTTTTAAGCACAATATTCATATCCAGCCAAAACGAAAAGTGCTTGATGTAGTAAAGGTCGTAAGCGAGTTTTTCTCTCGTTGACGCAGTATCATCCGCATACCCCTGCACCGTTTGTGCCCAGCCTGTGATCCCGGGTTTAACCATATGGCGATACCCATAAAACGGGATTTCCTGCTCAAACTGTTTCACAAAGCTTTCCTGCTCCGGCCGTGGGCCAATAAGTGACATCTCGCCTTTAAGCACATTAAAAAACTGCGGCAACTCATCAATCCGAAACTTACGTATAAACTTGCCAATACGCGTTACCCGAGCGACTTCCTGCGAGGCGAATTTGTCATCTGCGTCGGCAGATTTTACCGACATACTACGAAACTTATAGATCCGAAACGGTTGCCCACCTTGGCCGACACGTTCTTGTACAAACAAAGCTGGACCTGGGCTTTCTAGCCGAATCAAGATCGCCGTCATCGCCATCACAATCAGCGTTAATGGAAAAGTCATGACAATAAGTGCCGACTCCCATACCCTCTTAATATTTTGATAAATCGGATTCGGCGTCAACGTACCAATTGCATTTTCAGACAGGTGCGTTGTTTGCACTTTGCCCTCAACCATCTCTAAGATACTTTGTGAATGGAAGACGGGGATATTATTAATACTGCAATCGGCGATGAACTTTTCTTGCGCCTCGGTCAAAGGGCCGTGCAGATCCACCACTAAGCCGTCACCAATGGTGCTAAACGATAACGCCTTGTCCAACTTGCTTACATGTACGCGAGTGTGTTTTGCATTAAGCGCATCGATATCAAAGTTGTCTATAGCCGTCAGTCGCAGTCGCGTCTTATCTTTCCTAAACACAACCACAAAGTACATCCAAATGGTTTGAATGATAAACGCATAGACAATCACTTCCCTGGAATACTCAAGTCGCAGTAGCAAAATGATCGCCATAACACCCGCATAAACCGAGGCAATGACCGGTAAAATATAGTATTTACGGTCGACCAGCAAAAAGTTGGTGATCTTAGGTACTGTAATGGCGGTACATAGATACGCAAAACTGACCAACCAAAAACTATTAACCACAGTGAGAGGCAGCGACTCACGCAAGCCGGTGATAAGGTGAATAACCAATAAGGTGCCGATCACACCGACAGTGTGATTAAATAATGAACTATTGAAGAGGCGTTGCACTGGTTGAAATCCGCTAATTATCAAGGTGGTGATAAGTTACCACAAAATAGTTAACGCGTGCACAGCCTGCATTCGGAAAGAGCAAAATCCCCAATGCGAGCGCGAGGCTGCTTTTTCTAGTCTCTAGCCTCTAGTTTCTAGAAGCGAAGCGTCTCATCTCTTTCCGTATTCCCATACCGTGATCTATCCCTTTTTTTTACGACACAATTGAAGACAAAGCAGTCAAACTGATCTTATCAAGTGATTTCTCACTGATTTCCACTTTAAATGACCGCTGAGCTATGTAGAATACGTCAGACATTTGACGCACCGCGCTGGGCATGATGAAGCAAGCGCTTTTCACTGTGCAGAGTGGTGCGGAATCAATCTAGTGACAGCAATATTGAGTCAGCCGCGTACAGGGAGAACGACACTTCATGGCGGTAGCGTGCCTAAACGGCAATGGCAGACACCAAGTTCACGACTTTCCTTCTTTAATCGCAGCGTTGTTACATATACCCAATGAAACATTTAACATGGATGAATCTGACATTGCCTCGTAGTGGCTGTGGTCAAAAGCTGGCGATGTGCATACTGCTGATGAGCACGCAGGTGGGGGCGTCACCTTGGCTGGAAGCTAATGACCCTTTTCTCCGTGCCGATCTGACTGCCTTATCCGATGCCGGTGAGCTTGATGGCCCAATCAATCATTACCCGCTGCGCTGGTCCAGCTTTTACGATGACACCGAGCCGCGGCAACAATGGAGTAACCGCCAGCCAAAGGCGACATCGGCACGCGACCAAATGCTCAACACCGCCCGCAACCATGTCCGTTACCGTGGCCAAGCTGCCAAATTCAACCGTGCCCCCATCGAATTCGACCTGTATTGGGCTAACGATCCGGCCACTGCAGTCGACTACGGCGACACCCCGCGTCATGAATGGCTGATTGGGTCGGCGTATCAATACATGAGCAAACGCTTTGCCTTTAAAGTGGCCAATCAATACCGCCGTGATGCCAATGGCGATAAAGACTACACTTGGCAAGGCTCTTATTTGGCATTAAACGATGGCCGCTGGCTGTTTACCCTCGGCCAAATCGACCGCTGGTGGGGGCAAGGATGGCAACATAACCTCATCTGGGGTAACCAATCGTCTCCCGCACCCAGCGCCTCAGTGAGCTACTTAAGTGATCACACGCCGTTACTGGGCTTTTGGTCGTTTGAAGCTGTCTACCAGCTGCCCGACAAAACCGGTTACGACACCCACTGGGCAGCACGTCTAGTCAGCCAGCCGATTCGGCCGTTTCAACACGGGCTCAGCTATCAAAAATGGCAAGATCCAAACGGCACACGACAAGTCAGCGAACAATGGGCATGGGATGCCAAGCTTGCCCTGCCAGCCTTTGATTGGCCCGTCGCTCACGCACTCTACACCGAACTGGCCAGTAACTACCAAGGTGAAGAGCTTGCCACCAGTTTAATCGGCTGGAGTGGGCAAACCGAGATTGCGCGCCAAAGTGTGCGCCTGGTGCTTGAGCAGCAAACCACGCACGATGGCTTTGAATCCTCGCTAGCAGACACGCCAGCTGTTGACCAGCAGGTGTCTTCGGATCAATTAGGGGGCAACAGCACCACGTATGGACTAGACAACAGCCGGTCGGTGGCGGTGTATGCCCAATTAAGCAACGATCACGCCATCAAGCTAATGCTAGCCGATCGTGAACAAGCCACTCACAACTGGCAAGAAATAGAAGCCAGCTATCGCCTGCCCGTGGCAACCGCCATGGTCACACTAGGTGCCAGCCGAACGGACGACGCTGCGCCTTATGTATCAGAGGCCAATACGCGCGTCTGGCTAAAATACCAGCTGCGGTTTTAACGGCAGCCATCACTGATAATAATAAGTACGGATCACGCTCATTATGTTAACGCTTTCATCTTCCATTACTCGGCCGCTCGGCGCTACCGTTATGCGCGGTATGACCCGTTGTGCCCCCGCGCTATTGTCCTGTGCACCAGCATTGTTACTCGGTGCAGCGATGCTCACAACGGCCCCTCATGCCGAGGCAGCGACCCCCACCGCCAGCCAGCTTCAGCAGTTAAAACAACTACCAAGAGCGCAACAAGAGCAACTTGCTCGGCAATACGGGGTGGATTTAGATAGCTTATCGACCAACAACAGTGACAAAGACGCCCAAAACGCCAATAAAGCGCCTGACACCCCCGAGCGCATCGGCGGTGAGCAAAACCAATCGGATAACGTACGGCACCCAGGCAAGGCCTCAAACCAAGATGATGATGCACTAAAACCCTTTGGCTATGCCTTTTTTGATGGCAAACCGGCCTCCATGGCCTCAGTGGACGACTTACCGCTGCCGAATGATTACCAAATCGGCCCAGGTGACACCCTCGATATCCAAGTGTTCGGTAAAGAAAATCAGCAGTACGATCTCACGGTCAAGCGCGATGGCAATATCCATTTCCCCAAATACGGCCCCATGCAAGTGGCTGGACAAACCTTTGGCAAGGTGCGCGAACAAATTAAAGCCATGTTTGAGCAGCGCGTCATAGGGGTGGATGTCACAGTAGGCATCGGCGCCATGCGCACCATGCAAGTCTATTTAGCAGGCGATGTAAAGCAACCCGGTGCGTATACTGTTAACGGCTTAACCACGGTGACCCAAGCCTTACTGGCCAGTGGGGGAATAAAAACCAGTGGCTCACTGCGTAATATTCAGCTAAAGCGCAATGGCAAGATCATTGAAACCTTAGATTTATACGACTTGCTGCTTGCCGGTGATAGCAGCAACGACGTGCGTCTGTTAAAAGGCGATACCTTGTTTGTGCCCGCGCGCGGTGCCCAAGTGGCCGTTGAGGGTGAAGTGCTGCGCCCGGCCTTGTATGAGCTCAACGGCTCGACCACGCTAAGTAAGGCCATTAACATGGCGGGTGGCGCATTACCAGAAGGGTACTTGTCTAGCGTTAGCGTTAAACGCGTGACCGAATCGGGCATTCAGCAGTTTAGCTTGGACATGAGCACCGCCAAGGGCCAAGGCTTTACCGTGAAAAACGGTGATGACATTAAAATTGCCAAAAGCAACGATGCACTCGATAATGCCGTGGTGCTGCGTGGCGAGGTGGTCCGCCAAGGCGCGTATAACTTCGAGCCGGGCATGACCATCGCCGATCTCGTTAGCAACACCCAACGTGACCTAAAACCCACCGCCGATCTCAATTATGCGCTGGTAGTGCGCGAAATCGACGCAGAGCGCAACATTGAAGTGTTGCAATTTAAACTGGGCCAAGCCATTGATCATCCCAACTCGTCCGATAACTTGCGCCTGCAACAAGGCGACCAGGTGTTTGTGTTTAACAACGGTATCGACAGTACCTTTTGGGATAAGACGCCATCCATCGAGGTTGATGATGACACCCGAGAAAGCCAGAGCCGAGTTACATTAAGCAAAGGGCATCGTAATACTCGCCCATCTCAGTTTGGTGAAAGGCAGCAAGACGACGTGTATATTGATCCGGCCACCGGCGCAGAAGTCCAAACACAAAACCAGCAAAATCAGGCTACATTAGCCAAAAAACTGGCAGAGCGCGATGACGAAGGTGAACGCTCGCTACGTGAGCAAGAGCTTGAGCCCATTATCGAGCGCTTAAAAGATCAAGCCAACAACCAGTACAACGCGGCGATTGTTGAACTGGGTGGCGCGGTGAAATACCCGGGCGTCTACCCACTGCCGGCCAATGCCTCGTTTGAGCAATTGCTGGATGCCGCCGGCGGGTTGACCGAAGCCGCGTACTTGCGGCAAGCCGAAATTACCCGCCGCCAAGTAGTGGATGGCCGTTTAACCGTGCGTCATTACCCTATTGATGTAAGTAAAGCCATCAAAGGCGAAGGGCCACAGTTAACGATTCAACGCCAAGACCGAATCAATATCAAAACCAAGCCCAATTGGCACAAAGACAATACCATTGAGCTACAAGGCGAAGTGCGCTTCCCTGGTGTGTATGCCTTTGAACGTGGCGAGACCATTAAAGATGTGATTGAGCGTGCAGGCGGGTTGACGGAGTTCGCTTACCCTAAAGGGTCGGTGTTTAGCCGCGAACGACTCAAACGCCAAGAAGAAGAGCGCCTAAAAATGCTCAACCGTCAGCTGCAACAAGAAATCAGCAGCCTGGCCCTGCGCCGCCAAACCAGCAGCGCCCAATATACAACTAGCCCGTCAGAAGCCTTATCATTAGCCGAAGAGTTACAAAACGCCGAAGCGGTGGGCCGCATGGTGATCTCACTGCCACGCGCCCTCAAAGGCGATGAAGTCGCCAACATCATGGTGGAAAGCGGGGATAAGCTTTACGTGCCACCCAAAAACCCGGTGGTCAGCATTATGGGCGAAGTGCAATTTACCTCAAACCAGCTGTTTGAACCGGGCATGACCGTCAGCGACTACATTGAATCCGCCGGCGGCACCAAACAACAAGCCGACACCGACCGCATCTACGTCGTCCGCGCCGACGGCTCAGTGATGATGCCAAACAACAGCTTCTGGTTCAGCCGTAGTCAAAAACAACTCGAACCCGGCGACACCATCATCGTCCCAATCGACACCGACTACCTAGACGGCCTAAGCACCGCCTCCACCGCCACCCAAATCCTCTACCAAATGGGCGTAGCGTGGCAAGCGGTTAAGGATTGAAGCGGGGAAAGCAGTCTAGAGCTTAGATCCTAGGGCCTAGGGCACGCATTGAACTTTTGCTCTTTGCGTGCTCTGTATTCATTCATCGATAATCGGGAATGGGAATACGGAGCGCTTCGCTTACGGAGTACGGAGAAGGGCAATAACCGCAGTACATGTGTAAGATGCTTTTTCAATAATCGGCGCTCTTAGATAAGGAAATTTATTGAGATTCAAAAAGTTAAAAGTCTGGCAAAGCGCATGTCGTTTATCTTGCGATATTTATAAGACAATGCGTACCTGTAACGACTACGGCTTTAAAGATCAAATCACTCGCTCTGGTTTATCAATACCATCGAATATCGCAGAGGGCGAAGAAAGAGAGTCTGTTAAAGACCAACTGAGATTTCTCAATATTGCAAAGTCGTCAACGGCGGAGCTCATTACTCAAATTTATATAGGCATAGAGATTGGATATATAGAAAAAACGGCAGGGTTATCATGGATAAATGATGCTGAAACCATTGCAGCGAGTATCGGGCGACTATCCAAAACAAAGCAAACGCGGATAAACGAAGATCCCGCTGACTATATGCACCCCGATAACTAGTCTTTTTCTGTATTCTGTATTCCGTAATCATTGAATCAAACTTATGAACTCAAATTTAAAAGAACACTACACACACCCCCCCATCCCCCCAATGGCAGCCGATGACGAAATCGACCTCCGTGAGCTTTTTGCTGCTTTATGGCAAGGCAAGTGGTTGATCATCGCGATCACCTTTGTATTTGCCGTGGGTGGGGTGGGGTATTCATTATACCTCCCCAATACCTACAAATCTGAAGCTCTACTCGCACCTGCTAATGAGCAAGGCGGTGGTGGCTTGGCCAGTATGGCCGGGCAGTTGGGAGGCTTGGCGTCGTTAGCGGGGGTCAACCTTAGCAGCGGTGGCGGCAGTGAAACGCAAATAGCGCTCGCCACGCTAAAATCGCGCCAGTTTATTAGCGAATTTGTACATGCTAATCAGCTGGAAGTACCGCTAATGGCGACAACAGGCTGGGATCAAGAAACCGGCGAATGGCAAATCGATCCTGAGCGTTATAACCCTGAAACAAAAACTTGGTTAAAGCCTGAAGGCGATCGGGTAAACAAACCGGCAGCCCCCACCGACTGGGAGCTTTACAAAGCGTTTTCTGAGTTGCTGGCGATTAACGAGCAAAAAGATAATGGCTTAGTGACCATTAGCTTTGAGTCAGAATCGCCAATACTGGCACAACGCGTGACTGAAAAGTTGGTGGCCGCGATTAACGCGAGAATGAAAGCTGACAAACTACAAGAAACCAACACTAATATCGCCTACTTGCGCCAACAGCTAGAAAACACCAACCTTACCCAAATGCAGAATGTGTTCTACCAGCTGATTGAAGAGCAAACGAAAAGCTTGATGCTGGCTGAAGTGCAAGACGAATTTGTGTTCAAAACCGTCGACCCGGCCATCGTCCCCGAAGAAAAAGCCGGCCCGAAACGTGCGTTGATTTGTGTGCTGGCAACGCTACTTGGCGGCATGCTAGGGGTAGCGATTGTGTTGGTGAGATTTGCGTTTAGAAGGGATGAAGAGTAAGACGCTTCGCTTCTGGATACTAGAAACTAGGAAGAGCGCGCATCGGGGCTTTTGCTCTTTCCGTACTCTGCATTCAGTCATCGGTATTCGGGAACTGGAATACAGAGCGCTTCGCTTACGGAATACGGAAAAGAGCGGGCCGTGCACGCATTTACTCGTTCCCACGCTCCTGCGTGGGAATGCATACGGAATTTGAACCATGAACTGAAATCGGTACGAAACCACCAAGCCACACTTCCTACGCCTGGCAGGGAAAACCAGGGAAAACGCATGAGTGTGCCGTGGAGCACAGAGGTTAACTCAAGGTTAACCATTTGAGCGTAAGCTTAAGAAGAGATGAAGGTAGGCCCTTCAAAGTCTACTGTCGGAAGTCGGCTTGTAGTGGCATAGTGAATTTGGCCACCTGATTAGAGGTGTTAAGATACGCCTCATAGCATGACAGGTGAAACCATGACCAAACGCACAAGACGTACTTTCAGCGCTGAATTTAAACGTGAAGCCGCTGAGCTTGTTCTCGAACAAAACTACACGATTATCGAAGCAGCTACTGCCATGGGCGTGGGCAAATCCACCATGGACAAGTGGGTAAGGCAACTCAGACACGAGCAACAAGGCGTTACGCCTCATGCTTCCCCCATCACAAAAGAGCAAATTGAAATTCGGGAGCTAAAGAAAAAGCTGGCGCGTCTTGAGGAGCATAATGACATCAGGGAAAACGCATGAAGATCCGCGCCATGCCTGGGCTATCGATTTAATGACTTATTTATCAATTAAAGCTTAAAACCGTGCGTTGTACCATGTTTATTAATTAAAATGAGTGAAAATAAAGGATCA
>NZ_SATA01000016.1:0-18515 GCF_009377995.1 Salinivibrio sp. VGrn1
CTTTACGACTTAGTTTTTTATCTACCTAGTAGCATGCTAGATATATATCCAGATCTAAATGGTTTCTACACATATTTCTTTATTATTCAAATATTAATATATATTTTGTTCACGGTGATTTTTACTTTTCTATATAGTCAAAATGTCACAAGAAAGAAAAAAAAAGGGGGGGAGATTCAAGAAGGTTTAGGTTTAACTTGTTATTTTTTTATAATGCTCTTTTGCATTTTTTTATTTTTGTTTCTTTTCCAGTCTGTTTTTAATAGTTATAATTTTACATTTCTTTTAACGCAGAATGCAAAGTTTTATGCTCAAAGCAAAGTGGGAACTGCTTGGGTTTTCTATCTTTATCAATCTATGATTTTCTTGATGTTGTATGATATTTATAAGTCAGGATCTAATAAATATAAGCTCTGCATTCTTTTTCTAGTGATAGTGTTGCTCGCCTTATCTGGTGGTCGAGCGGCTATAATTTCTTACTTTTTGTTTTTATCTTTTATTTATTTTATTTCTCATGAAAAGCCTTTACGATTTATTCATGCCGCTTTCTTTACTGTAATTTTTTTGACTATAATGGTGGGGAATGCACTAATTAGGCAAGGGCATGACACGTCTTTTCTCGAATATGTTAACAGCGATGCGTTTAAACTGGATTTTAATAGCTCGTTTGTCTTACAGGACTCTATTGATTATATAGACAATAAAAATGACCACTACTTAGTTGCATTGAAAGATTTCTATTATGCTTTTGTACCTAGATCTTTAATGCCTGATAAGCCGGTATCCACAGCCGAGACACGTTTAGTATATAAGGATATGTTATCTGACGGAAGAACAACAAACATAACTTTTGGTATATACGGTAATATGATTCTTAACTTTGGCTACAGTGGTTTGTTTTTAGGGTTTTTATTGCTTTTTTTTGCTAATTATCGGTATGTCAAAGTGTGTCTTAATATTCCTCGAAGAAGAGCGATAGATTTTATTTTCCTTTTCCTATTCATGATGTTTGTTCTTGTTCTTCGTGGTGGCTTTCTCAACATAAGGATTGTTTTGCCATTGATGGTCTTAATATTTGTCGTTGTAACTTATGAGTCTTTAGGGCGGTTGAAAGTACTAAAATGACTGTAAAGAGCTTGTTATTATACGGGGTTTCTGTCGCCCTGAATAGAGCAGGGATGCTTCTTCTTGTTCCTCTTTCTGCTATATATGTAAAGCCAGTATTTCTTGGCGATCTCAACATATATTTAGTAACATCTTCATTGTTAAGTGTTATTTTAACAATGAATATATCTGTAATTATAGCAAGGGAATACTATGAAGATAAGTGTGGCGTAATGCACTTTGTTAATATGCATAACTTTATTATGCTGTTTATGATTTTTGCTTTATTTTTAGTGTCCCCCTTTTTTTATAGCAACACGTTGTATTGGGTTGTAGGTTTTGTTCTCTCTGAATGCTTGTTTATTGTTAACTCTAACTTAATAAGATTTCAAAAAGGCCCATATGAATACTTTAAGTTAACACTTTTAAAGTTTCTTTTTTTGCTCATTTCTTTTTATTTCAGCGTGAAACAATTAGGTCTTAGGGATAACGACTTAGTTTTAACAATTGTCATAATAATCTTTGTTTGTAATTTAGGATGCTCTTTTTTAACTAGAGATGTTGTATGTTTGCTGAAAAAACCAAGGGAGGTTATCAGCCTGAAACGTGAGAGTTTTAATAGCTCATATCTTATTTTTGCTATATCTTTAATTCCTCATTCTATAGCGCAATGGTTCAACTCTTCTTTTGATAGGCTTTTTGTAAAGTGGTTTTTTGGTTCGGAAAAGCTGGGTTTGTATTCCTTTTCTTATTCAGTAGCATCACTGCTTCTATTAGTATCATCAAGCTATGCTCTTGGATTGCCGCAGCTATGTGTGACAAACTTAAAACTTGTCGGTTCAAGTAAGTTCTATCGGATTTTTTTTGTAATAAACTCCGTATTCTTATGGGGGTTTATTTATTTAGCAAAAATAGTTCTGCCTTATTTTTCTAATTATGACAATAAAGATATTTTTTCTTTTGTAGTAATATTATCATGCGGTCTGTACTTTTTGTTCTTTTATTTGTATTTTTCATCCTCGCTTTTCTATGAGAGGAAAGGTAGTCTTATTTCAAAGATTACTTTTTTTGTGTGTCTGTATAGTGTTTTTTCACTTTACCCATTGTCTTCGTATTTTGGTTTGCTAGGTGTTTGTATGGTAACGCTATCAGCATATGTTATATACATGCTTTTAGTATCTTACTATAGTTTTTTTGCAAGCTATAGGCGAGTTCTTTCCCCTATAGTTTTTTCATTTTTTACGGTGGTATTTTTTTTAGGGGGCGTTAATGTTTAATTCAAAGGTTTTATTAATTACGGGGGGGACCGGCTCTTTTGGTAACGCAGTACTTGATCGTTTCCTAGATACGGATATTAGTGAGATCCGCATATTCTCTCGCGACGAGAAAAAGCAAGATGAGATGCGGAAAAAATATAATAGTTCAAAGTTGAAGTTCTATATTGGGGACGTGCGTGATCCTCAGAGTATATTGAACGCTACGCGTGGTGTAGACTATATCTATCATGCCGCAGCATTAAAACAAGTGCCATCTTGTGAATTCCATCCTATGGAAGCAGTAAAAACCAACGTTTTAGGAACGGAAAATGTCCTTGAAGCGGCCATCCAAAACGACGTAAAGCGCGTGGTTTGTTTGAGTACCGATAAAGCCGTTTATCCAATCAATGCTATGGGAATTTCTAAAGCAATGATGGAAAAAGTGATTGTCGCGAAATCTCGCAATGTGGATCCAACGAAAAATATGATAGCAGCTACACGTTACGGAAATGTGATGGCATCGCGCGGCTCAGTTATCCCACTGTTTTTGCGGCAAATGCTCAATGACCAACCGTTGACGGTTACAGATCCCAATATGACGCGCTTTATGATGACACTAGACGATGCGGTCGATCTTGTTTTACACGCCTTTGAACACGGGACTAACGGTGATATTTTCGTCCAAAAAGCACCAGCAGCCACAATTGAAACGTTAGTGGAAGCATTGAAGCGGATAACACACAAGCCAGAGCATATTGTTAACGTGATTGGTACACGGCATGGTGAAAAACTCTACGAAGCATTATGTAGTCGAGAAGAAATGTTCGTGGCAGAAGATCAGGGAGGCTATTATAGAATCCCGTCGGATAACCGAGACTTAAACTACGCTAAGTATCATGATGAAGGCGAACGAGATTTGTCTATCATTGAAGATTACAACTCGCATAATACCGAACGCCTAGATGTGGACGGTATGATTGCGCTGCTAAGAAAGCTCGACTTCATAGGAGACATTGAAGCAGGTAGCTTAGTTGTTCCAGAGGGGGTTTAAATGAAGATTGTTGTTACGGGCGCCACAGGTTTTATTGGTAAAAATCTGTGTGTGATGCTTCGCGAGCATGGTTATCATGACATTGTTGAAGTTGACCGTGAAACACCGGAAACCGTTTTATCTAAGTCACTTAGCGCTGCAGATTTCGTGTATCATTTAGCAGGTGTTAATCGGCCTGACGATGAGGCTGAGTTTCAGTACGGGAACTCAGACTTTACCCAGTATATTGTCGATGAACTTAGTCGCAGTAACAAGCACGTACCGATAGTGTTGAGCTCTTCTATACAAGCGGAACGAGATAACGCATACGGGATAAGTAAAAGACTAGCCGAGCAGTTAGTTGAGCAATATGGTCAGCACACAAACTCTCCCTATTTTATCTATCGCTTCCCTAATGTGTTTGGAAAATGGTGCCGCCCAAACTACAATTCTTTCGTGGCCACATTTTGTCACAACATTCTAAATGGGCTAGATATCACGATTAACGACCCAGAAGCAGCTGTGACCTTAGTTTATATCGATGACGTTTGTGCCCGCCTAATTGGGTTGTTGGACAGTGACTCGGAAAGCGGTTACAAGCGGGTCACGCCTGAGTATCCGACGACGGTAGGGGAAGTGGCGACTCTACTGCGCAGTTTCAAAGAGAGCAGAGATAATTTGGTTACTGAAGATGTTGGTACTGGCTTAACGCGTGCGCTCTACTCTACATATTTAAGCTATATGACACCAGAGCTGTTTAGCTATCCTATCCCTAGCTATGGTGACGAGCGTGGCGTGTTTAGCGAGATGCTTAAAACCAAGCAAACAGGTCAGTTTTCGTTTTTTACCGCCCATCCAGGTATTACGCGTGGTGGTCACTATCACCACAGTAAAAATGAAAAGTTTTTGGTTCTCAAAGGTAAAGCTTTATTTAAGTTTGAACATATTGCAACGGGTGAACGTTATGAGCTTTATACAGATGGTAGCTCACCTCAAATTGTCGAAACTGTGCCTGGTTGGTCACACGACATTACCAATATCGGTGATGATGAAATGATCGTGATTCTTTGGGCTAACGAAATTTTTGACCGTGAGGCCCCCGATACAGTTGCTTATCCGTTATCTTAATTCGAGAGTAGTGAAGTGAAAAAACTCAAAGTAATGTCCGTTGTGGGAACTCGTCCTGAAATTATACGGTTATCCCGCGTTCTTGCGAAGTTAGACGAGCACTGTGAACATACGTTAGTCCATACGGGACAAAACTATGACTTTGAGCTGAATGAAGTATTCTTTAATGATCTTGGTGTGCGCAAGCCGGATTACTTTCTCAATGCTGCCGGTAAGAGTGCGGCAGAAACTATTGGTCAAGTCATTATTAAAGTGGATCAAGTGCTTGAAGAGGTTGACCCAGAGGCGATGTTAGTGTTGGGCGATACGAACTCGTGTATCTCAGTTATCCCTGCTAAACGGCGTAAAGTGCCGATTTTTCATATGGAAGCAGGTAATCGTTGCTTTGATCAGCGTGTACCTGAGGAAACGAACCGCCGAATCGTCGACCATACCGCAGATATTAATCTAACTTATAGCACGATAGCTCGTGACTATTTACTCGCTGAGGGCTTACCTGCTGATCGTGTTATTAAAACAGGTAGTCCAATGTTTGAAGTGTTAAATCACTACATGGCAAGGATTGATGGTTCTGACGTACTATCGCGCTTAGAGCTATCGAAACGACAGTTTTTTGTTGTCAGTATTCATCGTGAGGAGAATGTAGACGCACCTAGGCAGCTAGCAAAGTTAGCAGAAACACTAAATACCCTAGCAAATCACTACAACTTGCCAGTGATTGTTTCGACGCATCCTCGTACTCGTAAGCGTATTGAAGCGCAGAGCTTAGAATTCCACTCAAACATTCAATTACTTAAACCATTAGGCTTTCATGACTATAACCATTTACAAAAGAACGCAAAAGCCGTGCTTTCTGATAGTGGAACGATTAACGAAGAGTCATCGATTATGAACTTTCCGGCACTAAACATGCGAGAAGCGCATGAACGACCAGAAGGAATGGAAGAAGCGTCGGTGATGATGGTTGGTCTAGATGTTGAGAGAGTTATGCAAGCACTACAAGTTCTTGAATCTCAACCTTCAGGTGAAGAGCGATTATTGCGCCAAGTTCATGATTATTCGATGCCAAATGTGTCAGAAAAGGTTGTGCGAATTATCCATTCCTATACCGATTATGTAAACCGTGTCGTTTGGAAAAGATACTAATGCGGTTAGCGTTAATTATTGATGATTACTTGCCCCATAGCACTCGTGTTGGGGCCAAAATGTTTCATGATCTCGCTTGTTACTATGTTAGATTAGGTCACCAGGTAACTGTGATCACGCCCTCCGAGGGACAGGAAAAAAGGCTAGTAAAAACACAGTTAAGTGGTGTGAATATTTGGTCTTTTTCCAGTGGTATGATAAAAGACACGACAAAGATTAAGCGAGCCATAAATGAAACCGTGCTTTCTTTCCGAGCCTGGCGAGCCATATCTAGCGAAATAAAGCCATCAACCTTTGATGGTATTATTTACTATTCTCCCTCTATATTTTGGGGTAAGCTCGTTGATAAATTAAAGTCGCGTTGTCAATGCAAAGCTTATTTAGTTCTGCGTGACTTATTCCCTCAGTGGGCTGTTGATGCAGGCATTATTAGACAAGGCTCTTTGATTGAAAAGTATTTTCGGTTTTTTGAAAAGCAGTCTTATCGCCAAGCAGATAGGATTGGATTAATGTCAGAGAAAAACCAACAGATTTTCAATGCCGCCACCAGTGATCAATATCAGACCGAAGTTCTCAGGAACTGGGCTGAACTAAAACCTCATACATTGATAAACCCAGACAATAGTGTCCGTAAAAAACTTAACTTGGAAGATAAAGTTATTTACTTCTATGGGGGGAATATTGGGCACGCACAGGATATGGCGAATTTGATGCGTCTTGTCCGTTCAATGGCGGCTTATGAAAAAGCTCATTTTCTTTTTGTAGGGCAAGGAGATGAAGTTAATCTAGTTAACCACTTAGCTGAAAAATGGTCACTTAGTAACTTTACTTATCTTCCATCGGTTAACCAGCAAGAGTTTAAGAACCTGCTGTGTGATATTGATGTTGGGCTTTTCTCTCTCTCAGCAAAGCATACGGCTCATAACTTTCCAGGTAAGCTTTTAGGTTATATGGTTCAATCTAAACCTATTTTGGGGAGCGTAAATCAAGGTAATGATCTGCTAGAAACCATCAATGATAACCAAGCTGGCTACTTATCGATTAATGGTGAAGATAAGGAGTTATATCAAAACGCGTTGTCACTTTACCATAATGAGTTATTGAGAAAAGATGTAGGTAAAAGGGCTTATAGATTACTTGAAGATGAGTTTTCCGTACAAGCAGCTGCAGGAGTAATTATCAAGAATTTGGAAGAAAAAGATGAAAGTACCTGAATTCAGATAATAAGTGCAACACTCATGGTTAAACTGGCGAGAGGAAGTCAACTGCTGATAGTGGTACGCTTCTCATCGCCAAAATCAAAACGTGATTACCATGAGCTACCAGCAGTTGACGAGGGTGTTCATAGTTCTGTGTCACCCAACGTTTAAAGATCTACGTAGTCGTCGAGCCGTCCTTCGAAGTGGATGCTCAGTTGGGACAATGTCAGGTTCCAATTCTGCACCGGATGCGTCCACTTCTCTGATGCCTTCAACATACCTGCATACAGCAACTTGAGCAATGCGTTCTCGTTGGCAAAGCCACCCTTGGTCTTCGTCAGTTTGCGGAATTGGCGATGAACAGCCTCAACGGCATTGGTCGTGTAAATTGCTTTGCGGACCTGTTCTGGGTACTTGAAGTACACCGATAGATTTTCCCATTTGCTGCGCCACGATTTTATGACCAGTGGATATTGAGTACCCCATTTACTTTCCAGTTCATCTAACGCTTGCTCTGCGGCGTTTTGGGTCGTCGCTCGGTAAACGCACTTCAGATCGGACATAAAGGCTTTCTGATTTTTGCTGGCCACGTACTTCACGCTGTTGCGGATCTGATGGATGATGCAAAGCTGAACCTCCGTCTTGGGATAGACAGTTTCGATGGCTTCAGGGAAGCCCTTTAATCCATCGACCGAGGCAATAAGGATGTCTTTGACGCCACGGTTTTGTAGGTCTGTCAGCAGGGAAAACGCATGAAGATCCGCGCTATGCCTGGGCTAGCGATTTAATGACTTATACCCGTGATCATTGAAGATGCCTGATTTTACGTAGAAACAGGATCATGATTCCTACCTATGAAAGTGACTTTAACCAAACAGCAGAAGCTTGAACTCGACCGCCAACATGGGACGACTCGTGATGGGCGAGTGCGCGATCGTATCAAAGCAGTGTTACTCGCGTCTGAAGGTTGGAGCGCTGCGATGATTTCTCAAGCATTGCGTATTAACGAAACAACAGTACGGCGTCATCTTGAAGACTACGCAACTGCTGAAAAACTCAAGCCCGAGAATGGTGGCTCAAGCAGTCATTTGTCCGCTCCTCAAGCATTGGCCTTGATTGAGCATTTGACCGAACACACCTACTCCCACACCCACCAGATTGTCGCGTATGTGCAGAGTCAGTTTGGTGTGCGCTACTCCGTTGCTGGCATGAACAAATGGCTGCACCACAACGGTTTTAGCTATAAAAAGCCTAAAGGCGTGCCACATAAATTCGATGAGGAGAAGCAACACGCCTTTGTCGACGCCTATGAAGCGCTCAAATCACGCTGCGGCAAAGATGAAGCCATCCTGTTTATGGATGCTGTTCATCCGACTCAAACGACAAAAGTGACGCAAGGCTGGATACGCACAGGACAAGACAAAGCAATAGAGACGACAGGGAGCCGTAGTCGCCTCAATATTGTTGGCGCACTTAATTTATCTGACCTTGGCCGTCCTATTATCAGTGATTATGACACCGTTAACAGTGAGAACATTGTTCGATTTTTCTGCAAGATAAGGGAAAGCTATCCGCTGAATCACAAGGTTCATCTTATCTTGGACGGTGCGGGCTATCACCGCACTGACTTAGTGAAAGATGCCGCCTATGTGCTCAATATAGAGCTTCATTATCTGCCACCTTATAGCCCAAACCTCAATCCAATAGAACGGTTATGGAAGGTCATGAACGAGCATGCACGGAATAATTGTTACTTCAAAACCAAGCGGGATTTTGCTCAATCGATTGACCAATTTTTTACTGTGACTCTCCCTGAGATCGCAGGGTCTTTGACGTCTCGTATCAACGATAACTTTCAGATGTTTAATCATGCATCTTCAAGTTAATTGGGTATATTCAACGCAAGCGAATGATGTGCGCGATGGACCAAGAGTACCTGGCGACCGTGCTGGTAAGCCTTTCGTGACGCGGATGTTCATGCGTTTTCCGTGCTCACACTGGTTAATTGAATCGATGCATTGGCAACTTGATGTTGGATTAAAAGAAGATGCTTGCCGAATAAGAGTCGACGATCGAACGGAAGTTTTTGCACGAATAAGGCAAATGGTTTTGAATTTATTAAAGCAAGAGAAGAGTTTTAAAGCCGGCATTCAACGCAAGCGAATGATGTGCGCGATGGACCAAGAGTACCTAGCGACCGTGCTGAAAAGCCTTTTGTGACGGGGATGTTCATGCGTTTTCCGTGGACTAGGAAAAGCTCAAAGCGGCTCATAAAGTAGTCTCTAGTCTCTATCCCCTAACCTCACCAACCTTCTCACCAAATTCATTCTTCCCCAGCTTTGCTCGGACAAAAGTGGTGACACGCCAAATGTGGCGGAGCATCATGCAATAAAGCGCAAAACAGAGTAAAAAGCTGACGAACATGATGCTTTCATGCACTTGCAGCAGTTCGCCTACAATACCGATGCTGGCAAGACTGGTGGCGAGCAAACAAATGGCGGTCAGGGTTTGTCGGGGGGATAAACCCACACGCTGAAAAATATGGTGTAAATGCTCGCGATCAGGTTTAAAGGGGGAGTCGCCACGTTTTACGCGCCGGAACATAATTGCCGCCATATCCATCAGTGGCAGGGCAATCAGCCATAGTCCGGTTACGGGGCGTATCGCGGCATTAGTGGGGTGTTGGCTGGCAAGCAGTAAAAACCAAATGACGGTAAAGCCAATCAACATACTACCGGCATCGCCCATAAACACCTTTCGCTCACGCCCCAACACACCTAAATTAAATAGCAGGTACGGTGCCATAATCACGGTAAGCACAAGGCACAGATAGGCCATTGAGTGGTGACCATTCAAGAACAGCAGCAGCCCCAAGCTAACAAAGGTCACCGTCGCCAGCCCGCCTAATAAGCCATCAATCCCATCGACCATATTAAACGCGTTAATGGCGCCAATTACAGCCAGTATGGTAAGCCCGTAACCGAGGGTATCTAGATGCACACGTCCGGTGGCAAAAATATTACCCAAGCGACTTAGTTCGATATCACCCAGGGCCATCATCGCCACTGCTAGCGCCGCTTGAACACCAATCCGCAGCTTAAAGTCGAGGTCGAACTTATCATCCAAGACGCCAATCGCGACCAAAATCAGCATACAAGTTGCGTATAATCCACTGTGGGGTATCACATCTGGGTTGTTCACGAGAAAGTAAACCAGTGACAAACACACCGCCAGCCCACCGACTAAGGGGACAGCGCCAGCGTGGTGTTTACGCTGATCCGGTTTATCGACTAAGCCAACACGTTTGGCGAGTTTTCTGAGCACAAACAATGAGGCCGTGGAAAAAAATAACAGTAAAGCCAAATCGACGAGTGAAGTAATCACGGTATTTTCCTTTTAGTGGGCGGCCGTGTGTTTTTATTATAAGCCGCTATCTAATTTAGTGTCGGTTGTTCGGTCGTTCAAACCATGGGTTTCGGCCATCGGTTAGCTCATAAAGCGAGTATTTGCGGTTGAGCTTTTGTCCGCCATCACGCTGAAGGGGCTGCCACTCTAGGCCGCCGCGTGAGGTGGTGGGTTTAACCGAGAGCAAATCAAATGGAATCGACACATAAAAGCCTTTGGTAAAGCTGCCTTCACCGTATTCATCGGCGGATAAATCGGTTTTGCTGGCATAGGCCCCCACGGTGATCCCGCTATCAAACTGCTTGGCGATATCCACAGTCATGCCGACATCTTCGGTCAAATAACGCCCGGCGCTGATTTTGGCCAATGTACCGTCAAACAGGTTGAGCGGGTTTTGCCAATAGAGGGTGGCGTGACCGGTGGTGGTGCCGGTTTGTACCCGAAATTCTCGGTTGCCATTTTCGGCAGGCTGGTATTCGTTTTTAAAAAGCCCAAATGCTGAGCCGGGCTCACGTTGTTTGACGTAGTTAGCATCTAACCCAAAGGCAAATTGGCTGTCGATGGGGCGATAAAGCACTTCGCCACCCACACCGGCAAACATCGTCTCTAAGTAGCCGCCATAGGTTTGGGTGTACCAGTTATCGCCAAAATGGTCGAGGTAGGTCAGTTGCACATTGGTCACACGCACAGTGTCTTCAAGATACTGGCGGTTTAACGTACGCACGCGCTTAAGATCGGTGCCATCGGGCGGCACAGTGTACTTAAATTTGTCGTAGGTATCGGCAATATTGACATACACGCTGGACGAGGCAATAAAATGATCGCCTAACCGGGCAGCGGCGTTGCCAGCCACGCCCAGTGAATACATATAGAAACTCTCGGACCCCCCAAACGATTGCACAAACACAGGAGCAAGACCAGCATCAACGCTATCGCGCTGGTTGGCTTTTATGCTGCCCGATGTCGGTTGCGGCTGCCGGCGCGTGCGGGCATCGTCAGGGGTTGCGCCTACATAGCTGTTGGTGGCGACGGCAGCATAGGTGCTGGCATTAATCACGGTTTCAGTGATGGGCTGGCGCTTAGACTGGTCAATAACTCGGTATTGTTTGGCATTAATGCCAGTATTGGCGATCAAGGTAGCGGCGCGCGTTTGCGCCATATCTTGGTCTCGGTATTTGTTTTGCTCGCCAGTGACAGTCACTGTCTCGCCATCAAAATGCACGCGGTTATCGTGATACCCCGCCACATTGGCAAGCTGTGCGCTTAATTGTTGCCATTGTGCCTCGCTTAACTCGTCGCGCTTGGCCGTTGGGCGATAACTGGGGGCGTTGTCGTCAAGCCAAAAGGGGCTTACTTGATTAAAATTGGTGTTAAGGCTTATGCCTGCGGTGACCACCGCACCACGCTCATAGGCTAACCGTGCTGCCCCCCAATCTCCCAAGCGATACACGGCGCCCACATTCCACGGGCTATTCACCTCCATGGGGATGCCGGTTTTGGTGCTAATAAAATCGGCTTGGTAATCGTTGGCGTCATATTCAAGCTTTAGGCTCAGCGGCGCATAAGGGGTTTGGTATTCCACCCCGCCAAATAACGCGGTGCAGCCGGTGAACATGCGCTCTATATCGACACTTCCGCCTTTGCCGGAGTAAGTGGTATCCCGGCCACAATCTACCGATTGGTTTTTATCGCCGGCGAGGTTGGCGCGGTTGCCCATATAGCCCCAGCCGATACCGAGCGAGAAATCAAACGGCCCGGCACGTTTGGAGCCGACAATGTATTCACCATCAAACAACCCGGTGCCGCCGATGTCGCGCACGCCAATTGCAAGTTCGGGCAGCCAAAAGCTTTCTTGCCACAGGCGTAATTTGGCATCAATGCTTTTATCGGTGTATTTGGTGTCGCCGCTAAAATCGGGATCATCGCTATAAAGTAAGTCGTGTACCTGGGTATAACGAATGGTGGTTTCTAACCATGGAAACAGCTGCAGTGAGGTATTAAAGTGCACATAGTCTTCGTTATAGGTGCTGCCCAAGGTAAATTCGCCCTCGGGCGCGGTGCGTGCGGTGGGCATTTGCATCAGGCCCACGCCGCCAAAGTCAGTTTGTGAGTGCACCAACTCGGGATAATCGAAGCTGTCTGCTGATACTGCCTGACTGACGGCAAGGGCGACGGCGGAGAGAAAAATGCGTCCGGATGCAGAAGAAAAATCCATCATGGTCGGATTAACCTATTTTGTAAAAACGTTAGCACGTGTTGGTTAGGCGCGATCGCTTGGCCTTTAATGGTTTTGCTTGGCAAGGGGATATAAATCACTGAGCCGGGTAGAATATCGCGATGCTGGTGATTCCAATATGCCACTGGGTGTTGCGTGCGTTCGCCGGTGGGGCTGATCACCCATACTTGCGATACACCGAGTGTGGTCGTTTTCGCTTGCTGTATATAATCGCTCGCCCCTTGGCGCGCATTCCAGGGGTAGCTGCCTGGTTGATTCACCGCGCCGAGCACTGTCACTTTTGTTGGGCGTTTAGGCAGCTGTAGGTGCCAATTGCTGTTTAATGCCGGGTTGGTGTCGGGGGTGATGCGGGTGATGTCGGGATCAATCGATCCGGCCACGCGCTCGCCAACCGCCATTTTGCTGAGTGCCTGATAAAGCGTTTGCCACTGCTGACGTCGTTCACCCGTGTGAACGGCGATTTGATCGCGTATGGGTTGAAGATCGCTTATTGCTTGTGCTTGCTGGCTTTCCATACGGTAAAGACCGGCAGCGGGCCAATATACATCGTCGAGTGAGCGTTGTTGGGTTTGTGTCACGGTGAGCACTGCTTCAGCCAGACGCGGTGGCTGTGTGAATGAGAGCGCAACGTTTTGATTGGCGGTGACCACGTTATTAGCGTAGGTGGGCAGCGTTAAAAACAACACCGCTGCGCATAGGCTCAGTTTGATGGCTTGATACTTACTCATCAGCGCCCCCTTGATACGGTTTTAAATGCGTCAGCGTTACTGCTGGTAAGCCAGGTGCGAGGTGCTGATAGGATTTAACCATGCGGCCAGTGTCTTCGCTAACCCAATAATGATTGGTGAAATCGACATTGAGCGTCGGTAGAGTGACACGCTCATGGTATTGCACTGTATCAGCCTTTGTGCCGTTTACCGAGATGGTTTGCGGTTTGCCGCGTGTAAAGGTGGAGTCGGCGCGGTAGCCGCTGTGGTTGCCCGGTTGCCAATCTAGGGTGCGTGACCACTGATGCGGCATATGAATAGTGCTAAGGCCAATACTGAGTGGATCAGGGCTATTCACTTGGGTGGTAGTGAGGTTTCCTTCAGCAAAGTTAACCGTTTTTACAATGCGGTTGTTGCGGGTGACGATCATTTCATGATCCCCCGATAACCACTTTAAGTTTGGGCTAGGATGTTGGCTGGGTTCGGCAAACGCCAGCACCATGAACCCTCGGGGACCATTGTCGAGCTGCGCATAGAGGCTGGCATAGGGCAGGGCGTTGATTTCATCCCAGCTTTTTTTGGCATCGGGAAAGCCTTGATAGGCGAATTTAAATGAATCACTCAGATCTTGCATGCGCTGTGTGCAGCCTGTGGTGGCGAGTGCGATAAAAACAGCTAAAGCTGGAAAGAAGGGCTTATTCATAAGTTATTGGTTGACGGGCTGTATATGGATAAAAAAGTAGTTACAAAGCCGCCTTTGTAACTACTTGAATGGCTCTCGCCTTTAGTTATTAGCGTTAGCGCTAGCAGAGGTTGATGTGTTGTTGTCATCATTGTTAGCAGCAGCAACTGCTACGCCAACTGCCGCGGCAGCCGCGACGCCTGCAGCGACGGTACCAGCAGCGATACCACCCGTTGCAGCCGCACCTGCAGCACCGGCACCCGCTGCGCCAGCACCTGCTCCAGCACCAGCAGCGCCCGCGCTAGCACTTGTACCGGCACCCGCGCCAGCACCAGCGCCACCACCACTTGCGCCAGCTCCCGGCGCGGCTTCTGTTGCGGCCATTGTGCTTGCTGCGAACAGCATAGCAATCAGACCCGTTGCAATTTTTTTCATTCGTCTCTCCATGATTTTTGCATTAATACAAAAACGTCTGCAAACGCAGACACCTGTAAACTCTAATAGCTACGCGGTGAGAAGTAAAATAAATACCGCGCACATCACAGATTTTTCATTTTAAATGTGCGGAAGAGCAGGGAAAGGGCCTAGGACCTAGAACCTAGGACCTAGGACCTAGGACCTAGGACCTAGAGAAAGAGCAGATCGTGCTTGCATTGGGGCTCTTGCTTTTTCTGTACTCTGTATTAAGTAATCTGTATTCGTGAATGGGAATACGGGGAAGCAGTACCTAGGATCCTAGACCCTAGGAACTTTATTTGCAGAGCCAGGCACGATAGGCTTTTTCCGTATTCCGTATTCCGTATTCCGTATTCCGTATTCCGTATTCCGTATTCCGTATTCCGTATTCCGTATTCCGTTATCTTTCCCTAGGACCTAGGACCTAGGACCTAGGACCCTAGGATCTTTCTAGTCTCTAGCCTCTCTCCCCTCAACGCCATACTCACAAAAATCACCACCCCGAGGGAGAAGAACAGAATACCCGAGTGCGCGTTTATATAGTGCTGCGTCAACATATATCCAGCGATGAGGATCAAATGGCAGCGCAATAGAACCGTTGCGAGTTGCTGTTCAGCATTGGCGTTAATCTTTGGTTTTCTTGTTGCTAGCCAAGGCGCGGCGAGTAAAACAATGAGCGTGCTAAAGCCGACTAGGCCTTTCACCTGTAATTCTTCAAAGAACTGGTTATGGGCACGCCGCATGTGGGTGACAACCGGATCGGCGTGGCC
Source organism: Salinivibrio sp. VGrn1 (assembly GCF_009377995.1). Classification (NCBI taxonomy): domain Bacteria; kingdom Pseudomonadati; phylum Pseudomonadota; class Gammaproteobacteria; order Vibrionales; family Vibrionaceae; genus Salinivibrio; species Salinivibrio sp. VGrn1. Next base: position 15,120 of record NZ_SATA01000016.1, read on the forward strand.
TTGCTCGACTAATTTTTGTTTTTCTTCCAGCCTTTTATTATAGCCTGTTCCCGTAATAGGGTTTTCTGTCGCCAGAAGAAGTGCGGTTTTCCATAGCTCAAGCCTTATTCCTGTAGAGCTGGTGACCGTCGGTGTTTGCTTGTTTTCTTGCTCAGTAATAAGTTCAGTGTGTTTAGCCTCTTGATAGTCGTTAAATTCAGAGATAGCTGCTTCTCCTCTATTTAATGCAGGAAGAACGGCAGTAACAATAATCAGTGCAACGCTGGTGGCGATGGCGAGATAGTCTCGAAATTGAAAGTGTTTTCGGTAGTAAAAAACAGCCCACAATGCCACGAATGGCGTGATCACCCATGAGCCTCGACCACCACAGAGTAAAGGTGCAGTAAAGCCGAGAGTGATGCCTAAAAACGCGATTTTTTTCAAGGTGGGCAATGTGTGTTGACAGCTATAGATATAGGCCAAAATGCTAAACACACTCAGGCTTGCGGCCATGCCGGCGACTTGAACCGACATATATCCACCCGTCGAAAGCGCACGAATATCAAGAATATAGTGTTGATAGAGTGCGATAAGCCCCACGGCGGATGCCCCGATACTACAGCCATATAACACGACCGTGAGCGAGGGCGGGTATTGTAAGAGCAAGGCAAAAATTATGATGGCTAACAGTACGCGACTGGGCATATCGATTTGGCTGTAGTGCTCACTGGGTATGGCGAAGAATAGGGTCACTATGAAATAAAGCAGTAATGCACCACTGATGAGCATCGCGGGGGGCGTTTTTAGCTGTCGCCATGTCATGGGAAATAATCCTAAACCAGCCACCGCTAATAAAATCGCGGCATACTTGTATGATTCGGGGGTGATGAGCAGGGTGGCGAAGTAGGCCAAACATAACAAGCTGGTGAGCTGTTGGCGAGAAGTAAGTAGCAACGTCCTTTCCTCTGTTTTCTTTCTGAATTTTGTGAGTAACATGGTGCTGAAATACGATTGCATTATACACGCGTGGTTGTTGGTTGCACTTTTTGTCGTGGAATACGCAAAGAGGTAAATCGAACGCCATATGCTTGTCCCTTGGTTCTTTGCGCGAGACTAGCGGTGGAGAGCGATGTTGGAATTAGTTATAGTAAGCACCCACGAGATGACCAAAGAGACAGTTCCGATATGCCAAAAAAAGCCATTGCTCTTATTCCTGCCCGTGGGGGATCAAAGGGATTGGCAAGAAAAAATGTCCTGCCCGTTAATGGAAAACCACTGATTGCATGGACAATAGAAGCTGCATTGCATAGCGAACACCTCGATGAGGTCTATGTTTCAACCGAAGATGAAGAGATTGCCCGAGTAAGCGAAGCATTCGGCGCACAAGTGATACCGCGGCCCGCTGAGCTTGCATCGGATCAAGCGAGCAGTATCGATGTGATTACCCATGCGTTATCATGGCTCGAGCAGCATGCGGTAGATTGTGACGTCATGGCGTTATTGCAGCCAACGTCACCGTTGAGAAAAGCACAATGCATTGATAATGCGCTTGCGCTTTACCGTGACAAAGACGCCGACTTTGTGATCAGCGTGTTTGAGCCACAACATACGCCTGTGAAAGCCTATATTGCTCAGCATGATGGATCGATTTCTGGGCTATTCAGCGATGATGCGCCATACCAAAGGCGCCAAGACCTACCGCGCGCGTTTCAGCCAAACGGTGCTATCTATATTTTTTCGGCGGCAGAATTTAAACGCCACAACTATTTTCCGAGGTCTAAGGTTTTCCCTTATGTGATGTCAGAGTACTTGTCTGCTGATATCGATACCAAACAAGACTTAGACGTTGTCGAGCAAAGAATGAAGGAATTGAAGAATGACTCAACCTGTATTTGAGATTTCAGGCAGAAAAATTGGCCTTGATTATGACCCGCTTGTCATTGCAGAAATTGGCATAAACCACGAAGGCTCTTTGGATGTTGCATATCAAATGGTGGATGCGGCAATCGAAGGTGGTGCCGAAGTGATAAAACACCAAACGCATGTTGTCGAAGATGAAATGAGCGGGGAAGCTAAAAGTGTCGTTCCAGGCAATGCCGATGTGTCTATTTACGAGATAATGGAGCGGTGTGCCCTTAATGAGGAAGATGAAACAAAGCTAAAGGACTATGTTGAGTCCAAGGGCGCAATTTTTATTAGCACACCTTTCTCTCGCGCCGCGGCCCTGCGCTTGGAAAGAATGAATGTTCCTGCTTACAAAATAGGCTCAGGGGAATGTAATAACTATCCGTTGCTTGATCTAATTGCGGGCTTTGGCAAGCCAATCATCTTGAGCACTGGGATGAATGATATTGAATCAGTGGCCAAAGCAGTGGCGATTTTTAGAAAGCATCAAACGCCATTTTGCTTGCTGCATACTACCAACCTTTACCCCACCCCTGACCATTTAATACGTATTGGTGCGATGGAGCAGTTACAAGCTGCCTTTCCTGATGCCGTTGTCGGTTTGTCTGATCACAGTATTGATAATCTCGCCTGCTTAGGGGCGGTTGCTGCTGGCGCGTCAGTACTTGAGCGCCACTTTACAGATAGCAAAGATAGGCAAGGGCCTGATATTGTTTGCTCGATGGACAGTGAGGAGTGCAGAGCACTCATCCACCAGTCTCGTCGTATGGCGCAGATGCGAGGGGGTGAAAAAAAAGCAGCGGCTGAAGAACAAGTGACCATCGACTTTGCTTACGCCAGTGTGGTGACGACTGCCGAGATTAAAGAGGGCGAAGCGCTAACACGCGATAATATTTGGGTAAAGCGCCCTGGTACGGGCGATTTTCTTGCTGAAGATTACGAGCGCTTGCTAGGCCAAAAAGCCGTATCTGCGATCCCTGCAAATGTTCAAATAAAGAAAGCACATATTAGCTAAGATGAAAAAAATCCTATTTTTGACAGGTACTCGGGCTGACTTTGGTAAACTGAAAAGTTTGATCGGTAAAGTAGAAAGTCATCCGCACTTTGAGGCGTATGTGTTTATCACGGGCATGCATATGATGGCCAAATATGGCATGACAGCACGTGAAGTCGAGAAGGCGGGATTCAAAAACCTCTACACATATATTAATCAAAACAGTTACGATTCGATGGATATTACCTTGGCCAAAACAATACAAGGATTGTCCGACTACGTAGCCGAAACTTCACCTGACATGATTGTGGTGCACGGTGACCGTGTTGAGGCGATGGCTGGCGCGATTGTGGGAGCACTTAATAATATTCTTGTCGCACATGTTGAGGGTGGCGAGGTGTCTGGAACCATTGATGAATTGATCCGTCACTCTGTTTCAAAAATGTCGCATATCCACTTTGTCTCCAACCAAATGGCGAAAAGTCGCCTTATTCAGTTGGGTGAGACGGAATCGAGTA
>NZ_SATA01000017.1:0-10124 GCF_009377995.1 Salinivibrio sp. VGrn1
TTAAAGCAAGAGAAGAGTTTTAAAGCCGGTATTCAACGCAAGCGAATGATGTGCGCGATGGACCAAGAGTACCTGGCGACCGTGCTGGGAAGCCTTTCGTGACGCGGATGTTCATGCGTTTTCCGTGTGGACGCCGCCAACCAAAGGGCGGTAGCGTGGACGTTAAAGTAAATCCATTGGGCTTGTTGTGCCTGCAAATTGCTGACCAATCACATGAGTATAGATCTGCGTGGTAGAGAGATCGGTATGGCCCAATAAGGTTTGAATGGTGCGAATATCGTAACCCGCCAAAAGCATCTGTGTGGCAAAGCTATGGCGAAACGTATGACAGGTAACGTGCTTATGGGTGATGCCAGCCTTTTGCACCGCACGGTTTAAGGCTTTACGCACATTGGAATCATGCAGATGATGTCGGCAGAGCTTATTAGACACTGGGTGGTGGCAATAATTGTAAGAAGGAAAAATAAACATCCAGCCTGTCTTGCGGTATGCATTGGGGTATTTTCTATCCAGCGCATAAGGCATGGAGGGTCCGATACCTTTTTGATTGTCGCCTTGCTGAATGTCGACAGCTCTTTCACATAATGTATGTAACTCATCAGCCAATTGATTAGGCAGCAAGGTGGTGCGTGATTTTCCACCTTTGCCATTATGAACAGTGATCGCGTTATGATTAAAATCCAAATCCTTGATGCGTAACCTCAAGCACTCATTGATGCGTAGGCCACTGCCGTACATAAGCCCACAAATCAGCTTATCCCTTGCGCCAAGGTAGGCAAAAATTCTGGCAACTTCTTCTTTACTGAGCACAATTGGAATTCGCGGCGATTTTTTGGACGGACTAAATGCAATCTTACCTAGCGGCTGGTCTAAAAACTGGTTGTATAGAAAGGCCAGTGCATTGAGTGCAACCTTTTGCGTATTCGGTGAAATTTGTTGCGCATTGGCCAAATAAGACAGAAACGTTTTTACATCCTCATCACTGAGCTCTGTCGGATGTTGCTTATGATGGAAAAGGATAAATCGGCGCACCCAGTATAGGTAACTCTTCTCAGTTTTGATCGCATAGCCTCGCCGCCTGATCTCGTGCTGAAGGCTTGCCATAAACGGGCTTTTGATCATGATCCTTTCCCTCCATCTAAGACTGTTTATTCATACAGCTTATTGGTAGAGAAAGCCAAATAGTGTGCACGCTTTTTCGAGGCACATTCACATTATCGCCGAAAGAGAAAACTTTAGTTCAATATAATCAGACGGTTATAACTTCGCCTTTGAGGATAGTGTGAACGCCTTATCCGGGATAGACGGCATGCACACTTTCGCAGACAAGGTGATTGCTTCAAGCGGTAAAAATATGTTTAATTATAGGTAGTTAGATGAAAAAAGACGCGTATAACGGTTTTGACAAATCGAGCACGCGCACTAATACAATGTTAGTTGCTGGGTGAAAAATTAGGTTGTTGGAGATAATCAAGTTGGTTCAAATATACGGCGCTGAAGAGACCAAAGCGTTCTGCTGTAATTGCAAAAAGGTGACGTTTCATAAGTATGAAAGCTTCTCTAAATCTGGTGAAGACACGGGAAAAGAAGTTAAGGGTTTCTTTTCTAGCTTATTTGCAGCAATAGCGAGTGCGTTAATGGAAGGTGAGCCTTCAGGTGATTACAAGTGCAAAGTCTGCGGTACAAACTTACATACACCAGACTACCTAGATTAAGGTTGTAGATCTCGGCAGGTGGTAAGTTTCACAACTAACAATAAAATTTAAGGGTGATTCACAACGCTCGGCGCTTTCACTTCATGCAAGTTTAGTGTTTATGACACAATGCTTTAGGTAGGTGGTTAGCGTTGTTCACACCTTAATTTGGCGTTATGTACTCGGAGGAAAAATGATAGATACGGCAAGGACTCGAATTGAAGTGATGTCCAGTAAGCATGCTTCAGATATGCTTGCATACCAACTCGAAAATCGTGAGCATTTAGCTCCATGGTCACCACTTCGTACAGATGAATTTTATACTTTAGACAACTGGCTGTCTCAGTGTAAAAACAGTGAGTCTGCGTTTGAGAAAGGTAGTGAAGTTAAGTTTTTAGCTTTGGATAAAGATGCAGGCGAAATTGTTGGTGTTTGTAGTTTCACGGGTATAGCTCGCGGTGTTTTTCAAGCCTGCTTTTTAGGTTACTCCATTTCTAGAAAGTTTGAAGGTCAAGGTTATATGACCGAAGTACTCGAAGCATCGATAGGTTACATGTTTGATATCGTTGGTCTTAACCGAATAATGGCGACTTACATGCCACATAATGTAGCGAGTGAAAGAGTGCTGCTTAAACTAGGTTTCGAGAAAGAAGGTGTCGCTAGGAAGTACTTAAAAATTGCAGGACAATGGGAAGACCATATCCTTACGTCCAAACTTAACGAACGCACATAACAAAGCGTTTAAGACGGATTCACAACGCTTGGCATTCTCAGTTTGCTTCTGCTTAAGTGTTTACGGCACAATGCTTTAGGCTGGGTGGATGCGTTGTTCACCACTTAACGCGGCGTTATGTGTCTTCTAGGATAAATTAAGATTATGAATTATTTTGAATCTCCTTTTTCGGGGATCCCGTTAAAGCAACAAGTGACAAACCCGAATATTATTGTAGGCGAGCATAGCTACTATTCTGGTTACTATCACAACCATAGCTTTGATGACTGTGCTCGTTATCTCAGTCCGGACAGAGATGATGTTGATAAGCTTATTATCGGTAGTTTCTGTTCAATAGGCTCCGGCGCTGTGTTTATGATGGCGGGAAATCAGGGGCATAGAAACGATTGGATTAGTACATTTCCATTCTTTTACCAAGACAATGAGATTTTCGCCGATGCTACTGATGGATTTCAACGCGCAGGTGATACTGTAGTTGGCAATGATGTTTGGATTGGTTCAGAAGCAATGATTATGTCTGGCGTCAACATAGGTCATGGCGCCATCATCGCAAGTAGAGCTGTCGTAACCAAAGATGTAGCGCCATATGAGGTTGTCGGTTCAAATCCAGCAAAACATATTAAGTTCCGTTTTTCGGAGTCAGAGATAGCCATGTTGCTTGAAATGCAGTGGTGGGATTGGCCTGAGAGCGCTTTAAAGGGCGGTATTAAGCATCTTTGCTCCTGTGACATTGAAAACCTTTACAATTATTGGAAGGAGGAAGTACGCACATAACAATAAAATTTAAGGGTGATTCACAACGCGCGGCGCTCTCACTTCAAGCAAGTTTAGTGTTTATGGCACAATGCTTTAGGTAGGTGGTTAGCGTTGTTCACACCTTAATTTGGCGTTATGTGTTACGAAGTAATCGGAGATAGCAGCGCGAAAGTGATAGCAATAAAAGCACTGAAAAGAATGGTTATTCACGGGTGGAAAAGTTTGGGGTAACAATGCCAAAGACAGCGTCAAAGTTGTAAAACGGCCAAATAAATCTGCTTATCTGCTGTCTCTTGAGCCAATTACCTGATTACCAAGTAAAATAGAACACCAGAGGTAAACCCAATGATGCTAAGGTTTTTGCCTACAAAAATACTTATGTTGTTGATGATTTCCTTCACGATTTAAGCCTTCCGTTGGTTAAATAGTCATCAATAGTATTAACATGTTCATTCATTTGTCAAATTTTAGCCAACAGGGCAAAAGTGGGCAACAAGTTGCTTTTTGGGAGCACACATAACACATATGAGCCCTTCTCCGGTCAATAGGCAATAGCATTTTTTGGCTGCGCCAGCAGCCAATGCTCTCGAACAACAAAGTCGTCTACTTCGCTCTGTCATTTCCGCCATTATGTCATTGCTTACGGCAAACACATATAGAAGATCTCTTACTGCCGTCTATCGCGGCAAAGGTCACTAACCCAATACCAGCAATGCATACACTCGATGCCGACAACAATTTGGTCTTGAAAGGGCGCAAGAGTGTCTAAGAGTGCGTCAGGGGTGGCGTCAACTTTCTTATGAACCACGGTGTTACCCGCAGAATCAATGATACAGACGTAAAGAATGCGCGCATGCAGATCGATGCCGCAGTAATAATCATGCTGTTGGTTATAAAATCTCATCGAGTCTTCTCCTTTTTTGGATTTGTCGCCTTCCAGCTTAGCCTGCTGGTTAAGCTGGAGGAGAAGGCTCAATGAGTATCAAAGCGCTTAAGACAGATTCGCAACGCGTGGCATTTTTAGTATGCGTTGATTTATGTGTTTAAGGTGTTATGCAGTGACTTCGTATTGCGTTGCTCACTACTTGGCTTAGCGTTATACGAACTCGAAAATTTAACATGGAGAGTGAATTGAAAGATTATGAAGTTTATCTGTTCGATATGGACGGAACATTAGTAAATTCAGAACCTTTAAAGGGCAAAGCGTTAGCATTAGCGTGTTTAGATTATGGCGCACACGTAGACTACAACATTTACAAAGATGTTATGGGTGAAAGTTGGCAGGTTGTAACGGGTCACTTCTTTGAAAATGCAAATATTGCTCCTGACTTAACAGAGTTTAATTGCTACTTTCGAGCTCATTACGAACAGTTGCTCAATGATGGTCTTGAGCTAAATGTTGGGGCTAAGGCTTACATAGAACAGTTAAAACTAGCAGGTAAAAAGTGTGGAGTTGTTAGTTCAGCAGCAACATGGATGGTGGCTAATATTTTAGCCTCGTTACAGCTAGAGAATGCTTTTGACCTTGTTATCACGCAGGAGCACGTAACTAAGCATAAGCCTGATCCTGAAGCCTATACTTTAGCTCTTGGCAAATTAGCTGCTTCACCTGACCAAACAATTGTGTTTGAAGATTCTACAGCGGGTATTCGTGCTGGTAAATCTAGTGGCTGTGACGTCATTGCTGTTAAGCATGACTTTAATGGTAAAAATGACCTAACCGGTGCAGTTAAAGCAATCAGCACATATGAGGAAATGTTCGTATAAAAAGGCGCATCAATTGACAAAATACATGTCACAAATTTTGCTTCGCAAAATATAGTGCCAAGTATTTTGCAACTGTGCTTTGCGTTATGCGCTCGCAGAAATGGAGATAATCAATCATGGAAGATTTAGCTAATTCGTTAAGAAGTTCTGGCCTAAAAGTAAAAATTAAAAAAGGAAAAATTGCAGTTCGGCTTGACGGGCTCTCAAATCCGGTTTCGATAATAAAAGATATACCTGCTGATGAGTATAAAGTTAAAACGAATGATTCGATTCTATCGATAATTTCCTGTCTTTTTCTATTTATTGGTCTGTCAGGTATTTATGAGTTTAGTGGTAATGCTTTGATTAATGTTGCACTTATCTCCGTTTCTATATTGTCTTTTGTTACAGTGTTACTTACAGAGTTTAAGCTAACTAAATTACGCGCTACTGTAGTTGCGTTCAATCGTGGAGAACGCGTATAACACATATGAGCCCTTCTCCGGTCAATAGGCAATAGCATTTTTGGCTGCGGCAGCAGCCAATGCTCTCGAACAACAAAGTCGTCTACTTCGTTCTGTCATTTCCGCCATTAAGTCATTGCTTACGGCAAACATATATAGAAGGTCTCTTACTGCGGTCTCACCGCTGCCTGCCAATCATGTGACAGGGCCATTAGACATTACTTCCCGTTCCCACGCAGGAGCGTGGGAACGAGTTATAGAGAATGACTTTTCCGTGGTCATCCACCGCGTGAAGAGAAAAGTGGTGCTTGGCGAGATCAGCGCCACAAATGAATTGAGTAGACATGGTTACCTCCGGTATTAAACGCCGCACCTAAGTGTGGCAGATCTTCAAGAGGAGGAATCCATGTCATTCGTTAGTTTTCAGATCAAATTGACAATCAAGGTTAAAAGAAGAATGGTTTCATACAGAAATATGACCCAAGAAGAGTTTTCGGATTATAGGTCGTATTCAAATGAATTTAGAGGTCGAGAGCTAGCTGACGCAAAGCAAGTATCTCATGGTGAAGGAGTTGCGTTAGCAAATAAGGAACTCGATGAGTGCTTACCTCTAGGGTTACAAACGGAAAATAACGTTCTTCTCTGCTTGGAAGCTGAGCAAGGTGGCATTAAATACGTAATTGGTTATTTCTGGTATCTTTTGGGTGACAGCTCCGTATTTATTTATGATTTTCAAATCTTTCCTGAGTACCAAGGAAATGGTTATGGTAGCCAATTATTTCAAGCAATAAACGAGTCATGGGCTGACAATGGAATTGAGCGAGTAGAATTGTTGGTTTCGTACGACAATGAACGTGCATTTAAGCTCTATAAAGAGCTTGGTTTCAAAGCCACAGGTATCAACATGTCTAAACGAACTCAAACTAACAATCGGCTGCATTGCGACCGGTTTTCCGCTGCTTCGCGGCTCCAAACCGGCGCGTGAGCCGGGCGTTATATTTCAATCCCAAGATAAGGAGAATAATGCGAAATTTAGTAGTTATTCTTTCACTTCTTATGCTGGTTGCCTGCGGCGAAGAAGAGACAGCAGAAAACATTCAGAAAAAATTAGAGCAAGGTGAGACCCTAACGAAGAAGCAGCAATGCATAGCTGACACTGTAGTTTCGTCAATCGTCGATCCAAAGAATGTCATGCTCTTTGCAGCAACATTCGATGTGCTTAGTCGGGCCTATATTGCCCAGAAGGCTCAAATTGTAAATTATTGCAGCACAATGATTGTTGGATCACGACAAAGCGACGCTTTTAAAGATTACTCTGAGAACTGTCCTGAAGAGCTTAAAGAATTGAGCAATGAGCAGTTAACAGAGCTTGATATTCGGGCGCAAGAGTTAGCGAGATTGGCTGCTGATCTTGATGGTAGTCCATTAGATGCTGCACTTGGTAGTTGCGTGGATTTCTGAATATAACAATCGCAGGCACAGCGACGGCTTTTTCGTTGTGGCTTTGCCTCCACTACAAAGTCGCGCGTGCTGCGGGCGTTATGCAAAAAAGATGGGTACGGAGGGATTACCCCCATGAACGATTACAAGGCACGATTTATTGCCGCACATAAAAGGACTTTGGATTTGGGGCTTAACCCCGGCGACCGTGCATTGCCCTTTAAAAAGCAGATTTCTGAAAAGAAAATGGTGCGGATATATCAGTTTTGCCTCGATTTTCTTTACTCTCAAGGATTTGATTGCTCTGAGAACCTAGCGAACAACTGCATTCCAGTTAACATGATGCTTACAAAGCTCCTGAAGTCTGAGATTGCTGTATCTAGTGTGGTCACAGTAGGAGATAAGTTCTGGAGTGATTACGTGTACTGTCGCATGTCCTATCGCGAAATCGAGAATGAGCTGAATTGCCCTGATGTCAACAGCCCTCTAAAGGCCCATGCTTGGCTCACGCTGAGCGATGGAAGTGTCGTGGATTTTACTGGTGAAGCTCACATGGATGTGCTGCAGGGCAGAGGAAACTTCCCAGCAGACAAGTGCGTGGCTGTTGTTCGGCCGAAGGATAATCCAAAAGATGGATATTACCGTCCTTTTCTCGTCGGAGGAGAGTTTTTCGAGAGAGTTGGTGCGTTCCAGCTTGCTTATGCATAACAATCGCAGGCACAGCGACGGCTTTTCCATTGCGGCTTCGCCTTCATTCCAAAGCCGCGCATGCTGCGGGCGTTAGGGCGCAAGGAGTAAAGTGATGATTAGTCACATAGATCATATTGTCCTTACAGTTTCCGACATAGAAAAATCAGTAGATTTTTACAAACGGGTATTGTGCATGGATGAAGTCACTTTTTCCAACGGTCGGAAAGCTGTAACGTTTGGAAATCAGAAAATTAACTTTCAGCTTCTGGGTCAAGAACCGCGAAATATAGCCAATGTGGGTTCAGGTGATATTTGCTTAATTACTGATTGGTCGTTGGCGTCAGTGATAGAGCATTTGGTCAAAGAAAATGTGAAGATCATTGAGGGTCCCGTAGAAAAATCAGGAGCTGTTGGTTCAATCCAATCGGTCTATTTTTTGGATCTTGATAAGAATTTAATCGAAGTCAGCGTATACCAATAGGTTCTGGGCCCTAACAATAAAATTTAAGGGTGATTCACAACGCTAATCGCTCTCACTTCAAGCAAGTTTAGTGTGTATGGCACAATGCATTAGGTAGGTGGTTAGCGTTGTTCACACCTTAATTTGGCGTTATGTTTCCTGAGCACTGAGAACGAAAAAATATGGAATTGTTGATTTTCTTGCTTTTAATACCTGTAGTTCGCGGATTAATCTTTTTCTTTGATTGGAGGTACCTCGCAAAGGTATGTGATAAACATAACCTCTATCTTCAAGGAGTTGGTGACAGTGCAACTGAAGAGGCCAAAGACGCCTCTGGTAAAGCCTCAGAATGGATTACCGAACATACTACTGAAATTAAACGTAGGGTTGAAAAGTCTGGAATCCAAAACCCTGTACACAGTTTCATGGATGCAAAAGGTTATGGGTATGTTGGGCAAGCGCGGATTCAACCGCGAAGTGCAACACTCTCATTTGCAGCCTGACATAACTTGTTAAAGATAACGCTAGGCTGCCTAAAACCAAGACATTTTCTTGGTCGAGCATTCAAACGGGCCACTGCTTGCATCACCTCTTCTTCAGTGATTTCACGCAGGTCAGTGCCCTTGGGAATATACTGCCTGAGCAGCCCGTTACTGTTTTCGTTTAAACCTCGCTCCCAAGATGAATAAGGGTGAGCAAAGTAAATGTCTGTCTCTAATGCCTCGGCTATTGCCTTGTGTCCGACAAATTCTGAACCATTATCTGCTGTGATTGAGTGCACATGCGCGGCGTACGGTCGAAGTAGCTCAATGGTGGCATCACGGACGACATCAGCGTTTTTGCTGCCCACCTTTTTTGCCAAGTAAAAGCGACTGGTTCGTTCAGCAATAGTGACAAGCGCGCCTGTGCCGTGTTTGCCTAAAACAGTATCGATTTCCCAGTCACCAAAACGCTCACGAGTATCAACAATGGCTGGCCGCTCATCGATAGAGACGGGGTCTGGTATCACACAGCGCTTGCTTGTTTTGCCCTTACGATAGCGTTTGTGCCCTTGGCGCAATGATTTATATAATTTGCCGCCAGCCGCTTTATCCGTTGCCACATATTGATAAATCCATTCATGGCTGACAGGCATGCTCAACCGCGTGCTCACATGGCTAATCTGCTCTGGGCTCCAATCAACGTTCAGGCAGAGTTTAACAAAGTCGATTGTCATCGAAGGTATGCGCCAGGGAAAACGCATGAAGATCCGCGCCATGCCTGGGCTATCGATTTAATGACTTATTTATCAATTAAAGCTTAAAACCGTGCGTTGTACCATGTTTATTAATTAAAATGAGTGAAAATAAAGGATCAATTTGTTGATCATTTTCAGTGCGATTTAATGGTCTCCTAATGTTTAGGAGATTAAAATGACAGAAGAAAAAAGTCCATTTATGCATTTCGTTTCCATCAAAGATATTCGCCAAGAAGGAAAAGTTGAACATACGTTATCAGATATTATTTTGATAACGATCTGTGCGGTTCTTTCTGGCCATGATACTTGGAAAGGCATTAGTGATTATGGCCGTAAGCAGCGCGATTTCTTATTACGTTTTGGCTTTTCAGGTAAAACGTCACCGTCGGCAGATACGATCGCAAGAGTGATGGGAACCATCAGTCCAAAGGCATTACAAAAAGCCTTTATAGAATGGATGAAATCGTGTCATGAATTAACGGATGGCGAAGTGGTTGCCATTGATGGAAAAACACTAAGGGGCTCATATAATCGAGCAACAGATCAAGCTGCTATTCATATGGTTAATGCATTCGCAACAGCAAATGGTGTATGCCTCGGACAGTCGAAAGTAAATAGTAAAACCAATGAGATTACGGCCATCCCTAAGCTGCTGGAATTGCTCGATATTTCAGGTTGTTTGATTACCATAGATGCTATGGGTTGTCAGCACAAAGTCGCACAGAAAATCATTGATAAAAATGCTGATTATTTGCTTGCCGTTAAAGGAAACCAAGGCAGGGCGAGATCGCGAACGTTTTTTGACCAAAAAAGGATCGGTTTGACGATCACCTCTGGCTGTGATCATATAGGCCGATTCTAAAATAGTTCGGGATAGATACCGTGGATATCGATACATTTAAAG
>NZ_SATA01000018.1:0-6131 GCF_009377995.1 Salinivibrio sp. VGrn1
GTTTTTCGAAACCGAAGTTTCAGCTCAATGAATACTGATTACTGTTTCTCTCCGAAGAGAAAAACGAATTGACTGTGCTCCTGTTGGCATCCACTTTTGAAAAAGTGAAATCAAAACAGCTCAAGGCTGTACCAACATGAATTGGTCACTCAGTTCATCGAATAAATCTTTTTGTCTATTCTTAACGAGTGCCCACACAGATTGCATAGGTCAAATTGTTAAAGAGCGCCGCTCAATCTTGAGCGGGAGTGGCATCTTACGCCACTTTGGCAACAAGTCAAGCATTTTGTTTTGCTTGTTTGTTTTGCCGTTGTTAGCGCGGCTTGCCGTGCCAACGAGAGCGCATTATAGAGAGGTGATTTTTTGACGCAAGGAGTTTTTGATAAAAACATTTCAAGCGAGCAAAAAGCCAACAAGGTGCATTATTACTGAGCATTTCCATGCGAAAACTAAGCAGAAAGCCACCTAAAGTCGGTGGCTTTCGCTCAATAAGTATCTATCAGTCCTGTTTTGCGATGATTTGATCGTTTTCAACATCGAGGAAAACAGGCCGCCCTGGTATCAGCTCGCCACTTAGAATTTGCTGAGCAAGCGGGTTTTCAATTGTCTGCTGGATAGCACGTTTGAGTGGACGCGCACCATAGACGGGGTCAAAGCCACCTTTAGCCACTTTTGCCAAGGCTGCGTCTGAGACCTCAAGCTTAAAGTCTCTTTCGGCCATACGATGAGCCAGCTCTTGCATCTGTAGACCTGCAATCTCTTTGATGTGGTCTTCGGCTAATGGGTGGAACACCACCGCTTCATCGATTCGGTTGATGAATTCTGGACGGAAATGATTTGCAGCCACTTCCATCACGGTGTGTTTTATACCCGCATAGTCCAGTTCACCGAAATGCGCCTGAATCTGCTCTGAGCCAAGGTTTGACGTCATGATCACCACCGCATTGCGAAAGTCGACAGTGCGGCCTTGACCATCCGTCAGGCGCCCATCATCCAGCACCTGTAGCAAGATGTTAAACACATCCGAGTGAGCTTTCTCTATCTCGTCGAGCAGAATGACAGAGTAAGGGCGACGACGTACCGCTTCGGTCAGATACCCCCCTTCTTCATAACCCACATAACCTGGGGGTGCACCCACAAGGCGAGCCACGGAATGCTTCTCCATAAATTCGGACATATCAATCCGTACCATGGCATCACGGCTGTCAAACATGAATTCAGCCAGTGATTTACAAAGTTCGGTTTTACCTACCCCCGTTGGGCCCAAGAAGAGAAATGAACCAATTGGGCGATTCGGATCCGCCAAACCGGCACGGCTACGGCGAATAGCATTACCAACAGCGCTCACCGCTTCATCTTGCCCTATCACGCGTTCATGCAATGCCGACTCCATCTTGAGCAGCTTTTCTTTTTCGCTTTCAAGCATACGCGACACTGGGATGCCTGTTTGCCGTGCGATAACATCAGCAATCTCTGCATCCGTGACACGGTTTTTAAGCAGCGTCATTTCCTGCATCTCTGCTTGGCTGGCAAGATCCAATTGCTTCTCTAGTTCAGGGATCTTGCCGTATTGCAGCTCTGACATCCGACTCAAGTCGCCGGCTCGACGTGCGATTTCCATATCAGTACGCGCTTGCTCTAACGCTGCTTTGATGTGTTGAGCACCAGATACAGCGGCTTTTTCAGTATTCCAGACCTCTTCTAATTCTGCATACTCGCGCTCTTTTGCTTCTAGCTCGTCGCGAAGCGTTTCTAAGCGCTTTTGGCTCGCACTGTCTTCTTCTTTTTCCAGCGCTTGCTGCTCTATCTTCAGTTGCACAATGCGACGCTCAAGCCTGTCGAGTGAGTCTGGCTTAGAGTCTATTTGCATCCGAATACTAGACGCAGCCTCGTCAATCAGATCGATGGCTTTATCTGGCAGCTGCCGATCAGCAATATAGCGGTGTGACAAACTCGCAGCAGCTACGATAGCCGGATCGGTAATTTCTACCGCATGATGCAATTCATAACGCTCTTTGAGGCCTCGCAAAATGGCCACCGTGTCTTCGACATTCGGCTCACTCACCAACACTTTTTGGAAACGGCGTTCTAGTGCCGCATCTTTTTCCACATACTGTCGGTATTCATCCAGCGTCGTTGCCCCCACACAATGGAGTTCACCACGTGCCAAGGCAGGCTTAAGCATGTTGCCCGCGTCCATGGCCCCTTCAGCTTTACCTGCGCCCACCATGGTGTGAAGTTCGTCGATAAAGAGAATGACATTGCCTTCTTCTTTGGCCAGTTCATTCAGCACCGCTTTTAAACGTTCTTCAAATTCACCACGGTATTTCGCGCCTGCGACCAGTGAGCCCATATCAAGAGAGAGTACGCGTTTGCTACGAAGTCCTTCTGGCACTTCACCATTCACAATGCGTTGAGCCAGGCCTTCCACGATGGCCGTTTTACCCACGCCAGGCTCACCAATCAGCACTGGGTTATTTTTGGTACGGCGTTGTAACACTTGCACCGTACGACGGATTTCATCATCACGGCCAATGACAGGGTCCAGCTTGCCTTGCTCTGCACGCTCAGTAAGATCAATGGTGAATTTTTCGAGGGCTTGGCGGTTCTCTTCCGCGTTAGGATCATCCACTTGCTGCCCACCACGGACTTTCTCTATCGCTTCTTCAACCTTTTGCGATGTTAAACCGTGACTACGTAACAGCTCGCCCAACTGACCTTTATCTTCCACCGCAGCCAAAACAAAAAGCTCTGACGAGATATATTTATCTTTACGCTTTTGCGAGATTTTGTCGCACAGGTTAAATAACGTCCCCAGGTGGTTTGAAAGCTGAACCTCGCCACCGGTACCCGTTACTTGTGGTAAGCGGTCTAATAACTCAGAAAGGCTGGAACGCAGCTGGCTCACATCCACATTCAGCATGGTCAATAACGGGCGGATGGCACTGCTGTCTTGGTTCAGGAGTGCGGTCATCAAATGAACAGGCTCGATGTACTGGTGATCTCGCCCTAATGCCAGTGATTGCGCATCAGAAATCGCAATTTGGAATTTACTCGTAAATCGGTCAAGGCGCATAGTTCCTCCCACTTAACACCTCTAGTTGATGAATAAATGGGCACGATTGCGGCGCTTTTCAAGCACCTTTGTCGATTTTATTTCACCCGCCAGATGCAGGTTGCCATCCGGCCTGTTTGCCCATCTCGTCGATACGAATAAAACTGATCCGCCTGCTGGTAGGTACAAAACTCCCCACCATAAACAGCAGTAACGCCAGCCTGTTGGAGTCGTTGCTTCGCAAGGTGATAAAGATCAGCAAAATACTTACCGTTTCCTTTTGCGGTAAATGCCGACATCGCCTGCGGTGAGTGCGTTACAAACGCCTCGATCACCTCCTCCCCAACTTCAAAAGCCTGTGGCCCAATGGCTGGCCCTAACCAGGCAAGACATCGATTGGGATCGGAAAACTGAGATAGCGTCGCTTCTAACACGCCAGACGATAAACCTCGCCAACCTGCGTGGGCAGCCGCGACTTGCTGACCATCGTCACTGCAAACGAGCACAGGCAAACAATCAGCCGTCATGATGGTACACACTTGACCCGTCGTATCGGTGAAGGCCGCATCTGCCTGTGGATGAGGCGAGCGGGTCGGCAAGTGGACAACGTGTGTACCATGGACTTGTTCAAGCCAAGTGATATCCCCACTCACCTGCTGTGCAAGCAGTGCGCGATTTTGACCCACAGCTTCAGGTGCGTCGCCAACATGCATGCCAAGATTCCAACCCGAAAAGCTCCCTTGACTAGCACCACCAATACGCGTGGTGGTCAGCGCTCGTATGTTACTCGGAGCGGGCCAATCAGGCTGAAGGCAATACATCAGTAGTCCTCTTCTCCATATTGGGTTTGATCGTCTCTTAACCGTTCAGTCAAGGCCACCATATCGTCGGGGATCGGTGCATGCCATTCCATCAACTCACCGCTAACAGGGTGATCTAAGCGTAGCATGGCCGCATGCAATGCCTGGCGTCGGAATTGGCGCAGACTTTGTACAAGCTCATCGTCAGCGTGACGAGGCGGTTTGGCCTTCCCGCCATATAAGGGATCACCCACTAGAGGATGATTTAAGTAGGCCATATGGACACGGATCTGGTGGGTACGGCCCGTTTCCAACCGCAACCGTAATCGTGTGTGACCACGAAAATGTTCCGCGACGCGATAATGAGTGATCGCGGGTTTACCTAGCTCATGCACGGCCATATGGGTACGCTTGGTCGAATGGCGGCCAATCGGCTTATCCACCATCCCCCCGCCGGTCATATTACCAATCGCAATGGCTTCATACTCACGGGTAATTTTCCGCTTTTGTAGCGCACGCACCAAACGGGTTTGTGCCGGAATAGTTTTAGCGACCACCATTAATCCCGTGGTGTCTTTATCCAAACGATGCACTATCCCTGCCCGAGGTACGTCTCCAATTTCCGGATAACGATACAACAGACCGTTCAGTAAAGTGCCATCAGGGCAACCTGCGCCTGGGTGAACAACCAGCCCCGCAGGTTTATTAATCACCAACAAGTCATCATCTTCATAGACAATATCTAGCGGAATATCTTGCGCTATCCAGCGATCGTCATCTTCAATTTCCGCAGTGATCTCAACGTTTTCTCCGCCCATCACTTTTTGGCGCGGCTTATCAATGGTCACACCATCGAGTGATACCTGGCCGGCTTGGATCCAAGTCTTGATCCGAGAGCGTGAGTAGTCAGGAAACAACTCAGCAATGGCTTGGTCAAGCCGTTGACCCAGTTGATGGTCTTGGATCTGGTGGGATAATTCTATCTGTTGTGCCATATCGAACTTTTCTATGATTTCTATGACTAAACCCTCGCGACAGTCGTTATAGTGGCGCTCGGCATATCGCCTATCAACGCCTTTTGCTATAGTCGCCTGTCACTGGATAAAATAGCCGGAATAATGACATTGTATCTGTTTGCCGCTGCGACCGTAATCCAGATGGCATAAAAACTTTTCAAGGAAGTGCGATAACCCATGAAACGCCTAACCCTGACTGCACTACTCGCAGCCTCTCTACTCGCCGGTTGTTCAAGTAACGACCAAGTCGTCCAAGACGATCCGCCATCCAAACTGTATCAGGATGCTGAAGCGCAGTTAAATCAAGGGGCTTGGATAACCGCTATTGAAAAGCTGGAAGCACTGGATTCACGCTATCCCTTTGGTGCTTATTCTGATCAAGTGCAGCTGGATCTGATTTATGCATATTACAAAAATGATGACTTGGCTTTAGCCGAGGCAACCATTGATCGTTTTATGCGTATGCACCCTGCGCACCCAGAAAGTGACTGGGTGGTTTATATGCGTGGCCTTACCCATATGGCGCAAGATCGTAGCCTCATTCACGATATTCTTCGTATGGAGCGGGACGACAGAGATCCTCAGCCAGCACGCAAAGCATTTGCCGATTTTCGTCGCCTGCTTGAGCGCTATCCAAACAGTGAGTATGCCGCAGATGCCAAAGCGCGGATGACCGCATTAAAAAACCGCCTCGCTAACTATGAGCTCGCCGCAGCAGATTACTATATTCGTCGAGAAGCTTGGGTTGCCGCGGTTAATCGTTGCCAAGCGTTGCAGCGTGACTTCCCTGATACAGAAGCGGCCAGAGCGTCACTCCCTTTAATGCTTAAAGCCTATGAAAAGCTTGGACTCGATGAACCCGCAGAGCGAACAAGAAAACTGATCGCCAAGAATCCAGCGTAATAGCGAGTCAACAAGCTTGATAATCAAAACCTCCGCAAAGGAGGTTTTTTTATGTCTATAGATTACCGGTGAAAAGCGCGCTTTACCGAGTAATATTGGAATCGACTCTCGGCTTCCGCGTTGAGTGGGCACAGATATACATTATTGAGGTATAACGGTTTATAGAGTTTGAAGCGGTAAGTTATTGAATCAAAACGCGTGATATCTTGCTATAGATACAAAAAAGCCCCGACCGTGAGGTCAGGGCTTGGTGTTTTCTCATCAAAGTCTTACGTCAATCTGCTTTGATGCTTAAATCCGTTTTTGCCTTCAGATTTTTCCAAAAATCTGAAAACAAGAAAGCAAGCCTGGCGATGT